>JBAQCK010000101.1:0-4844 GCA_049294075.1 Bacteroidales bacterium | reverse complement strand
GGACAAAGGTTCTGAAAAAATGCTTATTGAGAAACTTGCTCTGCTGATTCCTGAAGCAGGTTTCATAGCTGAGGAAGGAACTTCAGTTAAAAAGGGAAAAAAATTCAACTGGATAATAGATCCCCTTGACGGAACAACCAATTTTCTGCATGGCGTCCATCCCTTTGCGGTCAGTATCGGTCTTATGGAAGACGATGAAGTGATAGCCGGAGTGGTTCACGAAGCAGGATGGAATGAAACATTCACTGCCTGGAAAGGCGGCGGTGCCTGGTTAAACGGGAAAAGAATAAATGTATCTCCTGTTCCTCATTTATCAGGGGCCCTGGCAGCAACCGGATTCCCATACAACCTTTTTGACAGGCTCGACCCTTACATTGACCTGCTGAAATACCTTGTCCGGAACACCCAGGGTGTCAGGAGGCTCGGATCAGCTGCCATCGATCTTGCATACGTGGCTTGCGGAAGGTATGACCTCTTCTATGAGTACGACCTTAAAATATGGGATATTGCTGCCGGTATGCTTTTAGTCAGAGAGGCCGGAGGCAGATTCAGCGATTTTTCAGGGAAAATGACCGGTCTTGACGGCAGTGAGACTCTGGCATCAAACTCATTTATCTACGATGAAACCCTGGATATAATCCGGTCGTTCATGGGCAATAAAAACAGCTGATCAATGTGGAGGTCAGAAAGATTGTTGAAAACAGAAAAAAAGGTATAAGGGGAATGTACGGATTCATGTCAGACCAGACTCCGGCGGCTGCACTGGTTGAATACTACACCAGGTTCCTGAACCAGGAGACACCTGTTTTTCCCGGTCTTGAAAAAATTGCATCAAAATACAACATGGGAGTGGTTTTCATAGACTTCCGGAAGATAAGGCGAGGTTATTACGAAATGGCTTATGAGGTTCTGTTCGAGACGACCTCAGGGCTTCCAGGATACCTGATCACCGACACTCACGTTAAAAGACTAGAGAAAACGATAATAAACAAGCCTGAATACTGGCTTTGGACACACAGGAGGTGGAAATACAAAAAAGAAACTTCCAATGATTAAAACCGCTGTTGTCATACTGAACTGGAACGGCATCGGCTGGCTGAAGAAATTTCTGGAAACAACATTGAAATTCTCGGGCAGCAATGATACTATGGTATATCTGGCCGACAATGGGTCGACCGACGGTTCAATGGAATGGGCTGCAGAAAACATGGGACCAGCAGGTCTGATCAGGCTTGAGACAAATCATGGATTTGCAGGCGGCTATAATCTTGCCCTGTCACGGATCACCGCAAAATATTTTGTCCTTTTAAATTCAGATGCCGAGGTCACCGAAGGCTGGCTCAGGCCGCTGACCGATTACATGGATAGCAATCCTGACGTTGCAGCCTGCCAGCCCAAAATAAAATCGTACAACAACAGAGATTATTTTGAATACGCGGGCGCTGCCGGGGGTTATATTGACAAATTCGGCTATACCTTCTGCAGAGGCCGTATCTTTGATAATGTCGAGAAGGATGAAGGTCAGTATGACAGCACTGCTGATATCTTTTGGGCATCAGGCGCCTGCATGATAGTCAGATCCGAGGCGTGGAAAAAATGCGGAGGATTTGACGATGATTTCTTTGCCCACATGGAGGAAGTGGATCTTTGCTGGAGGTTCCATCTGGCAGGGTACCGCGTTGCCTGCATTCCTGAATCGGTTATTTACCACGCGGGAGGGGGAACTCTTCCCTATGATACAGAAAAAAAGATCTACCTGAACTTCAGGAACAATCTATTCCTTCTTTACAAAAATCTGCCCGAATCCAAACTCAAAAAGATTATATTTCTTAGAAAAATCCTTGACGGTATTGCCGCAATTATGTTCCTGCTGAAGGGCCGTCCTGAAAGTTTCATTGCAGTCAGGAAGGCTCATGAGGATTTTGACAAAAGCATTAATTCACTTCGGACCAAAAGGGAAACAGTAAAAAGCCTGACTCTGCCAGAAACCTGCAACTGCCTTTTGAACATTAGTATTGTTTCGAGGTTTTATCTGAGAGGTCAAAGGTTTTACTCCAGCCTCGGGATCTAATACACAATTAAATGAAAACTCACCAGTTTGTTATCTTTTTCACAACAGTTTTTGCAATATACTCATTTGCAAATATCTACATCTACTTTAAGGGATACGGGGCTATTCAGGCATTCCAGAAAAACAAAACAGTGTACTTCTCAGTCTTCCTGTTGCTGTCTTCTTTCTTTATCATCGGTAAAATACTGGAATCACGGCATTCAACAGTTTTTTCTGATGTTCTGAATATTCTCGGAGGCTTCTGGCTGGCATTCATGCTTTACGGTTTTCTGTTTCTTTTCCTTTCAGATATCATTTCCATTCTGCTTCGTCTGACCGGAATTCTTAACGGCAGCAATATCATGGCATACAAAAAATGGGCATATACAGGTACCCTTGCAATAAGCTTCCTTCTCATAGCAGGCGGATTTGTAAATGCACTATTACCAAGGGTTACAGAATACAACATAGAGATCGACAAACCGGCCGGGGATGTTAAGGAACTAAGGATTGCAGCTGTTTCCGACATTCACCTTGGAAGTATAATCAGGAAGAGGAGCATGAAAAAGCTATCTGAAATATTGAAGAAGACCGAACCTGATGTTGTGTTTCTTCTTGGTGATATTGTGGATGGCGAGATTGGTCCGGTGTTAAGGGGCGATCTTCTTAAGTACTTCACCTGCCCCGATTGCAGGGGAGGCATTTATGCCATTACCGGAAACCATGAATTCATCGGGGGTGGTGACAGGACCATACCCTATATTGAGAGCAAGGGAATAAGGATTCTGAAAGACGAAGTGGTTACACTCGACGGTGGAATTCAAATAGCAGGACGCCTTGACAGGGATTCGGGGAGGTTCTTTGGAAAGGACAGGATGCCGTTAAACGGACTCCTGGCTGATACAGACAGCTCCAGGCCTCTCATCCTGCTCGATCATCAGCCTTACCATCTTGATGAGACCGCGAGCAGCGGGGTTGATCTGCAGCTCTCAGGCCATACACATAATGGTCAGATGTGGCCGCTTAACCTTTTGACTTCCAAACTATTTGAAATAAGTTATGGATACGGCAAGAAAGGCAATACCCACTTTATCGTCTCATCAGGTTTCGGGCTGTGGGGTCCCCGTGTCAGGATAGGCACCAAACCGGAAGTCCTTCTTGTTAAAGTCAGCTTTGGCAAAGCGGCTATTTCTGCCACTTACTGAACAACCTAAAGAAGATCGTATACCTTTTCAAGGGTCATTCCCCTTGATCCCTTGATCAGAATAAGGCTTCCGGTTACAGGTTCATCTCTTAAATGCTCCCTGAGTTCCCCCACTTCATTAAATAATGCGAATCCTGAATCATTCGCTACTTTTTTGAATTCAGATCCTACGAGGAATACCTTTTCATATTTCACAAGCCCAAGCTCTTCGACAAGCTTCCGGTGCTCCTCTGCACTCTTTTCTCCCAGTTCAAGCATGTCGCCAAGGATAAGCACTTTCCGGACTGCCTTAAGCTCCGAGAATGATTTGATGGCGGCTCTCATGCTGGTTGGATTTGCATTGTAAGAGTCACAAATCAGAGTGTTGTTGTCAGTGGTTTTCACCTGCGACCGGTTATTGCCCGGCTGATATTTACTCACAGCTTCGGCGATATCTTCCATCCCCACTCCCAGAAAAAGCCCTGTGGCGACTGCTGCCCTGACATTATCAAGGTTATAATCGCCAAAGAGAGCCGTCTGAATATCAAAAACCCTGTGCTGATACCTGATCCTTACTGCCAGGTTCATCTCAGAGGGCAGAGCCTCAACAGAAAGTTCAACTCCTGTAGGATGCGAGTATGGGATTCCTTTGCTCACAAGCTTGTATATCTTTTTGGTCAGGTGGGGATTTTTATCATCGTAAATGGCTATGCCGTTCACCTTTCTGAGATGTTCATAAAGCTCGGTCTTTGCTTTCAGGATTCCTTCGTTGGATCCGAAACCCTCAATGTGGGCCGTTCCTATATTTGTAATAATACCATAATCGGGCCGGGCAACATTGCACAATGTGCGGATCTCACCCAGATGATTCGCTCCCATCTCCAGGATCATCATTTCCACATCAGGAGGAGCTGAAAGTATTGTAAGAGGCAATCCGATCTCATTATTGAGGTTACCCTTCGTGTAATGAATCCTGAACTTCTTCGACATTATTGCAGCAATAAGCTCTTTGGTGGTCGTTTTTCCATTAGTGCCGGTAATAGCCAGAACGGGAACGTTTATCATTTTCCTGTAATGCTGGGCAAGGCCATGAAGCTCCATCAGACAATCATCCACAAGGATAGTCCTGTCAGTCTCATAAACCGGATCATCGATAACGGCATAAGAGGCTCCCTTGTCAAGAGCTTCGGAAGCATATTCGTTACCGTTGAAATTCTGACCCCAGAGCGCGAAAAAAAGTTGTCCTTTCTTTAACGTGCGGGTATCTGTTGACACTCCCGAAGACTCCTCCCGGAATATCCTGTATAGCTGTTCTGTGTTCATATTAAAAAAATTGCCTCATTATAAAACATAATGAGGCAATTTATATAAAATTATTTTATTACCCTATAATCCTGACGGGCTTCCTACTCTTATCATGGCACATCTGAAACCGATGTCATCACGGCTGCTCTCCTGATCGAGGAACCTGCGCGTTGAAGGATTCAGCCAGTAGGCCCTGTCTCTCCATGAACCGCCCTTGTATACCCTGGCGTTATCATTAATAAGAGTGTAGTATTCCTTTTCCTCCTGAATATACATTCTTGATGATCCTTGCTTGTTGTCTTCTAC
>JBAQCK010000100.1:0-18768 GCA_049294075.1 Bacteroidales bacterium | reverse complement strand
GGGCAGACCCTCTGCTAAAAGCCAGACTGCTTATCAAAAACGGAAGTTCCTCAAAGAACAAGGGATGCGCAACGAGGTAGAAGGCAAATTTGGTCAGGGGAAGAATGGATATAACCTCAGTAAGGTCAGAGCAAGGGCCGCAAGGACATCTGAAAGCTGGATTGCAGCCATCTTCTTTGTGATGAACCTGGTAAAGTTCAGTAAGGACTTCTTGTTCTCAATTTCAAATACCCTTCTTGAGCCATTTATTCTGGCCAGGTTGAACCTGGTGATCGAAAAAACAGAGATAAAGGCATGAAAGGAATCGACTTATTTACCAAACCCTAAATTCATTATCAGGCATATGTGGCAAGGGATTCACGCTAAATTGATACCCTGAAGCTGTAAAATTGCCGGACTCTTTAATCCCACATTAACCCCATATGCTTTTCTTCTTATGTAATTACAGGGAATATGCTTAAATTGTATGACCTGACTCATGCCGTAGTAACCCGCAGAAACAGGTTCTGTTTTGTCTGGTATTTAATCACTTAACACCCGCAATATGGGATCAAGAAAAGCTACTAACCGCAGAAAATTTATCGGCTCTGCTGCCGCTACGGCTGCAACCATTACCGTTCTTCCCAGGTATGTACTTGGCGGCCCTGGCTTTACGGCACCTTCAGATAAGATCACAATAGCCAATATAGGCTGCGGCACCCAGGGACTCCGGGAGATGCCTTCGCTGCTGCAAAGTCCTGATATACAGGTTGTAGCTGTCTGCGACCCGAACAGGCTCTCAGACGACTACCTCGACTGGTCGCCGGAAGGTATTCGCAGTACGATCCGGACCGCTCTTGAAGAACCCGGATGGGGCTCCGGATACAAGGGCATCCCGGGCGGCCGGGAAATTGCAAAGGAATTTGTCGAAAAATATTACGGCAAGCACAAACCCTCCGGCACCTGGACGGGCTGCAGATCGTATGAGGATTACCGTGAGCTGCTCGAGAATGAACCGGGTATCGATGCCATCAAGATAATGACACCCGATCATCATCACGCCCATCTCGCCATCGCCGCCATGAAGAAGGGCAAACATGTGATAACACATAAACCCATTGCCAACCGCATGTATGAAGGAAGGCTCGCCATAGAGACGGCAAAGAGCTCGGGGGTGAAGACACATCTCCTGGCCTGGAGTGAGCGACCGCAGTTTGAACTGATGCAGAAATGGATCAATGACGGGGTGATCGGCAACCTGAAGGAGATACATAACTGGTCATACCGCCCTGTATGGGAACAGTGGCCGTCAAGGCCCACGGAATCCAGGCCGCTGCCCGATGGCTTCAACTGGGAACTTTGGCTGGGACCGGTACCTGACATGCCATTTCATCCTTACTACACGCATAACCGGTTCCGCGGCTGGTATGACTTCGGCGGCGGAAGCATAGCAGACATGGGCCACTACAGTCTCTTCCCGCTCTTCCTGACCCTGGGCATCGACAGGCCTCCCGTAAGTGCCAAAGCATATGGGACTACATACAGGTACGTCGACGGTAATACCTATAAATGGGTTAAGAACGATGTTGCATTCCCGCTGTCATGCATGATCCAGCTGGAATTCCCCAAACAGAAGACACTTCCTGCCTTTGATCTCTTCTGGTATGACGGCGGCATGAAACCCTTCATCCCTGAAGAACTGAGGGAGGATAAGCGAGACATGCCCGAGGAGGGGATGATGTTCGTGGGAGACAGGGGTAAGATAATGGGTGGATTCCGCGGTGAGGAGCCCGAGATCATTCCATCGCGACTGATGAAAGCTTACCAGGGAGAGAAGGCCATTCCGGAGAGAGGGGAGGAGGGCCGCTCAAACGCCTGGCTGGAGGCAATAAAGAACGACAGAGAGTCGCCCGGCAGCTTCAGGTATGCAGGAACCGTTACCGAAGTCATCAACCTGGCTGCTGTCGCCCTGCGCGCCGGCAAAAAGGTGGAATATGACTCCGCGAAAATGCAGATAACAAATGACAAAGCAGCTAACAGGTACCTGACAAGAGATTACAGGAAAGGCTGGGAACTCTGAAAACCCAATATCCCTGAATACCCGTTAACGCCGGAAAACCGATAACTCTGAAAAACAATAACCATGAAAAACACACGAAGGAACTTTTCAAGAAGAGGCTTTGTTGAAAAAGCTGCTTTGCTGGGTGCGGCAGGAATGGTGGCACCTGCGCTGGGCCTGCGGGCTGAACCGGCAACAGGCCTGCGGGCTGAACCGGCAACAGGCCTGCAATCTGCACTGGCACCCGGTCTGCAATCCGCACCGGTTCCCGGTCCACTCTCCCATCCGTTGGTAACACCACGAATGACATATGATGATATTTCGCTTGCACAGTGGGCGCTGGTGGAGGAGATAAGGGCCGGCAAATGGAAGAACCTCGACTTCCCGCGGATCGCCAGGGAGGATTTCGGCCTGAACGGGATCGAATTCGTCAACACACTGTTTGAGGTGCCGACAGTTGACTATCTGAACCGGCTGAAGAAGAATGCCGAAGACCAGGGCGTGACTATGGTGCTGATCATGGTTGACGCCGAGGGTGACGGTTGTGAGAGCACCCAGGCACTGCGCAAACAGTTTGTGATCAATCACAGGAAATGGATCGATATTGCACATTACCTGGGCTGCAAGGCCATCCGCACCAACTGCCGCGGTCCGAAGGATGTCGACAAAGCCGAGGCCCTGAAGTGGGCAGCGGAATCATACAACATGCTTCTTGAATATGCCATCCCGGCCGGTATAAGCGTTTGCATCGAGAATCACGGGGGAGTTTCAAATGACGCTGACTGGATGGTGTCACTCCTGAATGAGGTGAACAATCTTTACTTCGGATCCTATCCCGACTGGAGGAGTCCGGCATCTGATTCCGACAATGTGAATTATCTCGACAGGATGCTGCCCTGGGCAGTGGGGATGTCATACCGCAATCAGCCGACGGAGGAGCTGACGGCAAAAATGATAAAGATGTGTCGTGACGCCGGCTACCGGGGCTGGTACGGCATCGAATCGACCGGCAGGGATGCCATTTTGCAGGGTAAGCAGCTCCTCAAAAAATACCTTGAGATCTGACACCTCGTCATGTGAGGTCTTGCCGTGATGTAATTCAGGTTTGTCTCAATCTTACCAAAAAGCAACTTACCAAAAGGCAACATACCTGATGGTAAGTTCGCTTAATGTGGTCAGGGAAAGTTGGTGATTGAATCTCAATTTCAGTATCATTCAATATTTAATTGGGATTCAAATACCTCTAACTACTATCTTTTTGGCGGTTTCATTTTGTTGAGTTGTTCAGTGATCTGTCTGAGGATATCACGTGCGGTCTCCGGATCCATACCTGTCTTTGCGGCAATCGACCTGTAGTCAGGTTCCTTCCCCGCATTGATATCCGGAAGAGCAAGCTGTATGAGGAGGTTGAGGTTGTCAAGCTTCTCCTGTTTTTCAGGGGGGATATCCTCTTTGAAAAGATGAGAATACCTAAGTACATCGATCTTCCTGCCAAGAATATCAGAGGCAACCTTAATCATCATCGGATTTACCCTGATGTTTGGCTCAAAACTCAGATCCAGTCCGTTCTCGTTGAGTGCTTTTATTAGCTGATGGAAGCCCATGTCGGTCATCGCTGACAGAAATAGTGTTTTCGTCTTTTCGTCATAGTACGCCTCCGCGAAATGAGGTGGAGAACCCCACCTTTTGAGGGTGAGACGATATACATCATGACTGTAGGCCAACTTGAACCGGCCGGCAAGAACCCGGGTGTCAAGATTCTGAATTTTATATTCTGCCGTAACGTGAAGTACCCGGTGATTTTTGCTGGTGACCAGTGGCAGTGTTGAACCGTTTATCAGCAGCATGAAAGGAACCGGGTTGGATTCAACCTCTGCCAGGAGGTCGTCTTCATCCTCAATCCGCGGATTAAGCTCTGTTGCAAAGAAATATATGTCATCAGGTTCAAATCCGGAGAATGCATTGACCGGCCCGTAGGTCTGCCAGCATGAGCCGTTGAATGAAACCAGCGAGAACCATAATGCAACTCCCCGGGTTTTCAGAGTCACCGTAACGGCCGGTGAGTAAAGAAGAAACTCTTCCTCGCGGAAGACATCCTCCATCAGAAATAAATCCCCTTCAGCATGCGCGGTGATTGTGCTGAAACTAAATCTCCAGGGATGGTCTGCATGGAATTCCAGGAACTCCAGCTCTTCCCGGCTCAGTTTTTTCAGTTCCGGATGTTTCAGGAATCTCCTGATCAGTCCGTCCTCCCTGAAGACTCTTTGGGCCAGGTATTGTGCCCTGGCCATTGGATCCCAATCGGGCGGGAGCATGGCAGCAGCATGCCTGTAACGGGAAAAATCACGTTGCATAGCCTGTCCGATGTTGTTGCGGGCTGCAGCATAGTAAATGAGGAATTTATCGACCAGCTTTGCTGTCAGTTTGCTGCTATCTTCGGATACTTTCTTTATCCTGTCATATTGATTCATTATAGTACCTTATTCGATTACACGTTGAAATTACATCATTGGCAAATAGGCAGGCTGATAATGGATTAACTCCGATAATTCTTTCAGGTTATTGTTTTTATCAGCCACAATCTGAAAAATGGATCATTAAAATTATAGCTGTCGGAACTTCTGGAAAGTATGCCATCCTTAAGCAACCTTTGGATAGAACGCTGAGTGGATGAAAGTGGATTAAGATGAAATTTCTCAGCAAATTCTGATGTGTAGATATTTTTGTTCTCTTCACATACGGCCAGAAGGACTCTCTGCTGATGTGCAGTCAATTCTTCATACTGATTCATGAAATAATCGTTCTGGTTCAATACTATTCTATTTATGGCATTTTCCAGGGCAACCTGATCCAGAATACCAATGTTTTCCCGGGCCTCCTCCCAGGCTCCGGATGCCAGGTATTGAACATAGTGGGGAATAGCGTCACAGGTTTTAATTATTTGATTGGTAATAGCATCCTCAATTTTTATTCCTGTTTGTTGAAATCCCTTCTCGAGGTAATTTGCGAGAATATCGGTTGGGATTTTTTTAAGTTCATATAACTTTCCAAACTGATAAAATGCCCTGTTACGGTGAGTAAATATGTTCAGCAAGATGTGCATCTTGGATCCCATGAAAACATAACTGACTTTGGAATGACGGATCACTGATGCCCGCAGCTCCTTTTCAAAATTCTCTCCGTTTAGTCTGGTAATATCCTGGAATTCGTCAAAGACAACAACCCAGGGTTTATGTTCAGCAAGTTTCTGTGGCAGATCAAACACTTCAGACAGATCCTCAGGTTCCGAGCCATTTTCAAATTTCACGCTGATATTTGGCAGGCCCTGATTGTCCAGGGAGATAACAGGTCTGACCTTTTTTGTAAGTCCGGCTATTTTTTTTAAAGCTTTTTCCCACGATGGCAATTGCTTCATTATCTCAACAAAGTAAAGCTCCGCAAAACGTCTTTTTGAACTGACCTTAAAGAAATCAACATACACTGTGCTGTATCCCTCTTCTCGCAAGTTCTTGAGAATCTTAAGGATCAAAGAGGTTTTACCATATCTTCGGGGGGAATAAACAACCAGGCTCTGTCCTGATTTCAACCATTTTGAGAAGTCACTCAATTCCTGTTCCCGGTCTATAAAGTGTGGATCATCAACTGCTATTCCGTACCGGAAGGGATTGTTCATATGGTTTAATTCGTTTTACGGTATTAAATTACGCATTTCTGCGTAACGCAACACTGCGTAATTCATTTTTTATGCCAATACCCCGCTCTGCCATGATAAATCTCTCACCGTTCTCCACCGCAGCTGGTCGGGCTCGGTTTGCTCCACTCCGCCTTCTGGCGGGATGAACTCGAAATGCATTATTAATTGACTGAGAAGAACCTGCATGGAAGATGGAGTCACAGGTTCTCAATAAACCGCAGGTGAAGGTACCTGCACGACAGTAGTTTTGCCTGCTCATCATTTATCTGCAAGGAAATCAAAGGCTCCTTTGCGGAGATTGATTCCATATTCAAGATAAGCCTTCAGACACGCCAGAAAATTGGCCCACCCCGCGGTGTTGCCCTGAAGCCATTTTATACCGGCTTCATCGCACTGCCTGCTCTTCTCGGTAATACGTACAATGGTTGATGCGGAACCCCTGGGGCTCAGGTTTATCTCCACCAGCTGATCCTCGCCGTCAACCTCCCAGTAAAACGAAACGTATTTATCCTTCACAACCCCGGAGACCCGGATTGGGAATTCCATCTCAAATTCCGGGAATTGCCACATGATTTGTTTCCCTTCTTCGAGTCTCCCGCTGCCCCGTGAGATAAAATAACCGGACATTTTTAACGGGTCAGTAATTGCCTCAAATACATCCTGCGGAGGTTTTTGTACCTGGATTGAAGTTTCAATATCAAGTGTCAGGTTTTCCATTGAATTGTGGTTTTAACATGTTGATAAATCAAACGGAAATCTCACAGCAAAGATCCTGATTATTTTTCCGCAATCAGCTGTTGCAGAAACATAAAATTCAGGGCAGAGCTACCTTTTTTTTGCTTGTTTCGGGAAACAATCGTGCCTGCTGATTGTTGATATTTATATAGTTGCATAATTCAAAACCTGTAGCACCATGGCACCTCAGACAGAAAAACTGGTTATCACCGTCACAAGCACAGTAAATGCCTCGCTGCAGCGGGTATGGGACATGTTCACAGGACCAATTCACATCCTTCACTGGAATAACGCATCCGACGACTGGCAGACCAGCTATGCAGAGAACGATCTGAGACCCGGTGGGGCTTTCCTATCCAGGATGGAGGCCAGGGACGGCTCTGAAGGATTTGATTTCTCTGGCAGATACACGGAGGTCATACCGGGGAAGTCAATTGCCTACACTCTTGATGACGGGAGGGATGTAAACATCCTTTTCAGGGAGACCGGGGGAAAAACGCTGGTCATGGAGTCATTTGTGACTGAGGATCAGAACAGCGCTGAGTTGCAGAGGACCGGATGGCAGGCCATACTCGATAACTTCAGAAAGTACGTGGAGGGTTACGGGCAGAAGGAGATGATGAATTTCGAGATAACAATTGACAACACTCCTGAAAACATCTTCCGGATCATGCTTGACACTGCTGCATACGGTGAATGGACAAAAGTGTTTAATCCAACCTCCCGGTTTGAGGGATCATGGGAAAAGGGAGAGAAGATATTATTCCTCGGGACTGACGCCGACGGAAAGACAGGCGGTATGGTATGCAGGATCAGGGAAAACATCCCGGGAAAGTTCATAAGTATTGAAAGCCTGCGGGAAATCGTTGACGGCAAGGAGGTCACCGGCGATGAGAAAGCCAGCCCCTGGCATGGGGCACTTGAGAACTACAGCTTAAAGCCTGTGGGTGATAAGACACTTCTTTCAATTGATACAGACGTACCCACGGAAATGAAGTCATACTTCATTGATGCCTGGCCAAAGGCACTTGAAAAGCTGAAATCACTGTGCGAGTAGGCAATCCGGTGGTGGTCAAATCCATGTACCGGAAACCGGGAGTGCAGTTTAGAAATTCTGAAGTTGCTCACCTGATTCGGACTTCCTGTTGGCAAGCGTCTTCATCTCCCGTCAAGCCAGTGGATAATATTGAGCAGAAGCCGGAAGTTACTTCCCGCATAGGGCGAATTCATTCCCACTCTTGCCTGCTGCGGCCCTGCAGAACAGTGCCGGTCCGGGCCGTGAAGTGTCAGCGGCAAAACCGTCAGTGAACCCGAACCCGAACGCTGCCGCCATCCCGGCTGCTGCACCGCCCACAGGCATGTGGTCAGCAATAAGAAAGAGTGATCTTCCGGCTTCCACCCATTGTCTTACCGCCTCTGTCTCCAGGGCGGTGAAGGCAGACAGTATCGGCTTATGCCAGCGGGTGACGTTAGTCTCGCGGAGGGCATTGGAAATCACAAGGTCCTGCAATTGCTGAGTTTTTCAACATTGAACGTTCCAGTGTAATCTTCCGTGATGTAGCCGTCCCGTTCGAGCAGGAGAGCAAAAGGCAGGTACCTGTCGCCCCGGGTGTGGAAGTTATTATGCCCCTTGTCAATGAATACGACCGGCCCTTTGCCAGAGGCATAAGCTGGATCATCAATTGGCGGCAGGTATGCTGTGTCAGCCACTTGCTGAGAAATAGCAATGGCAGTCAGAACTGCCCCGAAGAAAATAGTTGATATAATTCTTTTCATGGCACATCATTTAAACCTATCCAATTTACTTAATCTTTTGAAATTGGAATACCAGATAGTCCTGTCTGTGTCATCACCCGATCTTTACCGAGGTCATCGTCAGCGATCCGGCGAGGGGCCTGTCATTGAACAGCTCCACCGTTTCATGGGATTCCTTCAGCGCGAGAGTATACAGCAACGGGAGGAAATGCTCGGGAGTGGGAACTGCAAGCCTGAAAGCCCTGCCCTGCGAACCATAATTTATAAGCGGACTGTGATCGCCGCTCATGATGTGATTCTTCATTGCCTCCCCCGCCTCCATGGCCCAGTCGTATGCGTATCCCGGCGTGTTGAGATGCTCCCATGAAACCAGGCCGAGGTTATGCACCATATTGCCGCTTCCGATTATCAGGATCCCTTTCCTTCGCAGCGGGGCGAGCTCACGGGCCAGGTCGTAGTGCTGCTGCGGCGACAGCTGGTAGTCGAGGCTCAGCTCCACCACTGGCACGTCAGCATCTGGATACATCCTCCTGATGACGATCCATGTGCCGTGATCCAAACCCCAGCTCCTGTCAAGCTCAATGACCCTCTCCCGCACCGTCTCCTTTGTGGCCTTTGCCAGCTCAGGACTTCCCGGGGCAGGGTACTGCACCTCATACAACTCACGTGGAAATCCTCCGAAGTCGTGTATGGTCTCCGGCTTCTGCATTGCTGTCACCATTGTGCCCTTCGACTGCCAGTGAGCAGAGACGCACAGTATGGCCGAGGGCCGTGGCAGCCTCCTTCCCATGTCACGCCATCCCGCGGCAAACTCATTCTCTTCTATTGCGTTCATAGGACTGCCGTGCCCGACAAACAACACGGGCATCATCTCTGACTGATTACCGTCATTCCGGATGTTCAGCCCCTCGTCATGCATTTTTGAAAGCAATGTCGCCATTTTGCTCTTTTAAACTTAAACAATGAAAGATACGAAAAGTTGGACAGTGCTACCGAAAGCACACCTTGCACAATAATGCTATATGGAATGGCTATAAGAACGGCTTTTTCATAACGGGGCTGTCGTATTCTTCATCCGAAACCGGAAGAAGCCAAATCACACTGCCCTGTTGTAAATTTGTGCTGATGGCAGTATGGACCATACTGCTGTGTGGTACTGCACCGTATGGTAAACGCTCCTGCACGGAGACCGGAACGTAAGAGAAAAGATAGATCCGGGCCGGTATTCCGCCTGCTTCCCATGATCTGGCGGTAAAGCGTGCCGGCTCGGCACCCGCCAGACTCGCTGATTGCCTTATGAAAAAGGCCCTTCGCCTTCGGGATGGTCAGTAACGAATGCACCGATACCCCTCCGGCTGATTCGCCGAAGATAGTTACATTGTCCGGATCGCCTCCGAATGAGGAAATGTTATCCCGGATCCATTCCAGGGCTGCAATCTGGTCCATATAGGGATAGCTGCCTTTGGGCTCCTTCGGATACTCTTCACTCAAAGCAGGGAATGCAAAATGGCCGAGCCGCCCCAGCCTGTAGTTAAAGGTGATCAGGATGTCGCCCTGCATCTTTCTGAGAAAGAGCGAAAGGTGATCCTCGATTGCTTTAATAATATCGACTATGAGCTTCATCTTTCAGTTGACAAACACAGTAAAACTCTTATATCAAATAATATAGAGTTGTTACTCAACTATTGCCTCCGTTTCTACGATCGTCAGTTTATTACCCGCAGCCAGGTCAATTAGGGAATCATGGAAAAATTTGAACGGTATCTTGACGACTATTTCCAATCGGTGAGGCCCCGGACTCATGGGTTGCCAACGGTAAGGTACTGTGCTGAAAATATTCATATTTCTGCGAACTATCTTGAGGACCTGATAAAGAAGGAGACCGGGAAATCGGGCCAGGAGCACATTCAGCTGAAGCTGATGGATAGCGCCAAGGAGAGGATCTTTGACAGGAGCAAGTCAATCAGTGAGATAGACTATGAGCTTGGTTTCAAACATCCGCAACATTTCAGCCGTATGTTCAGGAACGAGACGGACTATGCTCCCAATCAGTACAGATCTTTGAACTAAGTTCGGGTTTTTCCGGCTATTCTTTCACAAGCATTGGCTCCCGGCTTCCCGGACAGAACCTGCAAGGGCGGTTCCGTGGGCTCCCGGGTCAGGCTCCCCGGCGCAAACCACAGCCGAGCTACTTCAGCGTCACATCCAGACAAACTGAATGCAGCCTGCAGAGCCCAATGCGACCCTACTTCAATACCACATCAAGGTAAACCGAATGCCGGCCGTAGGTGTCAAAGAATGGCTTGTATACAACACCGTCTATGGTGAACTCAAGCTTCGAAGGGTCACCCGTGATCGACTTGCTGATGTCCTGCGCATCCAGCGTCACCTTGCGCCACTCCGTCCGGGCCTCAGGCTCCTGCGCTGCCAGCAGGACCGGTCCCCAAAACAGGCTCGCAATGTTCTGCTGATCCATAACCGGCTCGAGGTAGAACTTAAACGGCATCCGCAGCTCGACAGTGTCGCCCTTCTTCCACCTGCGGCTCAGGGTAAGATAGCTTCCGGGCACCGCGTTAACCTTCACATTCCTGCCGTTGATCTTAACAAAGAAACCCTTCGTTGCCCAGTGCGGCACGCGTACAATCAGGTCAAACCTGCCCTTGCCGTCGATGGTCAACCGCGTCCGGTCCTCTTTCGGATAAGCCGTTGCCTGGGTGACCTTCATATTCCGCTCGGTCCATGTCAGCGTCGATGGCACATATAGGTTAACATAGAGCGCCTGGTTGTCGGCACTCCTGAAGTAAATCGAGTTCTGAAGCTTCGTGTTGCTCTCGAGAGCAGTACCGTTACAACAGGCAAACCCTTTCATATCAGGATTACCAAAATCCTTTTCTGAACCAGGCCTCAGGGGCACGTGATAGGTGTTGGCAGGGGTGTGCTCCGCCACGGAAGCGAGGATGTGATTGTACAGTCCGCGCTCGTAATAATCCATCAGCTCCGCATCCTGGCTGAAGAGGAAGAGGCTGCCGGTCAGCCTGAGCATGTTGTAGGTGGCACAGGTCTCGTTCTGTCCGCCTGCGGCGAAACCGTTCTCATAAAGTGTTGCCGGCTGTGCAGTGAAACACTCGGGGTTATTCGGATTGCGTGCACCTGCAACACCTCCGATGCTGTACATGTAATCACCGGTGGTCATATGCCAGAAGTTATCCGCGATGTGATAATACTCCGGGGCATCCGTATCACGGTAGATCTCAATCGCCCCGATGATCTGGGGAATATGCTGGTTGGCATGCAATCCGCGGAACGTATCCACGTTCTTTGCCAGACCGTGCGAGTGACCGGCGTCACCGCAGAACAGTCGTATGTTGTCAAATAACCGGGCAGCTTCCATGTAACGCGACTCGCCCGTGATGCGCGACAGCCTGGCCAGGGCCTCGTTCATCCCGCCGAACTCCCCGGCGATGTACCTGTTCCACATACTTATCAGCGTCTCTTTCGGCACCTTGCTCAGGCGTGCATATACCCAGTCGCTCATGCCTGTCACAATCTCCAGCGCCTTCGTGTTGCCGCTGACTTCATAGATATCCATCAGCCCGGCCATGATCTTGTGCAGGGTGTAGTAGGGTGCCCATATCTGGGCATCTGATCCGCCGTAGGTGGCTCCCTTCTCCAGCATGATGAACTGATCGGGCGGATAGGCGCTGATAAATCCTTTTCCCCAGTTCTGGTAATCTGTTCTGATGCCTTCCACGCTCAGGTCTGAGTCGAAGCCTGTTTTTCCCGCTGCAGGAGGAACGGCTGTCGGATCGGACACATACTCTCCGCCCGCACTCCCGGGCTGTCCCGATAACTGCGACAGCTCATACAGGCTATTTACCATATACTCCATTTTGGCCGCGAAACTGGCCTGCAGCGCTGCATCATAACCTGTGCCTGCATATGCCTGTGCTATGGCGCTGAGGTAATGACCAGTTGCGTGTCCTCGAAGTTTGGTCTCCTGGCTGTCCCACACCCCCATTTCTTCAGCTCCCTCAGGCTGCTCCTGACCGAAGGCATTGCGAAACATGTAAAGGAAATTATCGGGATTGGTGGCGGCGAGGCCTGTTATGAACTTATCGCGATTCTCGATGAATTTCGTCTTATGATCTTGGATGTCAGTGTTAAGGGTGACCTGGTCAAGGTCAAATGTCTCCAGCGTGCGGTGCGGTGCATAAGTCTCGCCGGCCGCAATCACCGTGACAATCGCCTTTGGCTGGAGGCTTGTCCCGGTCACCTTTCCTGTTATTGTATATGTTCCGGCGGCAAGCACCTGGCTGTTATCTGTGGGTGCCGGCCAGATCACCCTCACATCGGGACCTTTGAAATCACTCCTGTAGATGCCTTTCACAAAGCGGGGCAGTCGCGGAAGGTGGCCCACAGTGGTCTCCGCCTGTATATCCGGCACGCTGAGAAGGAATGCATTATAGAGCTGCGGTGTTGTTGCGGGAAACGCCGGGAGATTATTTTCTGTTTCACCTCGTTGTGCAATCAACGGAGTTGTGCCCGAAGCACAATAAATGAGCAGTGCTCCAATGAACAGCCAATGGATTTTCATAATAAAATAATTTCCTGTTTACCTGGGATCCGACCGTTTCCGGTCTATCTGACCCAGTTTACAGTCTCCTCCTTTGCTTTGCGGGCGGAGGCGCCTGATGCGGCGTCAGTACCTTTCCCGATGTTACCCACCCTGAGCATTATCACCGGGACGAATCCTGCGGGTATCTGAAGTACCTCACGCTTGCTCCTGGCGGCTGCGATGGGGCCGCCGTATATCCTTGCCCCGAGGCCCAGGGCGGTGGCGGAAATGAACATGTTCTGTGTCGTCAGCCCGCAGTCGAAGTCGGGTGTGGCGCCTGAAGACGACTCCTTGCCCGAGATGACTATGATCACATTACCAGGCGTGATATTGGGTATGATCTCTTTCATGAGGGTCTCATTCTTAAGCACCGTGAAGTGCCAGGGCTGCCCGTTTCTTGAGCTGGGAGCCTTGATACCGCACTGCAGAATCATGTCAATCTGCTGGTCGGTGACAGGCACCTCGGTATAGTTGCGTGGCGACCACGCTGAGAGTAGGAGGTCGGTGACAGGATTGCCTGCCGGCTGCGCCAGGGCGCTGCCGCCGGCCAGAACGAGAAGTGCAAGCAGGAGTGATGCTGATCTGGTTTTCATGACTGAAGCGGTTTAAAGGTTTGTTATTCAAAATCAAGGCTGAATATAGACAAAATTAAAATGTCTGGCAACGCCTCTGTTTCTTCTCTGTGGCCAATGTCAGGCAATAAAAACCAGGAGAGACAGGAAAAAAGTAAAAAAATATTAGGTTAATAGAACAAACTAGTTAATATTTGTGATAATTTAAATTAATTAACTACTGCTAAATGGAAAAAATTGATCTAACACCGGAAGAAAGCTTTGATGTAATTAAAAAAGCCATTGCAAACTTTAAGATTAATTACAGGGAAAGTTCAAAAGTCTTTTTGCTTTGGGGCTGGATGTTAACTCTTGCCAGCGTTTCTAATTTCATCATCCTGAGGTTTGTACATAGCTTGGAACCGTGGGCACTTAAGGGATATGTTATTCTCGGGAGCTGGGCTCTGTTTATTTTAACCGGATTCATAATCATGTATTTTATGGTCCGGAAAATGAACAGGGATAAAAAGGTACACAGCCATATAGATCAGTTTATTGATTATCTGTGGTGGGTAACCGCATCTTCATTTGTTATTGCAACTTTTATCTGTATCAGATTAGGAATAGCCCCACCGTCCCTTATGTTATTGGTCGCAGGCATAGCGACCACAACCACAGGGCTGGTTATAAAGTTCAGGCCCTTGATTATCGGAGGTATGTCATTTTTTGTTTTCAGTGTTGCTGCATCATTTGTAATGAATGAATACCTGGCACTGGTTGTCAGCGCGGTTTTAATTTGCGGTTTTTCTGATTCCCGGATACTTATTGAAAGCAGCAAAAGAATAAGATCATGTACAACGATTTAGATCCTCTGTTACACTCGCAGCTGCGACTGGCAATTATTTCGATGCTGGTGGCTTCCGAAAAAGTGGAGTTTACGTATATACAGAGCGAGACCAAGGCAGCTGCAGGTAATATCAGTATCCAGATAAAAAAGCTGGAGGATGCCGGGTATATTAAAGTTGAAAAATCTTTCAAAAACAATTATCCGAACACGATGCTGTCAATCACTGCCAAAGGCGTAAAGGCTTTCGAATCATATGTGAACAGCCTTAAACAGTACCTAAACCCGGGGTAGTGATATTCTTCTGCCGTTGCCGGTATGACACGGTTTGCTCCGTTCCGCCTAAGGCCTCCCTCACGAAGGTGGCTACTCATTGGGATCGGGGTTATTTCCTGTAAATCTCCGTCTCGCATTCATTGCATTTCCATTTCGGGTCATCTCCAGTGATGCAGCAACCTCCCGGGGCCGTTCGTCCAGCCTTAAGGTTTGACATCAGCTCCTCAGAGCCCATTGGCTCACCGTAAAGTATTCTCGCAATTCGTTCAGAACCTGTCAAGTTCATCCAGCAGTGCCCTTCTTTGCGGGTATTCCGTTCGGAAGTCTGCAATCAGCTTCCTGACCCGGGTACGGCCTCCCAGTTTCGACATCCGTTCCAGGTACCGGCAAGCTTCCTGATAATGCTTTCTGCCCGTATTTACTTTAAGGTAATCGATTATGCCCTTCTCATAAAGCTCCGCAAGTTCCTCAGAATAATCAGCTGCAAGATATTGCTCATAATGCTGAATGTAAGGAAGATGTTTTGTCCCGCTGACAAGGTCAAGAAGCCTGTTCCACCACTTTTCGGTTATATAAATTTTTGCCAGAACATCAATATTCACCCACCTGCTTTTTCGTCTGATCTCATCGATCAGCCCTTCGACATAGCTGTTCCATTCAGCGATATCGGTGTTTTCCTTCAGTATCTGATAGTAATCCTGATCATTGCGGAAACCGTCAACAAAAAGATATCTGGCATATTCAATCACATGAGGTTTATCCTTTTCAGCAACTGCTGTACGCAGAAGCCAGTCGTACCACTCTTTTGCCAGTCCCGGTTTGGTATCTGCGTCCTTTGTGATTCCATCGTGAGCAAGTGATTTAGCTTTTTCGAAATCCTTATCCCTCAAAGCTTTCTCCAACGCTTTTCTTCTGAGCTCAGGAGTCCCAAGATTTTGTGACGCAAATTTCTCTGCCTCGTCATCTCCCTTCATTTTCCGGATAAGTTTATATTCCAGCATTGTCATCTGTTCGCCTTCGAATTCCGAATGCACATGTGCATGAAGCAAAGAAAGGACAATGCCGGCTTCCTTTTCGTTTTTTACCAGTTCTACCGCGAGACGGAGGAGATCTGTATGCCAGTCCCAACCTGAAAAAACATTTTTCCTGTAGTTATGAAGAACCTGATCAAGCATATAAGTTCTTATTTCTTCCGGTATGTCAGATGCAGCCACAGAATAAAGTATTTCGAAAGCAGTTTCGATATTCCCGCCGATATCTCCGTCGCTGTCGTCTGCAAACTGCAGCGCTTTCACCATTTCCTCAGCTACCGGGAAACAGATATGGCATGCGCTGAGCCAGTTTCCTGAATCAACATGTTTCATGGCAATGACGAGCATCTCGTTCACGGATTTCCCTACCATTCCGGCACGGTTCCACTTGATAAACCTGTCTTTATCCTTAGCACTTCTCAGAATATTCTTAACCTGTTCACGGTATTTTTCCGGGGATTCATCCGATGATTTGTACATAAAGCCGGAAAGAAATGATCTCCTGAACGCCGGATCTGCCAAACATTGTTCTTTGATAAAAGAGTTAAGATCGTCATGCGATAGAGCCCCAAGCAGTTCATCTACCTGCTCAGAAACAGTTTTTCTTCTGGAAGCCGGTTTCCTTGCTGTACCTTTTTTGTTGTCAGCCTTTTTAAGTTTCTCCTCTTCATCTCTGATATAATACAGTACTGCAACGATGTGCTTGCAGACCGTTCCGTAATCATATGGACAGGTGCAGATGTATGAGGTTATTTTTTTCTTCGAAACGGTGAGCCTGACTTCATAGTCTTCTGTTCCTGCCACCTCAGCTTCAAATTCGCCCGGGGAGAGCTCTTCAAAAGAGGTCACCTGCCCGTTCCTGAAATAAGACAAGCCACGGGCGAGAAGTTTTTCATCCACAAATTGTTCAAAATCAGAGATAGGGATATCTGTATTCATAGTCTGTGCATATTAGTCTCTTTCTGCCAAGATCAGTATTTGGCTCTCCGAAATTAATAAAATTACCACACCTTGTATACTACTCATTCCATTATCCTGTGGAACAGATATGCATAACAAGGTCAACCCGCAGAATTGAAAAGCCGGGCACCCTTACGCCGACGATAACCTGCGGTCAGTTCATCCAGTCGTTCACCGGTCATTCGATGGTGATCCTGGCGCCTGAGGGCTTCATGAAAAAGTACAAGATTGACCGGATCGGGACTGACATCGAGATCAGTCTGGCAATACCGTATTAGCCACTGTTTCACACCGAAGTCTGCTGATGATCCACCAATTCAATGTGGATTTATTCGCTGGTCAAAACGCGATTAACTTGTCTTTCTCACAGTTACCTCCGGGATGTAGTCAATTTCACAACCGCACAGGATATTCAGGCAGGCGACCAGGTCGGCAGTATGGAGAGACAGTACAAGGTTGTGGTCATCCTTCCTGTATCCTCCCAGCAGAAAAAGTATGAGGGGCATCTGTTTGCCGGTGACAGCCTCGGTCTCCCTGATCATCGTGTAGACCAGTAAGGACTTTTGGTTCTCAATTATAAATACCCTTCTTGAGCCATTTATTCTGGCCAGGTTGAACCTGGTGATCGAAAAAACAGAAATAAAGGCATGAAAGCAATCGACTTATTCACCAAACCCTAAGTAATAAAAACGCCTCGGTAGGGGTCATTGTAAACCATACGACACGGACAGTTTCTAAGTATTCAGAACCCCACTTCGCATTAACACTTCAAAAGAAAAGTTAAATCGTTAATTTTCAAAGACATCAATCACTTTGTACTATAATATTATTAACGATAATACTAAAGGAGGTCATAAACATTCTTTCCATCCAGTTGTTTATTAAAGGAATTCAAATAAATAAATCAAGAGCATATGAAAATTTTGATGAGGATTACCGGATTAATGTTTTTTCTTGGTCTGTTCATATTGCCAACCTTTGGCGGAAAAGGCAATCTGGCTGCAACACTCAAGGAAGAAAACATTACTTATGTTGCAGGTGGTGTCGCCATGAACGGGTACGTTGTATATGATGCAAACATAAAAGGCAAGCAACCGGCAGTGCTGGTTGTTCATGAATGGTGGGGACTGAATGATTATACAAAGAGCCGTGCCCGGCAGCTGGCTGAGTTGGGTTACATTGCCATGGCAGTTGATATATACGGTAACGGTAAGACCGGGGCCAATCCCCAGGAAGCCCAGGCCCTGACCATGCCATTCTATCAGGATCCCGCACTGGCCAAAACAAGACTCGACGCGGCTTTGAACAAGATTAAGGAATATCCCCAAACTGATACTGCAAACATAGCAGCCATCGGGTATTGTTTCGGAGGTTCTGTGGTATTGAATGCTGCGAAATTAGGTGCTGATCTTAAGGGTGTGGTGAGTTTTCATGGCGGATTGGCTGGTGTACCTGCGAATAAAAGCCTGCTTAAGGCAAAAATTCTGGTTTGCAACGGAGAAAACGATAAATTTGTCTCTGAAAAGGATATACAAACCTTCTGCCATCAGCTCGATTCCATCCATGCCGACTACACCTTGAAATCTTACCCCAACGCCACCCACGCCTTCACCAATCCTGCCTCTACCGAAACGGGTAAAGAATTCAACATGCCCATCGAATACAATGCGGAAGCCGACAGGAATTCGTGGAATGATATGAAAATGTTTTTTTCGGAATTATTTAAAAAGGGCTGAGTTCACTTGCATAATTACAGCAGGTAAAGTGGCCATCATAACAACCCAAATGGGCGTAATTTAGAAAACTACGCTCAACAAAGGTTGTTATTATTTTTTATGAGTGTCGGCAATAAATAATATTTGATCATATTTTAGGAAAATATTTTGCGATGAATCTATTCAAATTCATCGAAATAATAAATCCGGTGGAGACAAGAAAACCACTCTTAAAAAACAGGGCGGAACTGAAAAGCCATCCGAGTAAGAAAATTTAAATTCTTCAAAATCAATATTTAATATATTATTAACTATGAAAATAGAATTTTTTCACGATGTACTTTGCGCGTGGTGTTATGCGTTTTCACCACGATTGAGAAGATTGGTGGATGAATTTCCTGTCGTGGAAGTTATCCACCGATGTTTCGCACTTGCACCAACACCAAGCCATATTGAACATATGTTTGGTTCTAAGGAAACCGGAAAATCAGAAATATTAAGTCATTGGCGGGCTGCTAATCAAAATGACGATGAACATAGAATTCGCCCTGAAG
>JBAQCK010000099.1:0-11676 GCA_049294075.1 Bacteroidales bacterium | reverse complement strand
TTATTCTTGAAGTAATGCAAAAATATTCTCGTCAGAAATATCCCTGGCTTAATAATATGAATATTATCTTTGAAGGAGCAGCTTATTCGTAACTTACGGTAAGTTGTTTACCGTGAAAATCTGTGTTCATCGAAAAATGAAAGTAATCGGAATTACAAAGGCTTTAACTTCTTTAGCAAAGATGATTTAAGGATTTTAACAGCCATCATCCGTGGCGAGTTTAGTATTAATGGCTTTCGAAACAAAAACCTGCAAAAACTATTAGGATTCAACGGCAGCAAAATAAGCAGGTTGATCAAACGCCTGAGGGTACACGGGCTTAGTAAAAAAGCATCGGATTCTTACAAATATTACATCACCAAAATCGGAAAGGAAACAATTATTATGGCTCAGAAAATTAAAGAGCTGGTGCTTGTTCCGGCTTATTGCTATTGAATATTATGCCAAAAAAACATCAAGTTAAAAGATAAGGTACTAAAAACGTTTCAAGTTTTATTTTCCATTCTCAATGGAGAAAGAAATCTCCAACGTATGTCGATTCCCTGGCCAGTGGCCGGTCCAAATCTCAAAAGTTTTTATTCAACCATATAACAATTTCTTCCCAACTTTCAACAGGGATACTGGCATGAGTGGTGTTTTTCATAACTAAAAATTCCTTTTTGTTGCCGGGAACTGCATTATATACCTCTCTTACTTTATCTACATCAAATAATTCATCTTTATCACCAACACCCACGAGTACAGGAATATCTAAGCTTTCCGGAAATTTTAGCTGTTTGATATCTATCATTGTCAGGAAACGAAGTGTATATCTAAAATTGAACAAAGGATCTTTCGATCCGGTCATGCCGTCTCTGTAAAATTCAACAACCTGATAAGAAGGACGGAAAATTGAACTTGAAAGAATTTTAGCTTTTTGAAAAAATGTCGGTGGTTTTGTAAGCCCTTTTTTGCCTTCATAAGCTCCTGAGAGTAATATTAATCCTGAAATATCATTTGGAACGGCATTGGTTGCACATATCGCGGAAGCAACTCCCAGGCTATGCCCCAAAATAATCACTTTTGAATACTCTAACCCTTTAATATATTCTACTGACTCCGCTAAATCAGCAATCCATCTTTCTTTATTCGGGCTATCTCCACGGTTACCGTCCGATAAGCCATGTCCTCTGTAATCCAAACCAAATGTTGTATATCCGCCTGCCGATATTGTTTCACCGGCCATATTATAGGCTCCACTGTGCCCGGTAATACCATGAAAGATCAAAACGGCAATATCTTTTTTTGATGGTATAATACTGTCAGGGTTCCATCTCCGCAAAAAAAGAGTTTGCCCATCTGTTGTAGTAAACTGATCATGTGCTCCTTTGAAGTTATGCCTCAAATCAGCAGTTTCTTCAGGCGAAATCCCAACATGATTTGTCTTTGATTTATTTGGTAGAAACGCCAATATCAACCCACAAATAAATATTACTAAAAATAAGAAAATAACAGTGTACAGGACTTTTTTAAATATTTTTTTCATCAGTATATAATTTTGATTTTAAAGGTCTGATGGAACCCACATGATTGAAAATTATATACATACGTGTTTATGTATTTGATACATGTTGGTTTCATATCAATGCTTTTAGTTTATCTCTCATGTAGAACACTAATATCTGCTTTCACTGAATCGGGAATTTTAATACTATCTGTATCGGTTTTTTATTCACTCCATATTCCATTTGCTGTTATAATGTTTTGGTCAGTAACCGCGAGTGAATTTAAGGACACCTCTAAATAACATTTTTCCGGTGCCGTTGTTTAAAACAAATTTACTGTTTGGGTTTCTAAAAACCTAATTTTACTCCCCTTGTTTCTTATTTACATAATTATCAGATATATACAAAAGTCAGTCTTTCACATCCGGACCTACCTGTATTATCCTGATTTTCACAGCTCTCCGGATGATCGTTTCTCCGGCTAACCTTCTCGCCGAAACCAGTCTGCCTGAAACCCGGAAGACTCATTCTTCACTGGTGCCGGTACTTATCCCCGCCAGGAACGAGGAACATAACATAGGCAGTCTCCTGGAAGACCTTAAGGATTATACTTCTGCACAAAAGGTTTATGAATTTATAACGCGTACCGAACCGGCATTTATCTATGTAAGTGGTGACCTTTACCCGAAACTTCTGAAACAAATGCAATTCTGATTTTTATGGATAAAAGCGTGTTGATTGCCGGCGCCGGCCCCGGAGGTCTTGCTGCGGCATTGCGATCAGCAAGAGCCCGGTCATATACCAAGTATGCGCTCAAGGGTGACCCGGTGGCAAAATGGAAGGAGTTGGTCTCCTTATTCGATATTGGAACCGTCTGCATTAACCCGGAACCGGTTGTGATGCCGCTCCCTGGCTCAGGATATTCAATCTGGAAACCCGGCAGAAGAAGTATGATCCGAAAGAAGCTTACATAAGCGCCTGGTAATCGGCACAAACGGATGTGACCCTTTCCAGGCCGGTTTCCCGATAAAATATGAAATCGATTATGTGAGGGTCTGTCAGAAAAAATAATTCTACCTTTGAATAACTGTTTGCATAAAGTCAACCGGTTTGTTCAAAGTATCACTTAATTCTTTACAGGATGAAAAGTTTCAGGCATCAATCACCGAATATCATCATCATTTCGCTTCTTGGCCTGTTTCTTACTGCTTCATGTGAAGCATGGAAAGATGATCCCGATTATATCGGTACATGGCGGTACAATGAAACAATCACTGCCAATGATATGGTTTACAACACCACCCGCACTATCGTCTTCACAAAAAAAACATATGAGGAAACCTATCTTATAAAACGGGAAAACTTAACAACCATAACTGCCATAATCGGAACGAGGGGAAGCATGGCAAGGTCGCGGTCGAACCTGGTCTTCGAGCTGAAGGAGCTCGGCACCTGTGTACCAGACGATATGGACGTTTGCACTGAAGCAGTACAGTGGTTCGGCGAGGGAAGCTACTACTGGAGTGACAACATCGATTATTTCGAGAAAAAAGTGACAGGCGTTTTCGAGGTCGACGGCACAACCTTGCGACTGTCGCGCGACCTGAACAACGACAATGATTTTGAAGACACCGGTGAAGATGTTACCTTTGAGCTGATATGAAACCGGTTATTTGATGAAGACAACCTTTCTACTGATCCTCCTTGCATTAAGTCTTCCCGGGCCGAAGAAGCCTTCCGGATCATCCCCGTCAGGGCTGATGATTGAGTTCATCAGGGAGCCTGAACATGTTGCCATAAGCGATCCCAAACCTGAATTCAGCTGGATCGTGCCCGACGTTGCCGGCAGGCAGACCGCTTACCAGATCCTTGTCAGCTCATCGAAGGAATTACTGTCCAGGGACATCGGAGACCTATGGAACGGGATTAAAACCGCGGGCACACAATCGACGGAGGTTGAGTATTCCGGCGCTTCGCTTCCTGCCAATTCGGTCTGCCACTGGAAAGTAAGGATATGGGACAAAAGAAATAAGCCATCTTCATGGTCTGAAGTGCAGACATTCAGAACGGGAAAATTCACTGACTACTGTACAACAGGAAACCGGCTGGTTGAAACTGAAATCAGGCCCCGGAAAGTGGTCAGAACAGGAAATGATTCATGGTTCGCCGATTTCGGGAAAGATGCTTTCGGTAAGCTCCTGATTGAATTAAATCCGGAAAAGAAAGATACAATTGTAATTCATCTTGGAGAAAAGCTCAGCGGGGAAAACCGCATCGACCGCGAACCGGGAGGCACCATAAGGTATCACAGGATAATCGTGCCCGTCGAACCCGGCAAAACAAGATATGTTGCAGAGATTCCACCCGATCAGAGGAACACCGGACCTGCAGCAGTGCATCTCCCCGATTCAGCCGGCGTCGTTACCCCCTTCAGGTATTGCGAAATTGAAAACCTGAATAATGAGCCTGACAGAATAATCCAGAAAGCACTCTGGCACTATTTTGATGACAGCAGCAGCGCCTTCATCAGTTCCGACACCATCCTGAACCGGGTGTGGGACATTTCAAAATACACAATCAAGGCAACTTCCTTCGCTGGTATATATATTGACGGCGACCGCGAACGGATCCCTTATGAGGCCGATGCCTACATTAACCAGCTCGGACATTATTATACCGACAGGGAATTTTCGATGGCCCGGAGAACCAATGAGTATTTCATCGATCATCCCACATGGCCTACCGAATGGATTCTGCAGACCGTCCTGATGTTCTATAACGACTTCATGCACACCGGCAACCCTGAGTCGGTTGCAAAATTCTACAAAGAACTGCAGCACAAGACACTTGCCTCCCTCGCCCGGCCCGATGGTCTTATAAGCTCATCTGCGGCAAATGATGAAATAATGTCAGCCCTTGGCTTTTCGAATGTGAAGGAAAGGATAAGGGATATAGTAGACTGGCCTCCGGCACAGAAAGACACCGGCTGGAAACTGGCAACCCCTGAAGGTGAACGAGACGGATACGACATGAAGGAGATCAACACCGTAGTGAATGCCTTCCATTACAGGAGCCTGGCGCTGATGTCGGAGCTTGCCGGATACCTTGGAAACCCGGTCGATTCTGCCATTTTTCACAACCGGGCGCAAAAAGTAAAACAAGCAATCAACGGAAAACTGATCGACAGAAACAGGGGTATCTACCTCGACGGGGAATTCTCCGGTCACTCCTCTCTTCATGCCAACATGATGGCACTTGCATTTGATCTGGTGCCCCGCGAAAATCTGCCGGCCGTGATCGACTTCATAAAGTCGCGGGGTATGGCATGCAGTGTTTACGGGGCCCAGTACCTCCTTGAAGGTCTCTTTAAGGCAGGTGAAGATGACTATGCACTAAGCCTTCTGACAGCCACAAACGACAGAGGCTGGTGGAACATGATAAAATCGGGTTCCACAATGACAATGGAAGCCTGGGACATGAAGTACAAGCCCAACTCCGACTGGAACCATGCCTGGGGAGCGGCTCCGGCCAACATTATTCCTGGTTACCTGTGGGGCATACAGCCTGCCCTTCCCGGTTACTCCAAAGTCGCTATCAAGCCTCGGCCCGGCCATCTGTCATACAGTCACATAAGCGTACCAACTATCCGGGGTAATATCGTTGCCGAATTCAGAAAGGATAACGAATCACTTTTGTTCATAATCACTATCCCTCCAAACATGGATTGCGATTTCGTCATTGAAGGCGCCGGGGATCAGTCGGTGAATCTGAACGGAATGAAAGTCAGACCAAAAGACGGTATCCTGCAGCTCAGGCAGGGCACAAACAGAATAGAACTATAATTTCCTGTTATGAAACCCACATGATTGATTTCAAACGCAAACACGCAATGAATATAATTTTCAATCATGTGCGGTTCCATCATACCTTTATAATCAAAATTATATTATGATGAAAACAAAACTTTTATTGATAGTTTCAGTAATCCTGGCTCTTCCGGGGATCACCTGCAACCGTAACAATGACGACCAGGTTTTCAAGGCTGACGTGATAGTTTACGGAGGGACCTCAGCGGCTGTCACTTCTGCAGTGCAGGCCCACAGGATGGGGCAGACGGTAATAATTGTGTCTCCCGACAAACATCTTGGCGGAATGACATCATCAGGCCTTGGCTTTACCGATACGGGAAACAAGGAAGTAATAGGAGGCCTGGCAAGGGAGTTCTATCAGCTTATCTATCAGCATTACGATAAACCGGAAGCCTGGAACTGGCAGAAACGGTCGGAATATGGCAACAAAGGCCAGGGCAACCCTGCCATCGACGGCGAAAAGCGCACTATGTGGATATTTGAACCGCATGTAGCGGAAGCCTCATTCGAAACCATGATAAGCACCAACGACATAACGGTTCACAGGGATGAATGGCTCAACAGGGAAACCGGCGTAACAATGAAAAAAGGGAAAATTATCTCAATCAGGACCCTCAGCGGAAAGACTTACAGGGGGAAAGTGTTTATCGATGCTACCTATGAAGGGGACCTGATGGCTTCCGCGGGAGTCAACTATACCGTTGGCAGGGAAGACAACAGCCTGTACGGCGAGACATGGAACGGTGTTCAGAAAGAAGTGTTTCACCACGGGCATTATTTCAAGGATAAGATCGATCCTTACATTATTCCAGGAGATCCGTCGAGCGGACTTCTTCCCCGCATATCTGCCGAAACTCCGGGCGAGAACGGCACCGGCGACAACAAGGTCCAGGCATATTGTTACCGGCTATGCCTGACCCGGCACCCGGAGAACAAAGTGCCGGTAACAAAACCCGAAGGGTACGACAGTACCCAGTATGAACTTCTTGTCAGAGTAGCAGCTACAAGATGGAATGAGTTTTTTGCAAAATATGATGCAATCCCGAATCATAAGACCGATGTGAACAACCACGGACCTTTCAGTTACGACAACATCGGAATGAACTGGGACTATCCTGAAGCCTCATACGAAAGAAGAAAAGAGATACTTGAGGAACATATCACCTATCAGAAAGGACTGCTTTATTTTACATCAACCGACAAACGCCTTCCTCAATGGGTAAGGGACACTATGTTAACCTGGGGCTATTCGCGCGATGAGTTTGCCGATAACGGATACTGGCCCTACAACATTTATGTCAGGGAAGCAAGAAGGATGATTGGGAAATATGTAATGACCGAAAATGATGTACTGTGCAAGAGGCCGGTTCCGGAACCTGTCGGCATGGGATCATACACCATGGATTCACATAATATCCAGAGGTATGTCACACCCGAAGGTTATGTTCAGAATGAAGGCGACATCGGCGTCCATGCTCCCAGTCCATACCAGATTAGCCTCGGTTCACTTCTTCCCCTCGAAGAGCAGTGCAGCAACCTCATTGTCCCGGTCTGCGTGTCGTGCACCCACATTGCTTTCGGATCGATAAGAATGGAACCTGTCTTTATGATCCTGGGACAGAGTGCCGCAACAATTGCATCCTTAGCCATTAATAGCGGCAGAAGCATTCATGACCTGACCTGGGAGGAAATAAGCAAACAGCTGGTGACAGACGGGCAGATACTGGAGTATCAGTAATTTTCATCCATCAGTTTTTTAACTATTTTTAGTTTTTCAACTGTCACTTGATCAGGTTAAAAAAAGTATTTTGCATGCTTTTAACTACCGGATCAGGCTCATTCGGTTAATCAGGGCTTTTTACCAGATCTCCTATATTTACTCCAATCAATATCTCATGGTTGTTGTAAACATTAAGCGCCACTGATGAAGCAATATTGAAATTATATGAGAATTTTATCCCTTTTGCAATATTTGCTCCAAATCCAAAACCCCAGATTCCGGGATCCCTGAAAGCAAGACTGCCCCAAATATTTTCCTGATACGATATCTTTGAAGCTATACCAATCTGACTTGTAATGAATTTCCCTCCTCTTAAATATATCAGAGGACTAATATCCCAGCGATCATTTATGGAATAAGTATATGCAGCGTGTAACTGATAATTTGCAAGAGGCTTATATGTTACATCAACTTCACTGTATTTTGCATCACCAAAATTAATATTAGCAAACATAATCCCCGCTTCAATCCCTTTGAACAGGTAAAGGGCAGAAAAATCAGACATAAACTTAAGCCTTGAAGACACATCCTGCTGGATCATTACAGGGTCAATATTGTATTTCGGATCGTTATAATAATCGCTGAAATTGATCCTGTTATGATAAACGCCAGCCGAAAGAGCCATAAGCACTTTATGTTCACCGGCTATTTTTAGGCTGTAGGAATATGTGCCCATAATATAAAGCTGATTAAAGATGCCCGCCTTGTCATAAATGATCTTTCCTCCCAAGGCAGCGTTTGTCATAAGCATATCGCTGTATGACAATCTCATGGTTTTGGGTCCGCCGTCTATCCCGCTCCAGTCCGATCTGAAGCTTGTAAAAAAGCTCCCCGGATTGAAATGCCCCGCATAGGATGAGGAGAGCGAGTATTTATCCAAAAAATAGTTCTCTGAAATAGGCATTTGCTGGGCAAGAATTACCTCCTGAAATAGAATTGAGACTATTATTATAATTGCTTTCTTCATGATGATAATTTCAATGCCCTATCTTACAATATTTACAGTTCCGGTAACAGATCCCGCGGTTTCTGTTTTAATAATGAAATAATATGCTGCCGCAGGCAGATTGGCGCCGTTTGAAGTACCATCCCATTCATTATGGTAATCCGGAGATGAAAAAACGAGTTTTCCCCATCGGTTATAAACCTTTACTTCACACCTCCCGTATGATTCCATATCCGGTATTTCCCAGAAGTCATTGAAACCATCGTTATTCGGAGTGAATAAATGCAGGATATTTTCATGAGTCGAAATGATTTCAACTGAAATTTCTGTTTCAGTTGCATAATAATTTTCATTCCCTGGCTGATAAGCTCTTACTTTTGCATTTCCTCGTGAAATCCCTGACAGTGTTGATCCCGTTACCTGAGCTACCAGTAGATCATCGGTATCAAAGGAGACCGCAAGCCCTGATGTGGCAACTGCTGCAAGTTCAAAAGTCTCATTCACCAGAAGTTCATCAGGACGGGAAGTAAATGTTATGGTCTGAGGAATTTTTGTTATCGTCAGGATTCCCGGTACATAAATGAAATCGTAACAATTATCATTCCCTCCTTCGACTTTTATCATATAATCCCCTGCCGGAGAATCTGTTGCAGCTTCAGTGCTCACTGAAGGAGGTATTTCCAGAACTTCAATATTCTCATCGAATACAAATCTGGAACAGGTATAAGTCAGTTCCGGATTCATTGAAAGGTAAGGCTTCGATTTGTTGTCAACAGTAATGGTAAGTTGAGCTTTGGCCACAGTAATATTTACCACTATACTTTCAGCCGGGTTAAAATTATTATCGCCCGCCTGGCTGGCAATGATATTGGAATTACCGGCGCCCCTGACGTAAACAATTCCATCTGTAACCTCAGCCACTGAAGTATTTTCACTGTAGTAAGTGACTGTCAGTCCTGAACTTGATGAAGCTCCCGCGCTGAAACTGGCAGAACCGTAAACAACGGGGCTAATTGCCGGAAACGTAATTACCTGATCAGCTTTCTTAATAGTGAGTTTATGTGTAACATCAGAGGCCGGATTATAGTATTGATTCCCTGACTGGGAGGCTGTTATATCAGCGCTACCTGTGCCGACTATCTGAATGGTGTTTCCCGAGATATTCGCAACATTGGCATTGTTGCTGGTATAAATAACGCTGAGTCCGGAGGAAGCAACTGCAGCAGGATCCAGATCCGGGTCACCATAAGTGTATGTTCCCAACGGACTGAAAGCAATGTATTGATCCGCTTTATTTACGATAAGAGTGTTCGTGATGTCAACCGCTGCATAGAAAAGAGCATTCCCTCCCTGTGAAGCCGTGATAATGGCAGTTCCGGCTCCTGTTATATGTATTGTTCCTTCTGAAATTGTCGCCACTTCGGGATTATCAATTGAATAAGAGACAGGTAATCCGGAAGAGGCTGTTGCCGTAAGGTTGAAATCAGGATCTCCAAATGTTTTTGTGCCAGGAGCCGGAAATAAGATGGACTGATCTTCTTTACCCACAGTCAGAGTTCTTATATATCTGGCGGGGGCATATGTCCCATTACCAGCCTGTAAGGCAGTGATATCAGCAGTTCCAGTCGAATTTGCAGCGACCATGTTACCACTGAGTGTCGCAACCGTTGTATTTGAACTTGTAAAGGTCACCGGTAATCCACTTGAAGAAGTAGCAGAGAGAGTGACCGGAGGATCGCCAAAAATCATCACAGGAGGTTCAGGAAACGAAATTGTCTGAATGATGAAATTTACCGGCTCATCATAAAATGTTGGCAATAATCCTCCTGATTCTGAAGCTACGTCACCCTGAATGTATGAAATAAGAACGGTTTCACTTCCTGTAAGCTGGGTTTCAAGTGTTACAACAATTGTATAAGGGTCACCCGATTTTAATGAAACAGCACTGATAATTACAGGTGATCCGTCAACCGTAACAATAAACTGAGCCTCTTTTCCCGTTGGATCAGCCATGGGTTTATCGAATTGTACCTCGATATTTCCGCTCCTGGCAGCAAGCAGATAATTAGGGATCCCCGGTAGATTTACATTTATTGTAATTGTACCAGTGGCAGAATCACCTGTATCATCATGAATATAAAAATCAAAACTTCCAACACCATTGCCTGCTCCACCGTCAGCTGAATAAATCAAAATCAAATCAGGATCGGTAACTGTGGCAGGGACAGATGTTATCTGACTTCCTTTCGTACCCTCATTATACTGATAAAGCGATCCTTGCGAGGGAAGTGTATTTATTACTGCACTTTTTGTGCTGGCATCACCTCCGTTATGTTGAAGCCGGATAACTCTCTCTTCATTTTGTTCCGCCCAGATTGTCAGCGGTACTGCGGCAAGCGGAGGGTTTTCACTTGTTGTAAAACGATTGATTTCTGACCACGTTGTCCCGGTGGAATTTGTCGCAAATACTGCCCAGTAATAGGTCGAATTTAGTTCAAGTCCTGTAATATCGTGATTGGTATTTGTTCCCGTGTTATAATCAGACGATTGGCTGATATCAGAGTGTGCCGATATTTTCAAAGTATAATAACTCGCGTTAGAGGAACCGATCCATTCAAACTTTTGTGATAGTCTGATAATGCCACCATTTGCCGGGCTGACCAGCTTTGGTATTCCGGGCTCAGGAAGACTGATATTTTTAGTCAGATAAACCCCCTCATAAACAGCGGAAGAATTAATTGAGTAGGTTGAACCTGAAGGGCTAAACAGTATGGCCTGCTCAGATGATATGGCTTTGGAATTATGGTATGCATATTGAACCCCTGCAGTTCCATTTGAGTTTTCTATCCCGATTGCAGCAGAACTGCCATGAGATCTTGCTGACGTATTATCGATAATACTTCTGTACTGGATTTGAATATTATTTGAACCCTCATATAAAATGACAGAAAAAGTACCCATTAGCACTGTACTGGAATAAAATCCCATATTGGTCCACTGAATAATACACTTTCTGTTGGGCGATGCCCCTATCGATGTATAAAGAATTTTTCCTGAAGGATTTATTACTATATCATCCCAGAAAGGAGCAATAAAGTTATTTGGCGATGATGGCGAAGGTATGGGATCTTCTGTATAGTCGTTGGAACCTGAGCCAAACATAACAAGCCCGTTCGAAGTAACATAAAAACGATTGTAAGTATTACCGTAGAAGGTAAAATTAAACCCGATATTGAATTGACCCCAGGCACGATCGTCATAATAACCTTCATAAACAACTGCTCCGGGATAAGTTATTTCAGGTGGCTGAGCCTTAATAATATTACTTGAAAGGAACAGGAGAAACAATAATATATACCTGAATTTCATTATATTATAATTTTGACTCTTATGGTATGACTGAACCACACTTGATTGAAAATTATGTTTGCTTATACTTAATGCTCTGGTCAATTATGTGGGTTTCATCCGTGTATAATTTATTTTAAAGGTTCCCGCCTATGCGGGAGAACCGCCCATGTTTGACTTCGTCGAGCTCGCAAGCCCGGTTGAAAATTATATACATACGTGTTTGTGTATTTGATACATGTGGGTTTC
>JBAQCK010000098.1:0-30385 GCA_049294075.1 Bacteroidales bacterium | reverse complement strand
CCCCTAAAGTGGGGCTTAAGAACCTAAATTTCAAGCCATTCTAATGCATCAGGCTGACCGCTGATTACTGATAGCTGATAGCTGATCCAAAACTCACGAATATAAAATTGTAGCACGTCCCGCTACCGTTCCATCAGCTTCTACTGTTTTGTTAAAATGTAATAATCCTTTATTAGCCTGTCCTTATTTCTTAAATCATAATTCAAATCAATCCGGTATTTCTTTTCGATCCTATAGCCGGCAAAACGATTTCTTACAACTGCAGAATCCCCTCCCGGAGCAACCAAAGCAAATGAATGTTGAGGTGGCACTTGAATCTGGTCACCACTAACCTTGAGAATCGGAATTGACTTTCCGAAATCCCAGATAATCTCCGGAACTACTTCATTCAACCCGTAGGTCCTGACATTATATTGCTCTTCGAAAACCCTTGCATCGCGGGCTGAGGAAAAACCCGGATTCAATGACAGCTCAGCTCTCAGGGGGATCAGAGTCATCACTATCAAAATAAATACTGATATCGTGGAATAAAAAACCCTTAAGAAATTTCTGTCAACCAGTCCTTTGATTATGAAGAATGAAAGCAGCCAGATCAACAGGGTCGAAACAATAAAAAGGGCCAGGTATTCCAGGATTCCTGATTTAAAAAGAAAAGCCAGGGTAAAGGGGTATGCAAAACCGATCAGTGCGATAATCCCAAAAGAAAAGAATATCCAGGCTTTCTCTCTTTTATCCGTTATACTACTGAAATTCTTAATAAGGTAGTCAATATAGAATCCGGTCGTGAGTGCAAGCGGGATAAGAACAGGTACAAGGTACCTTATTTTTTTCTCGGGAACCAACGAGAGAAAAATAAATGACACTATCGTCCAGAGTATAGCAAAACGGTAAGCTTTAATATTTTCAACTCTTTTTCGTAAATAAGGGTATATCAAGGCTGTCAGCGACGGGATAGTCCAGAGCCCGCTCTGAATAAAAAAGTTCCAGTAATAATAAAATGGCTTGACTTCGTAGCTCGACCAGTTTGATGTCTCCCGGGTTGCAATCATTTTGAAATGAACAGGATCCTTAACGGAAACGTAAATATACCATGAAGATCCAATGACAAGGCCTGCCAGGAACATATAGAGCAGATAAAGGATTTTCTTCCTGAAGGAGAAGTGGTATACTACTGCAAAGCTGATCAGAAACGGAAGCAAAAGGACATAAAGCGAAATCGGCCCCTTGCTCAGGAATGACAGACCAAGAAAAATCCCTGCCAGGATACTGTTCCGGAGTTCCCCGCCATCCTCACTCAGCAACTTCCAGAGGAAGTATATACAGACCATCATAAGGCTGTGTGTGTACATGTCCCATTGATTATCACGGCCGGCAAAGAAAATATAAAAGGAGGAAATTAGAATCAACGCGTTATTCAGGCTTTGCCCGGGATTAAGACCGATGAGTTTTGAAAAATACCAGAAGATGAAAACCAAAAGAAAAGTGATTGCTACAACAGGTATCCGCAAGGCGAAAAGAGACTCAAAACCAAATACAGCGCCGGAAACTGCAGTCAGCCAGGTTGGGAGAGGAGGCTTCTGATACCTGGGTTCATTATTCAGAGTGGTAAGTAAATACTCCTTATTTTGAACCATCTCGCGCGCAGCGATGAAATTACGGGCTTCCATTATGTTAACTTCGATCTTACCCAGACCTGAAAAAAGCAGAAGCCCGGTAACAATGGACAAAACGATTTCATGCTTCAACTTTTGCAGCTTCTGCTCCATATTTCTTTAAAATGAAAATGTTCCTGGAATAGGCAACCATGCCGGATAGATGTCCAATAAACAGAACCGGGTCTTTTCTGAAAATGGCATAAATAAAAATGAGAAAGGCGCCGGAAAAGCTGATTACCCAAAAACCCATTGGTAAAATTGATTCCTTTCTTTTTTCAGAGTAAAGCCACTGGTAAACAAAACGCAGCGTGAACAACACCTGAGAGACAATTCCCAGGGCCATCAATATGACCGGAATATGATCCTTGTTGAAAAGGTTTGACCGGTCCATGATATTGTTATTATATCCATATATAAGAATTACCACAGGAAAGAAATACAGAAAGAGCCTCAATAAGAAAGGCCACTTATCCCATTCATGTCCCAGTTGAATATTCCTGATATACACATAGTAAGTTATGACCTGCCCAAGCATTATTGCAAAGTCGTGGCGAAGATACCCATAAATAAACAGAAGGACCGATGCGAACAGGCTGATCTCCCAGAACAGATTGGGAGTCAGGACTTTTTTGTGTCTTTCCGATATTATCCATTGCAGAAGAATACGGCTTGAAAACAGGAGCTGCGCCACAAACCCAATCGTATAGATGATCCAGTTGTTCATAAGGATGGCAATGGTTATTGGCTGGATTCCGAAACTTTATAGTTGATGTACTTTTTCTTCATCCACAGATACGCGAAACAGTCCATCAAAGGACCCAGTAAACGGTTCCAGAGATTGAAGTTTGATTTACCGGCGGTTCTTGGAAAATGCCGCACAGGCACCTGTAAAATTCTTCCTTTCTGAAGCAGTACCATAGCAGGCAGAAAACGGTGCAGTCCGCTGAACATAGGTATCCGCTTTGCAATGTCGGTCCTGATAATTTTCAGGGGGCAGCCTGTATCATCCATCCCGTCATGGGTAAATAATCTTCTTATCTTATTAGCAATCAACGAGGAAGCATTTTTAACAAAAGAATCCTGCCTGTCCTGTCTGACTCCCTGAACAAGATCATATTGATCTATGTGTTCAAGTAATATATTGAAATCAAAAGGTGAAGTCTGCAGATCTGCATCCAGATAACCGGTAAGCGGAGTATCTGAATGATCGAAGCCGGCTTTAAGAGCCGCACTCAAGCCATAGTTCCTGTCAAATGAACAATATGAAAAGGAATCTGTATTTTTACAGATCTCTTTAAGCTTCTGCAGGCTGCTGTCTCCCGATCCATCATTAATGAATAATACCTTTGTCCTTTTTAAGGAAATTTCAAGGAACTTCAGAAGTTCCTTATGTAGTCTTTCAATATTTCCTTCTTCGTTAAAAACCGGGACAATAATAGTGAGTTCAAAATTCATATTTTATGATTTTAGCTCAATTAGTCATAAAAGACATTCCCTGTTATACTTTTTTCATGTTCCGTGCCAAGCATCATTCATCAGTCTTCATCAATGAATCCCGGATCACTTGAGGTTGCCACCGGGCGTCAAAATTAAAGAGTTATTGTTGAAATCTCATTTTATCCGGAACTTTTATTGAACAAATATTTCCTGCATGCTGAAACTGTTTAAATTATATCTGGATTTTGCCCCCAAAGCCTACTCACACTCGAACCTGTTTAACGATGCAAGGCAGAACAGTAAACGATGTATTATAGGTGATGGATGATGTGGAAGAAGGACGGAAGACCGAAGGCGGAAGACCGAAGACGGTTATTCCAGTTCTGCTACTTATGCCGGCTTTGCACTTCGTAGCTTTCTTTGACCTCCGAAGCTGCAGCGGAGGAGGTAGCGAAGAAGTGTTCTGCCAGTCCTTTCATCTTCTAAACTGCGAGAAATAAAAAAGTCATGCAAGTCATGCAAGTCATGCAGGTCGTGCAGGTTGAGGAGCAAAGCGACGAAATCCCGCTAATCGGGATCGTGCAGGTCACGTTCCCGGAAAATGCTGAATGCTGATAGCTGACCGCTGATCGCTTAAAAATATCTTACCCCCTGAATAATTCGCCTGATTTCCTTGCATCCTTATCCCTTTTTTCATAATTTAGTCATGTCTCGTTGCTAATGTTTTATGATCCCAACTCCTTCAGGCAGGTTAAGGCCTGTTATTCATTGGGCATCTCTCATTAGGAGGCCAGTCCTGTCGGCATGCCTCTGGTCCATCGCTTGTGCCATATTATCCGGACAGGTCTGCTCAATAAGCGCAGAACATACCGATGCGGAATGTTTCGGGGAGCTGACCGGAACAATAGATATTACAGTCAGCGGAGGAGTTGAACCATATCAGTTCGCCTGGACAGGTCCGGGATCATTTACAAGTACAAACCAGGACCTGACCGGACTTGGTGCGGGATCCTATTCGGTAACTGTGACCGATGCCGGCGGAATTTGCAATAATACCGCTACGATCACGGTCGGACAGCCGGAGCACCCGATGGAATTCAGTGTCCAGCCCCTCCACCAGACAGACTGTTACGGAAATACGGTTGAATTCTCGGCTCAGGTAGACGGCTTTGCCGGGCCGGTAAACTATCAGTGGCAATCGAGGCCTCCGGGAGGTGAGTTCAGCGACATCCCCGGTGAAGTATCACCTGATCTGGTGGTCCATGATATCGGGGTAAGCGGACAGAATATTCATGGGACAGAATACCGGCTGATTGCATCAGACGATTGTGTTACAATAACTTCTGAACCGGCATTGCTCGAGATCAATGCGGTAACCGGACTTACGGGAGCCGTTAATCTCACAATCTGCAGCGGAAGCGGGACATCCTATGAGGTATTTGTCCGCGGAAATATTACAGGTTATCAGTGGTCTTTCAACGACGGCACGGGATGGCAGCCAATAAACGATGGCAGCATATATTCCGGAACCACCACACAACTACTGACAATATCAGATGCAACTCCTGCACAAACAGGAGCTTACAGGGTGTCGGTTGCTTTCACCACCCTTAACCAGCCCGAAGGCTACCCCGAATGCGTGGTCACGACACATACCCGTAACCGTAACCTGATGGTTTTGCAGCCTCTGGTGCCGCCGGTTGTTTCTGCAGACCAGGCGTTCTGTAATATCGCAACACCCTCTCCACTAACAGCAACACCCGCATACGGAGGATCAGGTCCGGATTACTCGTACCAATGGCAATTAAGTGCTGATGGTGTTAACTGGACCGATATTCCCGGCGCCGTATCACTTTCATATTCGCCTCCTTCGCTGACTATAACCACCTTGTACCGGATAATGGCAACAGACGAAGGTTCGCTGAGTTGCGGCACTGTTTATAGTTACCCTGTTACGATTACTGTAAGTCCCCTGCCCGTAACATCTTCTATTTACCACTATTAGATATTTATAATATTAAATTAAATCTCTATATATGAATACCTTAACTGATAAAGACCCAAACAAAACATCCGGACTAAAGTTTTTTAATCCATAAATCTATGTTAACATGAAAACAAAAGCCACAATTTTGAAACCAATCCTGCTGATAATTCTATCAGCAATCTCACTGGGAGTCTGGGCACAGCCAGGCACCACTGATCCCGACCATGCCTGCATAAACTCCACGGAGGACTACTGGGTTATTGACACTCCGGGGTCAACCTATAACTGGGCGCTGTCAGGAGGCGGCACAATTACCCAGGGACAAGGAACAAGCGCAATCAGGATTAACTGGACGACGGTGGGAACTTTTAGTTTGTCAGTTACAGAGACACTGGCAAGCACCACTAATTGTAGCGGTGCACCAGTCACTCTGAACATAATTGTTGATCCGCTGCCGGTTCCCACAGCAAATGCAAACACTCCTTTTGCAGGAGGTGACCTGAATCTTATCGGGGGACCCGATGGGATGGCATCCTATTCCTGGACAGGACCAAACGGGTTCACTTCTACTGTTCAGAATCCGGTTATTAACGGGGTTACCGATGCTGCTGCCGGAATTTACACACTGACAGTGACCAATGCAGCCGGATGTCCAGCATCCACGACTGTCAATGTTACTATCAATACTGTGGATCTTCCTACAGCTGTTGCCAATACTCCATGCGTCGGGGGCGATCTTAACCTGATCGGAGGGCCTTCAGGGATGGCAACTTATTCCTGGACCGGTCCCAACGGATTCACTTCTTCCGTTCAGAATCCGACAATCACCGGAGTGACGGCTGCTGCTGCCGGAACATACACTCTGACAGTTACAAATTCAAGCGGAGGCACTGCATCTGTAAGCGTTGATGTCATAATCAATCCTTTACCGGCTCCTGCCATTACCGGTCCTAATCCTGTTTGCCAGAGTACGGATGCCAGCACTGAAATCTACAGTACTCCTGCCAATGCCGGAAGCACATTTAACTGGACTGTTGTTGGCGGGACACTCAGCGGCCAGGGCACGAACCAGATTGCAATATTGTGGACTACGCCTGGTCCCGGGTCGGTAAGCGTCACTCAGACCGTAATAAGCACCGGCTGCACGGCAACTGCCACGGTGGAAATTACAGTTCAGCCAGCTCCTGTAACAAGTGGAATCTACCATAACTAAAGCTGTAAGCATGAGGTTTTTATAGATAGATAACTTTAAAATTCATCCCGGGGCTGTTTGAAAAGTTGAGGCACACCCCCAACCCCACACCTTTTCAACAGCCCCAATAAGGATGATTATGAAAGGTCAAGCCTATTGCATAAAAGGCACCTATATATGATCGCCTTTGGCATAATGCAATTCATCAGCTTCAGGTCAGCCGGGCAGATGACGATGACTGATTATGTATGTACCGGGCAGACCAGGCAATATTATGTAATTCCCGGACGGGCTGCCGGCTCAACCTATACCTGGTGGCTTGACGGGAATGTCATGTCGGGATATAATACAAATGAATTTGTTTATACCTGGACGTCTTCAGAAACATATTTGATTGAAGTGCAGGAACGTTCAGCAGATGGTTGTCCGGGACCGAAGATATCAGGACTTGTATTTGTAAATCCGCAACCTGAAATTCAGATAAATGTATCCGATACCATGATATGTGACGGAGAAAGTATGACTATATCAGTTCAGAATACGACTGATTTAATCTGGGGTAAGTGGATATATGATCTTATTGCAGAGCCTGATGCGGGAATAACCGGGAATACTATAAGCGGTACTTATGCAAGCCCGGCAAACTTTAGTGAAACCCTCATAAATAATGACAAAGCGTTGCATAAAGTGGTTTACAGGTTCATTCCTCGCATCGTAACTGATGACGGAGCTCAGTCCTGTGAGGGTAAGGAGGTAAAATTCACAGTGTGGATTAATCCCGGATTCAGATGCAGGGAAGCGTATCTGGAAATCCCGAATGCGTTTTCCCCGAACGGAGACGGGATAAATGATGTCTGGAACATTATCGGAAAGGACTCTTATCCTGAAATTGAAGTTACTGTTTACAACAGATGGGGTCAGGCAGTCTGGAAATCAGTCAGGGGTTATCCCGTGCCCTGGGATGGAAGGAGCCGGGGGAAGGTGATGCCGGTGGATTCGTACCATTACCTGATAGAGCTTCATGACGGGACGAGGGCAATAATCGGGAACGTGACGGTGGTGAGGTGAAAGGCGTTAAGGCGTGAAGGCATTAAGGCGTTAGGGCGTGGGGCGCGTGAGGCGGGAGGGGTGAGACTAAAGGACTGAGTGACTGAGCGACTAAGCGACGAAGAGACTTTTATAAGAAAAACCTCTGCGAAAATCTGCGGGATTTCAATCTGCGAAAATCTGCGAGAACGAAAAAAATGTCATGCAAATCGTGCAGGTCATGCAGGTCGCTTAATCTGAAAGATAGCTGATCGCTGATATCTTTTTGTCGTACTTATATCAAGTTTATTTCTTCAATTAAAAAACAACACTAATCCCATTTGAAATCCATCAGGAAAAGTCAATTAAAAATGGAAATTGGTTTTAAAATTATTGGAAATATTTCGTGACCAGAAATAAGAATTCGTTAAATTTATGTTGTCTTGCTGAACTTAATGAAAAAAGTGAATATTCAGATTATTATTGCTGAAAAAATAATTATCAGCAAAATATTTACCATCAGGGGTAAACAAGTAATGTTATCTCAGGATCTGGATTGCCCAGACATTCCCGTCAGTATCGAAGATGGGACCATAGTCAGATAACGAGTTTGATTACCGCGTGGCGGATGCTGGCATTAATCGACCTCTGCATCCGGGTAATTTCCGGGTAATTGATGTAAAAAATATCACGCCCCTACGGGGCTTAATATCAATTAATTGCCATTTGGATGGGCTGCGCCCATCCCTACCAATATTTCAGGCCTACGGCCTGTCGATGTTTTGATCAATCCCCAGTCCCGTCAGGGGCGTTATGATTTAGGGCGGGGCAACGCCCCGTTTATCAGGATATGATCAACATGGAAGTCCCATGCTCCGGCAGGAGCATAATATTGGCAGGGCGGGGCAACGCCACGTTTATCAGGATATGACCAACATGGAAGTCCCATGCTCCGGCAGGAGCATAATATTGGCAGGGCGGGGCAACACCCCGTTTATCAGGATATGACCAACATGGAAGTCCCATGCTCCGGCAGGAGCATAATATTGGCAGGGCGGGGCAACACCCCGTTTGATTCAAACCACAGATTACCAGCCCCATAGGGGCGGCATGTTTGTTTATTTCAGGAAAATGAAAATGTAATTTACCTTGAATGATTTGCCCGTGAAATCAGAACCTGTCAACCCAGTTGAATCTCTTGTCGACATCACCAAACTTGATCGCCATGGTGAGTTCGTGCGTCCCGTATGTGGCTCTCTGTATCTTATTCAGAGTCCAGTCGAAAGAATACCCGAAATACATGCTTGTCAGCTTGACACGGCTGGTGAAATGCCTCATCCCGATATGTCCGATCAGGGCGCTTCCTGTCCTGTAGGCCAGTCCGGCCCAGAAATCATTGTTGTAATTATAGGTGAGCCCAAGATCAACCTGCGGCCGTACCTGCTCAGATACCTTCAAAAGCATTGAAGGCTGAAGTTCACTTTTCACACCGACTTCAAAATTATATGCCCCCTGGAAGTAGTAGTGCCTGTCCATCCAGTAATTCCTGTAGGCCGCCTCCCCAATTTTCACATTCGCCCCAAAAAGCTGCTGGGCTGAAAAACCAAAGGAGAATTTTGGATCCAGGATATAAAGACCGAAATCGGCATCCGGCACAAAAATACCCCTTCGCAGCTCATTGTTCAGCCACGGTTCATTGGGATCGTCAAAATTTATATAATTCACATCGACCTTGAAATGGTAACCGGTAATAGCAAGTCCCAGAGACAACTGCGTGTAGTCAGCGATCCAGGTGTGATAGGCATAGGCCATCTGGAATCCTGTCCTCTGTATACGCCCGTTCCTGTCGCTGAAAACATAACCTCCGGCACCTACTTTACCCGGTGTTTTTGCCTTGTAAACCGTTCTGTTGAAAATGTTCTGTTTCAATTGATATGATCTTTTCAGCATCCTGGTCTGATAACTTACCGAATATGTCCTGGGAGCGCCGTTATAACCGATCCACTGTTCACGGGCCGTAATGTTAACGCTGGTAAAACCATCCGCACCCGCAATGGCCGGATTTATAAGGAATTTATTATACAGGTACTGACTGTACAAAGGCAGCTGCTGTGCGGAAGAAAGCTGATGCAGACAGAGGAGTATCGCAATGTAAATTATCCTTTTCACGATTCAGATAAAATAATCCGTCAATCTTCCGTGAATCCTTTTTCTGCTCCTCAGATAAATGAAAGCTCTTATTGTATGTGCAGGCACTGAAAATGTAGCTTACTACCAATCCTTAGGAGAGGAGGAGCAATAAATTTTCCATATAGTTATAGACATATAATTTGTTGAAATATACTTAAAAATACAACTTCATACAACACATTACCAATGACTTTTGACTAACATTATTTAAGCTTTGACCAATGCATTTTACCATCCGCTACTCCCTTAATAACCCTTCATTCAGAAGGATGCATGCACCAGCACATTATTGTCATACTTGTATTTGCTTACAATGTAAACATCTAAAGAATCATTCTCAATCTGGTATTCCCATTCTCCGTTTACATTCGGAACGGAAAACATCCTCTTGAGGTAAATCCTTTCACCGGGAGTGAATTTGCATTCCTTCCCGTAAGCCGAGAGCTTGCCGAAAGTACTGAACTGGGTGGTCCGGATCCAAATCAGGTGAGCATTTGCACAGTAATCCGGCCCCGTGTGCGAATAATCAATGAAGTTTCCAATGTACCTCCTTGTCACCGACACCCCGTCATCCAGCAGGTGAGAATGCGTCTTAAGCTGCGTCGAACATGAGACGATCAGACAAAAAACCGGGACAAACAGAAATTTTTTCATTCGCGGCCGTCATTTTAAAGTTTGGAATTATTCACCTGACTTTTACCATCCCGGGTTCGCAGACAGGAAATAATTCAATGTAATGTTACCGCTTTATATCTTGTTTGTCAATACATTACAAGATCACAGGATGACATTCGGGTGCCTCTTTTGTCATCGGTTGTCAACAGGAAAAGGCTGATCATCCCTGAAAACATACCGGTGGCTTTAAAAAAATGGCTACCGGTCAAAAAGCTATTGAGATTTATGAGCGACTGGAAACGGAGATGAGAATAAATCAATTATCCCTATTGATTATCAGTGCATTACTACTAATAAACCTTCACTTTTAGCAATAATCCTGTTTTGACAAGTCTCTTTTGTTATTTGATGAAAGTTAGGCCATCAGGCCGATAATCAATGCTTTTCCGTTATCTGCCGGTAAGATTTCTGACCAGATTGAGATCAATCTGTGTCGCCGGATTGAATGAATCACTGTTCATATAAGCCAGCACAGACCGGAGCAGCTGCTTCGAAGCCGGCCTGTCTTCCTTCAGATCCTTCATATCTATACTGCACACAATCAGCTTCCCGTTTCCTGCCCTGGCCTCAAAAACGAGAGCAAGCCTCCTGTTCTCAAACCAGGTGTCGATAGGCTGGACAAGCGGTCTCAGTTCCGCGGGGAACCCGTCAATTATCATTGCCTGTGAATGTGATACCGGATCCCACCATTGCCAGTTGCTGTGATATTCAGTTGGAAACTGCGTAAACACCGGATGGTTCGGATTACAAAGTATCCCAAGTGTATGCGGAGCCTGATTATTGGTCCATGCAGTGTTCCAGAAGATGCTCGAGAAACCGATTTCAACATCAGCACCCTTGTTTTTCGCCACTTTCCCGTAGTTAAGAAGCAAAACCGATCCGCCTTTCCTCAACTCTTCCTCACACCTGCTGTCGAGCCGGTCAGAAACAAGAACCTTTCCCTGATCGGGCTGCTCTTCCTGCGGATATACCCAGATATCCCACCTGTTCTTACTATCTGAATCATCGACCGATACTTCCAGAGTTAACTTCTGGGGTTTCAGAATGCCGGAGGGATCAAATCTAAAAGTGCCGACAGGTATGCAATTCCCGATCCCTATCGTATCTTTTACGAATGCTTTCTGAAAGACCGTCTCTCCGTCAGAATTGATCAGCCTGCAAAGCACTCCTGACCCGTAAAGCGGTCCCTTTCCGAAATTTGCAATCTCTATGTCTGCCTTTATCTCCTCCTCGGTGGTAAAGATCATCTTGTCCATTCTGGCCAGCGGAACTATCTCACTGCAGAACATCCTGAACTCTTCGGGCGTTATGTAGCCCTTGCTTCCGAAAAAAGGATTCAGTATTCCAACCAGAGCTGTTCCCTGACCGGGGAAATCGTGCAGCTGAAGCATCTGGAAACCTGCATAACCAGGAGTTCTCAGAGCTGCTTCAATGTCAGCCTTGTAACATAATGCCTGAAGCTTGCCTGAAGCCATCAGGAAAGCCTCGGCCTGGTCACCCATCTTGTGTTCATCAAGTGTCTCCCGGAATATCTCAAAGTTAGTTGGCTTCAGAACACCTTTATATTGTTCCATCTCCCTGAAATCGGGATATACACACCATTGCCCGATCTCATGACCAACTGTCGGCACTTTATACTGTGATACAAAATCCCTGAAGTCAAACCGTGTCTGCGGAGGTTCCGAGTTGATTATGCTTTTCAATCCCTCGCCCCAGTGCTGGATCCTTGGATCGGACGGAAGGTTGTAATCGTTTTCGGGAATGATCGGCCAGCCTGCGGCTGATGTGTAAAGACGGCGGTTGTCCTTTGCCCTCCAGTATGTTATAAGTTCGCCGAGGAACTTGTTCTGATTTCTTCCTGCCGGCTCATTGCCATAAGCAAGCATGCAGAATGAAGGGTGATTGCCATATTCCCTTATTATCCTGTCACCCTCCTCATATATGAATTTGTCAACCGGTCCGCCATCACCCACGGTAGTTCCCTGATTGGCCCATGAACCGCACTCAATATGAAAATAGATGCCAAGTTTATCAGCAGCAGCAAAGGCTGCCTCCGGCGGACAGAATGAATGGAACCTTACATGGTTCAGCCCATACTCCCTGCAGGTGCCCAGAACTTTTTCCCATGACTCCTGATCAGTCGGCGGGTAGCCGGTGAGAGGAAAGATGCAGCATTCCGTAGTCCCTCTTAAAAACACCGGTTGTCCGTTCACCTCAAACCTGGTTCCGTTAGTTTTGAAATCCCTGATACCAAAATCAACTGATCTGCTGTCGATAACCTTCCCTTTTTCAGCAAGATCAAGTCTCATCCTGTACATATCCGGACTGAACTCGCTCCACAGCTTCTGATTGTGAATCTTATATTTGATTCTTACCTGATGCTCCGCTTCTTTTGAAATAACACTGGTGCTTATTTCAGGCAGTTGTTCCTCTTCAGGTGTATTGAAAGTCCTCGCCCTTAAAAAGAGTTTTCCTTTGAAATCAATGTTTTCCGGATTCTTTATGTTCGCAACTACCTCGACTATTTTCTTGTCGCGATCCGGGAAAATGCTGATATCATTTATGTAAATCCCGGAAGTAGCTGCCAGTTTTATCTCACCGGTAATCCCGTTCCAGTTCGACTGGGTGTGATCGCTGATGCTGTGCGAATTGACTCCGATTGGAATAATTACACTGTTGTCTATCCTGACCGAAATACGGTTTCGGCCCGGCACCAGCAGACTGGTAAGGTCATATTCATGGGGAGTGGATAGACTGTTGCACGATCCTGCCTTCTTTTCATTAACGAAGACGGTTGATTCCCAATGACATCTCTCCAGGTACAGCACTATCCTCCTGTTGTCCCATCCTTCCGGGATTTCGACATCCTTCCGGTACCATGCTACCCCCCTGTAATACTTGACGGGTTTAAGCCAAAACGGGATTCTTATGTTCCCCGGCTGCCTGAATTTCTCATATCTGCTGTCGGTAAAGTAAGACCTGTCGACAATGTCCCCGGTCCATGGAGTATTGATTGTCACTTCATCTCCCTTGCCATTTTCAGCCATCGATCCGGGAAGATTAACAGTCTCATCAAATTCCTGGTTTTGCCATTGCTGATCAATGCCAATGTCGAGTGAGTCAATCCTGAATTGCCAGGTCCCTGCAAGGGATATTTCTTCGCGGATATCCATTTGCCGGCTTGTGCATCCGGCCATAACCAGCATAAAAAACAGTATTTTCTTCATTTTACACTATTAATCATTTTACCCTCCCCTTCACCTCTTCACCCCTTCTCGCCTTTACGCCTTAACACCTTTACGCCTTAACACCTTTAGGCCTTAACACCTTTACGCCTTCTTGCCTTTACGCCTTCATGCCTTCATGCCTTCACCCCTTCATGCCCTTCTCTATCTCTTCCAGCGACCTCCCCTTCGTCTCCGGCAGTTTCTTAAAGATGAACCAGAAACCCAGAATACATATCATTCCATACAGCCAGAATGTCCCTGAAGCCTTTAGTGTTTTATTCAGAAGTGGGAAGGTGTATGTAAGGATGAAACAAGCCGCCCAGAGGGCAAATGTTCCAACCGACATTGCAAATCCTCTTATCCGGTTTGGAAAGATCTCTGAAAGAAGCACCCAGGTCACGGGAGCCAGAGTCATGGCGTAGCATGCGATGGCTGAAACCACCATAATCAGCAAGGGAAGGCCCTGAATCTTCAGATAGTACATCAGACCTATTGTTGCATAGATGCATGCCAGTCCCCCTGCCCCGAACAGCATGAGCGACTTTCTCCCCAGCCTGTCGACCGTGAACATCCCGATAAAGGTGAATGCCAGGTTCACGCTTCCCGTTATCACTATATTGAAAAGAGTTTCCGAAACGCTGTAACCTGCATCTGCAAACACCTCCTGCGCGTAGTTGAATATCACGTTTATCCCGCACCACTGCTGAAAGACCGCCAGTACGACCCCAAGTACAAGCAGTTTGATGATACCCTTCTCCCTGAGGGCTTTCCTTACCGGCTGCCCGGTTTCGCCGACAAGGCTGTTTTCAATTGAATCAAGCTCGGTGTCAGCAAACTGAGTGCCGCCGATCCTGGTAAGTATCCGTTGTGCATTCTTTTTTCCCCTGCCGGGCTTAAGCAACCACCTGGGACTCTCCGGGACAAACCACATAAGCAAAAAGAACAGCATGGCAGGGATGGAACAGACATAGAACATCCACCTCCAGCCTGTCTGACCGTTCCATGACGCCAGTATGTCGGTTATCGTCGAATCGGCCGGTACCGGTCTTGCAATTCTCCAGTTTATTATCTGCGCCAGAAGAATACCTATCACAATTGTAAGCTGGTTTATCGAGACAAACGCACCCCTTACTTTTCCCGGAGTAACTTCAGCGATGTACATTGGTGAAAGAGTCGATGCCAGACCGATCCCTATCCCGCCTGTCATCCTGAAGATTACAAACAATAAAAATGAAGATGCTCCACCGGTCCCGAGAGAAGCCACGATGAATATCAGGGCTGCCAGAATAAGAAGCCGCTTCCTTCCGAACCTGTCACTAAGCCATCCCGACAACACGGCGCCGGCCAGGCACCCTATCAGGGCGCAGCTCATTGCCCATCCCTGCATTACAGGGTTGCCGCTTATCCCGAAGTAAGGTTCATAAAACGGTTTAGCTCCGCCGATCACCACCCAGTCGTATCCGAAAAGCAAGCCTCCCATTGCTGATATAAGACAGATGGACAGAAGGTATTTCAGATTAAATTTTTGTGCTTCCATAATTATAAAACAGCAAATTTAATATGTTATAACATTGTTATAACGTCATTATAACAATGTTATAACATATTTGATCCAGTGAATTAATGAGCTTTTGCGGCCCTCATCCCTTGTCTCAGTCATCTTTTATCTTATCTCATCAAGGGCTTCAAGCATTGCAACCACATTCCCGAATGGAACATTTGCCTGAATGTTGTGAACCGTATTGAAAACAAAACCTCCGTTTTCGTTAAGTATCCCGACCTGCCTTTTTACCTGCTCCTTTACCTGCTGAGGAGTACCGAAGGCAAAAGCACCCTGGGTGTCGACTCCTCCTCCCCAGAAGACAATCCTGTCTCCAAACCTGCGTTTCAGCATTGCAGTATCCATCCCCTCCGCATTAATCTGAACCGGGTTTATTATATCAAATCCCGCCTTTATAAAGAGATCCAGAAGCGATACTATCGATCCGCACGAATGCTTGAATGTCTTCCAGCCGGTGTTCTGATGGATCCAGTCATTCATCTTTTTATAATAAGGCACCCATAACCTGTCGAAAGCCTCGGGTGAACAAAATGTTGAATTCTGGGTACCGAAATCAGCGCCGCATATATATACAACATCTATCCTGTTGCCCAGCACTCTGTAAAAGTCCTTCAGGTTCCCGACTGCAATGTCCGTTTGCCTGTCAAATACCTCTCTCACCAGATCTTCCCGGATCAGTGTCGACATGTACCATTCGGCCACACCGCGTATTCCTTTCGGATTTTTCAGCTGAACCGCCGGAACCAGGGCAATATCACCCAGGGCTGTTCCGCCAAGATTCGCGACCACTGCTTTGCCCGATCCCTCTGCCTGTTGTATCTGTTTCTCCCAGAATTCAAGATCATGGGCTGTTATCCTGCCGAATTCTTCAAGATTGTCCTCCGCTTTCAGGGTCGAATCATCGACTGGCCCCTGCCGCTCAATCGCATCAAAGAAATATCCGGTCTTCGGCATCATCGCGCTCGGGGGCACTGAGGTGTCACCTTCGGGATGGATCAACATGTCGCCGTTTTCATTGAAAGTGTAATTAAACTCCCCCGGGAGCAGCACTTCCTGCCCCCAGAAAGTCCTGTGCAGTTTCCAGTCGCGGTTCGGGATCCCGAACATGTTCTTTTCTCCGCCGAAACCGATTACATCGACGTTCATAGCCTTAACCAGATCTTCGTCAACTTCGCCAAGCATCTGGTACGGTTCAATTACCTTAACCGGCTTCTTCTCAAGACCGTAGTAGTCCCTTAGTTTTTCGACAACCACGGCATGAATGCCTGTTACGGGGGCAGATCCAAAATCCACAACAACCCTCCCGGGCTGCCTGTGATTTACTGTTAACAGAAAGTTCTCTCTTGATGTGTTTGGCATGGCTTCAGGTTTTGCGGGGTTTAGGGTTCTTAAAGTTAAATTATTCCCGGGAAAATCAGCGGTACTCAAAAGGATTTTGTTTTCTGCCGTTTTTTGCCTATCTTATTACGGATCAATTGCCGCCGGCAGCCGCAGTGAAACATCCTGTGTATCTGAAGACAGCAAGCGGCTTTGAATCAATCCAAACCGGCATAATCATGGAAACAGATATCCGCATACCCCGGCCCCTGCTCTTTAATCCGCTAAAACACTATCTCCCTTTTATAAGAAATTTTGCTGTCAGCAAGGCCATGCCAGTAAATGATTCGCGTCTGAACGAGCTTACAAGGGAAATAAAGCATATCGGAACATGCGTAATGGACATTTACAAGGGCAGCCTGACGCAGGAGGCCATTTTTACTGAGATAACCGGCTATCTTGAAACGAATCACCTTGTCGCACGGAACGATTTCATGGCGTGGACCGGAACCGGTTACAACGATTTCAGGATAATAACCCTGTCCGATACTTCCCGTTGGACGCTCAAATATCACAATAACGAGACGAGGTACGTCCATATCTTCCCGGCGAGGTCGAGTCCTCACTCTTTCCGGACAAAGGCAAACACCCTGAAATCAGCTATCCTTTATCTGATTGCCATCGGCAAGGATTACATCACCGACGACGACCTAAATGCTGCAAGGGCATTGGCCGGTTTGTCTCCTGTCGGAGATATTTCAGATGCCGAAGCGGTAACGGAAATGATAGGGATTCTCAGAGACACATAATCTGTATTCCCCGGTATGATAAAGATATCATGAGGCATGTAAAAATCATGCCTCACAACTTTTTTTATTATAATTTTACACTTGCAAACATGTACCCGATATATGACCGAAACTGAAAAGCTAAGAAACCTGGTTCTTGCTCCCTATATCCTTAAAGCCACTGCCCTTATCGGAAAGCAGAGAGGCGTCGGCGGAAACCAGTTCCGTCACGCGATGGCAACAATGGCTATACTTCTCGACTATAAACTTTTCGATGACTATATTCTGCTTAAGGCCTCAGTCATCCACGACCTCCTCGAAGATGTTCCTGAAACCAATGAGTTCGAAATAAGAATTATCGACGGACAGGCTGATGATGTCCTGGCGCTGGTAAAAGAGGTAACCCGGCCCGATGACATGCCGAAGGAAGTGTATCTCAGGAATATTCTTGAACGTGGTTCCGTCAGAGCGAAAATCCTGAAATGTGCCGACAGGATATCAAATCTTACCGATCTGCATACCGACACCCACTCGATCAAAAAAATAAGTGATTATCTCGATCAGACTGAAAAGTGGGTACTTCGCATGGCCGAACAGGTTAACCCTGACATGTTCAGGGAGTTGTCGGATCTGATTATAAGCCGTAGGAGGTTTCTGAAAATCATGTCAGATTGCGAACCCAAAAAAGGGGAAGGTTCTGCAATCTGAATCAGGCATTATTCCTGAGGAAACCCATGTTCCTTTCGTGATCCCGGAGAGATTCGAACTCTCAACCAACAGAACCGGAATCTGCCATTCTATCCATTGAACTACGGGACCGTAAATTCACGGTAAAAATAAGACCATTCGACCGGTTTTACAACTAAGTAAATCAAATAATGACAAAGTTTTTCTAATTTCGCGTCCTTGAGAAGACGCAAGACGGAAGACGGAAGACGGAAGACGGAAGACAGAAGATGGAAAAAATTGAGCGGCCACAATGAAATTTAAATTTGAGAATCTTATTATCTGGCAAAAGGCGATGGATTATGGAGAGGAAATTTTTAAGCTTTCAGGTCAGTTTCCGAAAGAAGAAACTTACAATCTTACTTCACAAATAAGACGCGCTGTTGATTCCATTGCATTGAATATTTCAGAAGGATCAATCGGACAATCCACCCTGGAGCAAAAAAGGTTTATTGGTATGGCTGCAAGATCTCTTGCTGAAGTTGTTACTTGCTTACACAAAGCCTTGAGAAGAAAATATATTTCTGATTCAGAATTCAGAAAACAGTATGACTTTGCTTACAACCTGATGAATATGATGGTAGCATTTAAAAAGAATATCAACTGATATTTCTTACTTCGGTCTCCGGTCTTCGGTCTTCGGTCTTTATTCATTAAAATCAAATTGATACACCATATATGGACTACAACTTCAAGGAAATCGAAAAAAAATGGCAGCAATACTGGGAAAAGAATAAAACTTTCAAGACTCCTGACGATCTGACTAATCCGAATAAATGCTACATACTCGACATGTTTCCTTATCCTTCAGGCGCAGGACTTCATGTCGGTCACCCCGAAGGTTACACCGCCACCGACATATATTCAAGATTCAAAAGGATGAAAGGCTTCAACGTCCTTCACCCGATGGGATGGGATGCTTTCGGGCTTCCGGCTGAGCAGTATGCAATTCAGACAGGTACCCATCCTGCTGTTATAACAAACAAAAACTGCGACACTTTCAGAAGACAGATAAAAGGACTGGGGCTCAGCTACGACTGGGACAGGGAGATCAACACCACCGATCCGAAGTATTTCAAATGGACCCAGTGGATCTTCATCCAGCTCTTCAACACATGGTTTGATGAGAAACTCCAGAAGGGAAGACCTGTTAAGGAATTAACAATACCCGGGGAGATAAGGCTGCTGGGAGATAAGGAAATCCGGAAATACATCGACTCCAGGCGGCTCGCCTACTACGAAAACGCACAGGTGTGGTATTGCCCCAGTTGCAGGATAGTGTGCGCAAATGAAGAGGTTCTCCCCGACGGCTCACACGAGAAATGCGGCAACAAGGTTGAAAAGAAATACCTCAAGCAGTGGATGCTCAGGATTCCTCTCTATGCCGAACGATTGCTGAAAGGCATCGATGACCTCAACTGGCCCGAGGGAATAAAGGAAATGCAGAGGAACTGGATCGGACGCTCGACAGGAGCAGAAGTCGACTTCCGCATCGAGGGCCTTGATGAAAACCTCGCCGTTTTCACAACCCGGCCCGACACCCTCTTCGGAGCCACCTACATGGTAATTGCTCCCGAGCACCATCTCGCCGAAAAGATAACCACCGGTAACCGGCGCGCACAGGTTGAGCAATATATAAAACTGTCAGCCCTGAAATCGGATCTCGACAGAACCGATCTGGCAAAGGAGAAAACCGGCGTATTCACCGGGAGATATGCAATCAATCCTGTCAATAACGCAAGGATACCGATATGGATGGCCGATTACGTGCTTACCGGTTATGGCACGGGAGCCATAATGGCCGTACCTGCCCACGATACAAGGGACTTCGAATTCGCAAAAAAATTCAACCTTCCCATTGTGTGCATCCAGGATCCCTATGTGACAGATGCAGAACAGAAGGCCAGAATACTGGAAGGCAATGAATGCTGGACCGAAGACGGCTTATATATCAACTCCTCCGATCCGGTTACGGGGATAGACATCAACGGCCTGAACAAGGAAGCCGGAATCAGAAAGATAACCGAATGGCTCGAATCCCGGAACCTGGGCAAGGCAAAGGTCAACTATAAACTTCGCGACTGGCTCTTCAGCCGCCAGAGATACTGGGGAGAACCATTTCCCGTGATTCACTGGGAAGACGGCGGGATTTCAGTTATTGATGAAAAGGAACTGCCACTCGAACTTCCCGCACTCGAAAAATATATACCGGGTGAATCGGGAGAATCGCCACTGGCTAACGCTGGAGACTGGCTGAATGTGGTCGATGAGAATGGCCGCAGGGGAAGAAGGGAAACCAATACAATGCCCCAGTGGGCAGGATCGTGCTGGTATTACCTGAGATTCATCGATCCGCATAACGACCAGGCAATATTCGACAGTGAGAAGGAAAAATACTGGATGCCCGTCGACCTTTACATTGGCGGCGCCGAACATGCGGTTCTCCACCTTCTCTACAGCAGATTCTGGCATAAGGCGCTGAGCGACCTTGGCATTGTGTCGACTGACGAACCCTACAGGAGGCTCTTCAACCAGGGAATGATCCTTGCATTTGCATACGAAAATAAGACCGGAGCAAAAATACCGGCCGATCAGGTCACTGAAAAGGATGGTAAATACTATTATGCCGAAACCGGAGAAGAGGTAAAGCAGATAGTTGCAAAAATGTCGAAATCGCTAAAAAATGTAGTAAACCCTGACGACGTTACCGAAAGGTATGGCGCCGACTCACTGAGGCTCTATGAAATGTTCATGGGACCACTCGACGTGATGAAACCCTGGGACGACAGGAACGTAAAGGGAGTGTTCAATTTCATCGGCAGGACTTACAGGTTCTTCTCTGAACCCGGAAATATTTTTGATGGAACTGAGGACGCTGAAATCCTCAAGGGACTTCACCGGACAATCAAAAAAGTTGAGGATGATATCGAGAACCTTAAATTCAACACCGCCATTTCCGAGATGATGATCTTCCTTAACCTTGTTTATAAAAAAGGTAAGGTTACAAGGGATACAGCCCGCATCTTCACTCTCATATTGTCCCCCTTTGCCCCGCACCTCGGAGAGGAACTCTGGCAGATCATGGGACACAAACAAAGTCTGGCTCATGAACCATGGCCTGCAGTGAACCCGGAATATCTCAAAGTTGACATAATCGAATATCCTGTATCATTCAATGGCAAGATGAGATTCAAAATCGAACTCCCGGCCGATATGGGCAAGGAGGAAATTGAAAAAGCAGTCCTTGAGGATGCAAGATCTGAGAAATGGACCGGCGGGACAAAGCCCCTGAAGATGGTTGTGGTTCCCGGCAAAATTGTAAATGTTGTAGTCAAACCCAGTTAAGTAATTTTTATATAATGCCGTTTCGACCAAAAACACTTATTCCGATACTAATATTTTTATTCCTGCTTTCCTGTCAGGAATCTGTCAACGAAATCATTCCTTTTCAGCAAACACCTCCGCCGGATACAACTGCGGTACGCGGAACCGGAGAGACAACCTTTATGTACGGGATACCTTCCGACTCATTTGACCTGGTTAACGGTCAGATAAAAAGAAACGAACTGCTATCAACCATCCTTCTCAGATACGGAATCACGATGGAAGAAATTGAGAACGTGGTCAGAAACTCAGCCGCGGTGTTCGATGTGAGGAAGATAAGATCGGGCAACAACTATACGGTATTCTGCAGGAAAGACAGCATTGCCCGTGCAGGTTACTTTGTTTATGAGCACGACCCGACAACATGCTATGTGTTCAGTTTCACTGATTCACTTAATATCACGCCGTTCAGCAAAGAGGTAAAGAAAGTAATCAGATATGCCAGCGGGACAATAGAGACCTCTCTGTGGGATGCCATGATCCTTAACGGCATGCACCCGACGCTGGCTACCGGACTTTCGGAAATTTACGCGTGGAGCATTGATTTCTTCGGACTCCAGAAGGGAGACAGCTTCAAGGTGATTTATGAGGAGATGTCGATTGACGACAAACCGCTGGGGATATCGAGGATTTACTGCGCGTCCTTCACGGGATCAGGTACAACAATTCACGCCATACCTTTCATTCAGGACAGCACTGAAAGTTTCTTCGACAGCCAGGGAAATTCCCTTCGTAAGGCATTTCTTAAAGCTCCCCTTCAGTATTCGCGCGTCTCTTCGAGGTTTTCCGGAAGCAGGCTTCATCCCATTCTGAGAATAAGAAGACCCCATCACGGGGTCGATTATGCTGCACCCATAGGGACCCCGGTTCATGCCGTCGGCGACGGGCGTGTTACCCAGGCAACCTACCAGAGCGGATCGGGAAGGATGGTCAGGATAGTTCATAACAGTGTATACTCAACTGCTTACCTCCACCTGAGCAGGTTCGGGGCAGGGATTGCCCCCGGCGTCTATGTTAAACAGGGTGATGTTATAGGCTATGTGGGCAGTTCAGGACTTTCTACAGGCCCTCATCTCGATTTCAGGTTTTACATGAACGGCACTCCTGTCGATCCACTTAAGGTAGAGGCTCCCCCGGTTGAACCCATATCTCCTGAGAATATGGCTGCCTTCGATAAAACCAGAACTGTGGCGCTCAGCCTTCTTGACACCTTTTAAGGCAACTCCGGCAATTTGCTTACAAGCTCTTCGATAACAACCGGGAAATGCTTGTATTCAAGGGCGTGAACCCTGGCGGCAACATCGGCCGGTGTATCACCTTCAAAAACCGGACAGACCGCCTGAAAGATTATATCACCTTCATCATATTCGGAATTCACATAATGAATCGTGATACCTGATTCCTTCTCCCCTGCCCCTATCACGGCTTCATGAACCCGGTCGCCATACATTCCCCTGCCGCCGTATCCCGGAAGGAGAGCGGGATGTATATTCACTATCCGGTTTTCATAGGAAGCAAGTATATCGGACGGGACAAGCCACAGAAAACCAGCCAGTACAATGAAATCAATCCTGTGTTCCCTGAGCAGGTTCATTACAGTTCCCCTTTCATAGAAATCTTTCCGGTCGAAAAACGCCGATTGCACGTTAAGCGATGCAGCACGCTTTAATACACAGGCCTCCCTGCGGTTCGACAGAACGAGGCAAACCCTGGCCGCAGTTCTGTTCGAAAAATACTTTATAATGTTTTCAGCATTTGTTCCGGATCCCGATGCAAATATGGCTATGTTCTTCATTAAATGATAGTTAAATCTAAATTATCAAATCCGGCACCCTTTCTTTCGCCTCAGATTATTTTATTGTTTTTCAAGACATTAGACCAGCTGGAAAAGAAAAAACCTGAAATCATTTGAAAATATAGTACAAATATATTTCTTTGCAAGGTTTTCCAATATTATTAATTTAAATTTAAAACTATGGCAGACATTGCTACAAGAGTTAAAGAGATTATAGTTGATAAGCTGGGAGTTGACGAATCTGAAGTTACTCCTGAAGCCAGCTTTACCAATGACCTGGGAGCTGACTCTCTTGATACTGTTGAATTAATCATGGAGTTTGAAAAAGAATTTAACATAGGGATTCCTGATGATCAGGCTGAAAGCATTAGTACAGTAGGTGATGCTATCAAGTATATTGAGGAAAATGCAAAATAATCTTGCATTTTTAATAATCCATTTATGAGAAGAGTCGTAGTTACCGGACTTGGAGCGTTCACTCCAATCGGGAAGAATTTGCATGAGTACTGGGATGGACTAAAAAAAGGAATCAGCGGGTCAGATTTAATAACCCGGTTTGACACTGAAAAGTTCAAGACCAGGTTCGCATGTGAAATAAAGGGCTATGACTCCTCAAACTACTTCGAAAGAAAAGAAGCCAACAAGCTCGACCTTTTTACCCAGTATGCCCATATTGCATCCGATGAGGCCATTGCAGATGCAGGCCTGATTGCCGATAAGGTAAATAAAGAAAGAACAGGTGTAATCTGGGCATCCGGCATAGGTGGAATTGAGACTTTCTACCAGACAATCAAATCGTTCGTTGAAGGGAACAGCATTCCAAGATTCAGTCCTTTCTTCATCCCGAAGATGATCAGCGACATAGCTTCCGGATCCATATCCATCAAATATGGCTTCAGCGGCCCGAACTTCAGTACGGTATCGGCATGCGCCTCGTCGACAAATGCAATAATTGATGCCTTTAATTACATAAAGTGGGGCAAAGCTGATGTTTTTGTAACCGGAGGATCTGAGGCTGCAATAAACCAGCCCGGAATAGGCGGTTTCAATTCCATGCAGGCCATGTCGGTCAATAATGCTGAATTCAAAACAGCATCCAGGCCTTTCGACGTAACCCGCGACGGATTTGTCATGGGTGAAGGAGGCGGAGCTCTCATCATGGAGGAATACGAACATGCAAAAGCAAGAGGGGCAAAGATTTATGCCGAGATTATCGGCGGTGGAATGACAGCTGACGCATACCACCTCACTGCACCCCACCCCGAGGGCCTGGGAGCAACAAGAGTAATGAAACTTGCACTCGAGGATGCCGGTCTCAGGCCCGACGACATCGATTATATTAATGTACACGGCACTTCGACACCGCTTGGCGACATTTCAGAAGCCAAAGCCATCGTTAATGTTTTCGGGGAACATGCCTGGAAACTTAACCTCAGTGCCACCAAATCGATGACCGGGCATCTCCTGGGCGCTGCCGGAGCTGTAGAGGCAATTGCAGCCATAATGGCCGTGGTTAATGATATAATACCGCCGACAATCAACTTCACCGTCCCTGATCCCCAGATCGACCAGAATCTGAATATCACTCCAAATGTCGCACAGGAAAGAAAAGTGACATTCGCCCTCAGCAATACATTTGGGTTCGGAGGCCACAATGCTTCCATCGTAGTCAAAAAAGCCGGGATTTAGTGTCCTTCTTTTCGTTAAAAAATAACGGAACCTATGTAGTCGACAAGCGGGAATTCGCTTCCCGGCTGAAGAAGATTACCGGCTTCAGGACATCCAATATCCGGCTTTACGAAGCGGCTTTTATTCACAGGTCAGCATCATTCACCATTCCCGACGGACAGAGAATAAACAACGAACGGCTTGAATTCCTTGGAGACGCCGTTCTCGGTGCCATTCTCTCCGATTATCTTTTTGAGAAATTCCCCGAAGCCAGCGAGGGATTCATGACCAAGATCAAGTCAAGAATCGTTAACCGCGATATACTTAATCAACTGGCGGTCTCGATGGGACTGGACAAAATCCTTGTGAGCCACGTCAATATACATTGTCCGACCAAAAACCTTTACGGTGACGCGCTCGAGGCTCTTATCGGAGCACTTTTCGTGGACCGTGGTTTCAAAAAGACAAAAAAACTTTTCATAAACAGGGTATTCAAAAAGTACCTCGACCTCGAAAAGATTGTGGATACTGACACTGATTACAAGAGCCTTGTGTTCGAATGGACCCAGAAGACAAAAGTCAACCTCACATTCGAATACAATGAGGAGTATGATCTCAAACTCAAAAAATCAGTTTTTTCTGCAACGCTATTGATTGATAAAAAGGTTTATGGAACAGGACTGGGCCCATCAAAGAAAGAGGCTGAACAGGAAGCTGCCGGTAAGGCATGGTCGCTGATTAAAGATTTACCCCAGGCAAGTCAATAGCTTCGAACGCTTTTCGTAACTTTAGGGTTCAAGAAAATTCCCATGGGTAATACCGGCAAGATAAAAAAATTTCATCTGCCTGCAAGTGATGATGATATACCATCGATAATAGGTATTGTATCACCTGAACCAGATTACAGGCTTTCTCTGAAGCTGAACAAAAAACTGGGAATCTCGCTTAAAAGCATCGATCCTGTTGAATTTGAGGATGAAACAGGAGCTGAATTCCGTTTCAGCCGCTTTTCCGATTCTCCATCCCACCCGACATCAGGCCTTCAGCTGGTATGCAACAGGTCGCTTAAGTATTTCCTGTTGCCAAAACTTAAAAACATCGACTTTCTGATCCTTATTCCCGGATCCACGGATGAACAAATCCTCGAAAAACTGATGGCGGACCTCAGGGAAACTGACTCAATAACCGGAGTCTTTAATGTTGATATTAAGTCGCTTAAGGATAAAAACCTGAAATACCTCTTCTGACTCTCTTAACCTGTCAAAATGAAGAACCGCCCCGGGCGGGGCGGTCCTTTTTTGATAACCCTAAAACTAACCTAACCTATGAAAAAAACCTCTATATCGTATGAGACAAATATCATGCCAAACACTTTACAAAGATAAGAAGGAGTTTTCTAATAAAAAAATGTTTTTATCCCTAAACATCAATATTAACAGAACTTTAATAAAAATTTAAATTTCTTAACTTTCCGGCTGATGCCTGACCTGCCCGCGGTGTTAAAGAACGTTAAAGGGTGGGTCAGTACAATATATACCAGTACTTTTGTATCTGTATGAAGCGGAAAACCATAGTATTATTAGCCATCTTATTCTTCTTCGTCATCTCAGGCCTGATCCTGGTTCAGCTCTACTGGATAAAAAATGCTATTGAAATAACCGATCAGCAATTCCGCTACAATGCAAACAAAGCCCTCGAGTCGGTGGTTCTTGACCTGGAAGCCCAGGAAATTATTGATTACATTGTAGATGAGATAGAACCGGAATCAACCGATTCCGTAACAGCAGTGATTCCGGCCACCTCACCGCTTGCCAACAGGCTCAGAGGTTACAATTCCGAGACAAAAATTCCTGAGGTTTATGGTTTCGGCAACCGCGACAATGAATTCATCGTTTCCAGTTCGGGTCAAAAGATTTACATCACTGCCAGGGACATTAGTCCGATACCCGAGGAAGACGTTACCGAACCATCGGACCAGATAATTAACGCAGGGCTTTCAAAAAGGGTTAGCAACAAGATCATCTATGTCGAAAGAATAATGGAGCAAATACTTCAGACCACTCCTGACATAAGAGACAGAATTGATCCTGAAAGAGTCAATCCCCTTCTGCGAAAGGCCCTCAACAATGCCGGCATACATCTCGACTTTGAATTTGCAATCAGATCGGGCAGGCTCGGAACCATCTGGAGAACCCCTGGTTTTACCGATGCGCCGGGTACAAACAAGTTTATCATCCAGCTTTTCCCGAACGATCCGGCTCCGAGCCAGAACCAGCTGGTGCTTTACTGCCCCCGGGAGGACCAGTACAAATTCAGGCAGATTGGAACACTCGCGGGCTTATCTCTCATCTTCACCCTTCTTCTGCTGCTCCTGGCAACCAGTACCTTTATAGTCATCTTCCGTCAGAAAAAAATGTCGGAGATACGGAACGACTTCATCAACAACATGACTCACGAACTCAAGACCCCTATATCGACCATTTCTCTGGCATCACAGATGATTTCCGACAGCTCAATTCCGGATAAGGAGAAAAACATAAGCCACCTTTCACGAATAATATCAGACGAGAGCATGAGGCTCAAATTTCAGGTTGAAAAAGTGCTGCAGATGGCAGTCTTTGAAAGAATGAATACAAAATTATCATTCTCGAGGATGGATATCCACAGCCTGGTAAACAAGGCGGTCGATAATTTCACACTCCAGATTAAAGCACGGGGAGGAAAGATCAGAAAAGAACTGGAGGCCGAAAATTCATTTGCGCCTGTCGATGAAGCCCACCTGCTTAATGCTATCTCGAACCTGATTGATAACGCAATTAAATACTCTGTCGACAGACCGGAAATTATCGTCTCAACCCGTAACACCAGAAAAGGACTGCTGATCTCAGTAGAAGACAACGGGATAGGGATAAGCAAGGAAAACCTGAAAAGGATATTTGACAAATTCTACAGGGTCCACTCCGGAAATGTACATAACGTGAAAGGATTCGGACTGGGATTAAGCTATGTAAAAAAGATTGTTGACGAACATAACGGGACAATTAAGGTTGAAAGCCAGCCAGGAAAAGGATCGAAATTCATTTTATTCATCCCTCAAAACGGTGAAAAATGAAGCCGATTCCTTATCATTTATCCTAAAAAAATAAACGGAATAAAATGAAAAAAAGAATTTTGCTTGCTGAAGATGACGGGAACCTGGGTTCCCTGTTGAGAAACTACCTTCAGGCCAAGGAATATGAGACAACCCTGTTCGTCAATGGCAGGGCTGCCCTGGAACATTTCGCCGCAGGAATGTTCGATCTGTGCATCCTCGATATCATGATGCCTGAAATGGACGGACTGGCACTCGCGAAAGCTGTAAGGGACATCGATCCGTCGATACCTGTGATCTTCCTTACTGCCAGGAATCAGGAAGATGATATTATCGAGGGATTCAAGACAGGCGCCGACGATTACATTACAAAACCGTTCAATATGGAAGAGCTTCTCTACAGAATAGAGGCTATCTTCAGAAGAACAACCGGACCAGTCGCTGAAGTGAAGAATGAAGAACTACATCAGATAGGCGGATATACTTTCGACAGCAAAAGACAACTGCTGAACTTCAAGGATCAACAGATAAGCCTTACCACAAAGGAATCGGAACTGCTCATGCTCCTTTACAGGCACAGGAATGAGATCCTCGAGAGGAACTATGCTCTGAAAAACATCTGGATAGACGATAACTACTTCAACGCCAGAAGCATGGATGTATATATCACCAGACTTAGGAAATACCTGAAAAAAGACCCGGAGGTTAAGATCCTAAATATTCACGGTAAGGGCTACAGGCTTATATGCTAAAAAAATACCCCGATCAGTTTAAAAGATCAGGGTATTGTGTCTAGGTTAGATAGAAGGGTGATTCTTATGAAGAACACTTCATTTTCCCGGAACTAATGTAATAATTTTTTTCAAACTGCCTTACTTTATTAAAAAAATCATCCCTGCAGGTCGGTTCAGTCAAGTTTTAGTACAGCAAGGAAAGCCTGCTGGGGTACTTCAACATTCCCGATCTGCCTCATTCTCTTCTTTCCCTTCTTCTGTTTTTCCAGAAGTTTACGCTTTCTGGTTATATCGCCACCGTAACATTTTGCCGTTACATCCTTTCTAACGGCCTTAACCGTTTCCCTCGAAATAATCTTGGCTCCGATGGCAGCCTGGATAGCAATATCGAACTGCTGACGGGGAATAAGTTCCTTGAGCTTCTCGCATATCTTCCTGCCGAAATCATAGGCATGACCTTTGTATATCAGGGTGGAAAGTGCATCCACCATCTCCCCGTTAAGAAGTATGTCGAGCCTTACAAGGTCGGCTTTCTGATATGCAGTGTAATAGTAATCAAACGAGGCATATCCCCTGGAGATACTCTTGAGCTTGTCGTAGAAATCAAATACTATTTCTGAGAGAGGCATCTCAAAGGTCAGTTCAACTCTGTCGCGCGTCAGATAAACCTGGTTTTTCAGGGTACCCCTTTTATCGATGCAGAGTTTCATGACAGAGCCCACATATTCTGACTGAGTGATGACCTGTGCTACAATGTAAGGCTCCTCGATACGATCGATATAATTAAGCGCGGGAAGCCCCGAGGGATTATGGACATCTATCTCTTCTCCCTTTGTCGTATAAACCTTATAGGATACGTTAGGCACCGTGGTGATCACATCCATATCGAATTCCCTGTCGAGCCTTTCCTGTATTATTTCCATGTGGAGCAGCCCAAGGAAGCCGCACCTGAATCCGAATCCAAGGGCTGCCGAGGATTCCGGAATAAATGACAGGGAAGCATCGTTAAGCTGAAGCTTCTCAATCGAGATCCTCAGATCCTCATATTCATCAGCATCCACAGGGTAGATGCCTGCAAATACCATGGGCTTCACATCCTCAAAACCTGCAATGGCCCGGGAACACGGATTCCTGACATGTGTAATGGTATCCCCGACCTTGACCTCCGAGGAATCCTTGATCCCTGAAATGATGTACCCGACATCCCCTGCCCCCATCTCTTCGCGGGGACTCTGCTTCATTTTCAGAACACCTATTTCCTCAGCTGCGTATTCATGCCCGGTACTGAAAAACTTAACCTTATCTCCCTTCCTTATGGTACCGTTGACAATCTTGAAGTAGGCTATTATTCCCCTGAAGGAATTGAATATTGAATCAAAAATCAGTGCCTGCAGGGGTGCATCGGGATTACCCGCGGGAGGTGGTATAGTGTTCACTATCCGTTCGAGGATAGTGTCGATGCCCATGCCGGTCTTTGCACTTGCCTCAATAATATCTTCCCTTTTGCATCCAACCAGATCAACAATCTGATCCTTGACATCCTCGGGCATTGCATTTGCCATGTCCATTTTGTTCAGCACCGGGATTATCTCAAGGTCGTGATCGATGGCCATGTAAAGGTTTGAGATCGTCTGGGCCTGGATACCCTGAGTCGCATCAATTACAAGGAGCGCTCCTTCACATGAGGCAATTGATCTGGACACCTCGTAAGAGAAATCAACATGTCCGGGGGTATCAATGAGGTTCAGAAAATACTCTTCGCCGTTATGGATGTATTCCATCTGAATGGCATGGCTCTTTATAGTTATGCCTCTCTCCCTCTCGAGATCCATGTTGTCGAGCACCTGATTCTGGAATTCCCTTTCATTTACGGTATTGGTTCTTTCAAGCAGACGATCGGCCAGAGTACTTTTTCCATGGTCGATATGTGCT
>JBAQCK010000097.1:0-10347 GCA_049294075.1 Bacteroidales bacterium | reverse complement strand
TGATCATGAACTGGATTGATTTTGTAATCATCATACTGCTTGTTTTCGGACTGGCACGCGGTTTTATCGACGGTTTCATAAAGGAGCTGGCATCACTGCTGGCACTCATCCTCGGAATATGGGGAGCAATAAAATTCTCTTCATTTACGGCGGAGAAGCTTTATGACTACTTTGACATGACAGGCCAGTATGTGGGCATCATATCTTTTCTTATCACTTTTGTGATCATCGTGATACTCATCCATTTCGTGGGGATTATCGTCGACAAGTTTGTGGAGAAAATCTCCATCGGAGTTCTTAATTCACTACTCGGACTTGTGTTCGGTCTCTTTAAAACCGCCCTTATCCTCAGCGTTATATTCACTGTCCTCAATGCAATTCATGCAAAACACCGCTTTCTCCCGTCAAGGCAGATCGAAGCATCAAGGCTCTACAACCCTGTTGCTGATATAGCGCCGGCCCTGTTCCCGATAATAGGAGAAGGAAATTTTGAACAGAGCTTCGACAGGCTGAAAAAGAAGCCTGAAACCAAAAAGGACCCGGCTGAGACAACGATTTGACCAGCTTTGCTATATTTGCAGTCCGGATAAAAGCACAACTTATGAACTTTGTTGAAGAACTGAAATGGAGGGGTATGATACATGATATCATGCCGGGAACCGAGGAATTGCTTGAAAAAGAGGTCACCAAGGGATATATAGGATTTGATCCGACGGCCGACTCACTGCATATCGGACATATGGTTCAGGTGATGCTGCTTGTTCATTTCCAGCGTTCGGGACATGTTCCGATAGCTCTTGTCGGTGGAGCGACAGGTATGATCGGAGATCCCTCGGGCAAATCGGAAGAGAGGAGTTTTCTGGATGAGGAGACTCTGCAGAGAAACCAGGAATGTATCAGAATTCAGCTCTCGCGATTTCTTGATTTTTCACCTGAGCGTAAGAACCGGGCCATAATGGTGAACAACTACGACTGGATGAAGGAATATTCATTCCTTGGTTTTATCCGGGATATAGGAAAGCATATCACTGTTAATTACATGATGGCCAAGGATTCGGTGAAGAAGAGGCTCGGAGCCGATGCAAAGGAAGGGATGTCATTCACCGAGTTTTCCTATCAGCTTGTCCAGGGCACCGATTTCCTGCATCTGTACAATGAAATAGGCTGCAGGCTGCAGATGGGCGGATCGGATCAGTGGGGAAACATAGTCACGGGCACCGAACTGATAAGGAGAAAGACCGGAGGCGAGGCCTTTGCAATGACCTGTCCGCTTATCACCAAATCGGACGGCACCAAATTCGGAAAGACGGAATCGGGAAATGTCTGGCTCGATCCGGAAAAGACTTCGCCATACCATTTTTATCAGTTCTGGCTCAATGTATCGGATGAGGATGCCGCGAAATACATAAAGATATTCACCCTGCTCGACAGGATCACAATTAAGGAGCTTACGGAAGCCCACAAAGAGGCTCCGCATGAGAGGATCCTTCAGAAGCGCCTGGCTGAGGAGATGACCGTGATGGTTCATTCGCGCGTGGATTATGAAGCTGCCGTTGAGGCTTCACAGATACTTTTCGGGAAAGGTACCACCGAATCGCTGAAGAGGATGAATGAAAGCACCTTCCTGTCGGTCTTCGAGGGAGTGCCGGTGTTTGACATCAGCATGGAAGTGATCGGCAGGGGAGTGAGCGCCGCAGATTTATGTGCCGAACACTCGGCGGTGTTTGCATCAAAGGGCGAAATGAGAAGGCTTGTTCAGGGAGGCGGAATGAGCATCAACAAGGTAAGGATCGATAATCCTGATATGGTCATCGGCGCCGATATGCTTCTCAACAACAAATACCTTCTTGTTCAGAAGGGTAAGAAGAATTATTACCTGTTGAGGGTAAGCTGACAAAGGGAAAATCTCCGGCTATTTCAGAAAGTCGGCGGCAATTATCGACACATCATCAAACAGGTCCGGGTTGTTATCCGGTATACCGAGTTTCAGGAGCATGTTCCTGATGTTGTCTTCAACAGGTTCTCTGTTTGCAATGTGCTTCACTATTTCGGAGGTGAGTATTTCTTTTCCGTCGTCCCCCTTCAGGTCTGAAAGTCCGTCGGTGTAGCACACTATCTTTGAGTTTTCTGCAATATTTAAAACGGCATGACTGACGGGAGGTATCTCATCTATCATCCCGATACCGACGCACTGGGAATGAAGATGCAGTACCTGTTGTGTTTCGTTGTTGAAAAGAACAGGCGGGTTATGACCCGCGTTGAGGTATTCGAGATTACCGGTGATGTGGTCATAGCGGGCCACGAAAAAGGTGATGAACTTATCTCCTGCGGCATTGGTCCAGATAAGGTCATTCAGCTTGCGGATGAGCGTTTCAAGTTCAATATCATGGGTGAAAAGGGCTCTGAGGCCGGCCTGGAAATTCGACATCAGTATTGCGGCTGCAATTCCCTTTCCCGACACATCGGCAATGCAGAATCCGGTCTTGGCGGGGGAGAGCCTGAGGCAGTCGTAATAATCGCCTCCGACTTCATAATGCGGGAAATAGAAGCCGGTGACCCTGAATTTGTCGTTTACGGGCATTGATTTGTTGTCGGGGATCAGCTTTTGCTGCATTTTTGCGGCAAGTTCGAGCTCTTTCTTAAGCGCTTCCTGCCTGAGGCTTTCCCTGAAAAGCCGGATGTTTTCTATTGCGACTATGATTATCCTCGAGATCGTCTGAATGAAATTGAGATGGCTGATCACAGGGCTCATCCCTTCGCGGTCTTCCTCGATGTCGCCTATCAGTATAAAGGCAAGCGGCACATTATTATTATAAACGGGGATAAGAATTTCGACGCCCTCGATGCCGAGGTTCTCATTCCTGATCTCCGTTTCGGTGAATCTCAGGAGTTGCGATTCCACGCGGATACCAGTCTCGAACTCTGTTGGGAATCCGGCGTTGAATATGCATTCCCAGCTGACTGAATGTTTGAAGATGATGATTTTTCCTATTCCCAGGTTATTTCTGAGAATCGAGTCGTATTTTGATAAAAGTTCTTCGGTCGGCAGATTTGCATTTATCGACAGTGTTATGTCGAGAAGTGCATCCAGCTTGAATTTGGAAACCTGCAATCTGTCAACCGAAGCCTTTTTCTTTCCCATGAATTTACGATTTGGCCCTTTCAATGTAGGTCCGGCTCGAAGTATCTATCTTGATCTTGTCGCCGGTGCTCACAAAGAGGGGCACCATAATGGTTCCTCCTGTCTCGATTGTTGCCTGCTTGAACGTGTTTGTTGCCGTATCGCCCCGGAGACCCGGTTCGGTATATGTAACTTCCACAACGACGAACTGAGGGATATCGACTGAAAGCACTGTATCGGTGTCGGCGTGGTAAACAACCTCTACATTCTCACCTTCCTTGAGGAATTCATGACCGTCGATCAGTTCCTCAGGAACATGAATCTGTTCGAATGTCTCGAGATGCATGAAATAGTAGCCGATTTCATCACGGTAGAGATATTGGTAGGGGCGTCTTTCCACTCTTGCCACATTTACTTTTGTGCCAGATGAAAATGTGTTGTCAAGCACCCTTCCTGTCTTTATGTTCCTTAGTTTTGTTCTTACGAAAGCCGGTCCTTTTCCGGGCTTTACGTGCTGGAACTGCACTATGGTGTGAAGTTCCCCGTTGTACTCTATTACCAGTCCGTTTCTGAAGTCTGCAGTGGTAGCCATAAAAATTTCTTAGTTTCTATTATTGGTTATTATTTTTTCCTTTTATTTCAAGTGGATATTTCAATCCTTCATATTTCACAATCTCAGCAACAAATGCACCGACAAAGATATTGAACCTTATTCTGACAGGAAGGTGGTTCCTGTCGGCAGTGAACCAGAATGTAACATCATCCTGTGTTTTAAAGAGTCTTCCGACCTCGGTCACCGGATTGAATTTCAGGCATTTGACTCTGCCAACGTTTATCTTGATTTCCTCGGTGCCCTGGTATCTCATAATAATCGGGTAGTACTCATCGGTGAACCACGTATTGATTTTAATGACGTCTCCCTTTTTTAACTTTTCGTGGTACGGGAAATGGTTATCGCGCATGAAATAGAAACAGGAAAGAATGTCGTGTATTCCTTTTTCAGTTACATGCACACCTGTAAGGTCGCTTGTCAGAATCGCCGAGTCGGGCCTGCTGTATTGGTCAAAGATCACTTCGTTATATTTGGTATAACGGCCTTCCCTGATGTTTCTTATTGAGAAGACCGGTAATCCGGAAGCCGGCTCGAAGTAGCTTTCATAAATGTCCCTGACCCTGAAAACCGCATCAGCCATACCGGTAGTCTTTCCGAGAAGAACAGAATGCATCACCTCTTTGCCCCTGAAGGTATCTGTCCGGAGCTCGAGCGAAGCCACTCCTCCCTGGATGACCCCGTAATGTATTTCAAAATTGACCTTTTCCCCCGGCAGGTAAGCCTTTCCCTGACCGGATAAAAGCACCGGCAGCAGGATGGCTGTGAAAAGAGCTTTAATATATCTCATTATCCTTTTTTAAGAAAACCTTGATTATAACAATCAAATTACCTGCCAAGGACATTTTTTTTAGGACGCGAAGTTATGAAATCTTTAAGATAAAATGGCTCAAAATAGGCAATATCTTCAAAGTTCTGTTGCATAAGTGATTTAAAGGCAGGCTTGTACATATGTGCCGCAGAGATGACGAAATCATCGGCAAATACTGCATTTTCGCGGCTGATAATATCGCGGCATTTGGCTGCCCCGTCGCCGAAGAAGAGCAGCCGGGTATCGCGGGGGATGTCAGTGAACGATTGTTCATCGATTATCTCAGCCGAGGTCTCCTTCACCGTTCTGCCTTCCGTATCCAGTATTGAGTAATAAACCTCCATCCGGCGGGCATCGAGCATTGGAATAAACAGTGAATTGGCGGCGAGTCCGTATTTATTCCTCATCTTGTCGTCAATGCCGTGGAACATTGACAGTGTTGTTCCGACACCTATCAGGGGGAGTGAGGCTGCGTAGGCTATTCCTTTGGCAGTTGAAACGCCTATACGGAGGCCGGTGTATGAACCGGGACCCTTGCTTACAGCAACTGCTTCCAGATCATTTGCATTTAGTCCTGCTGCGCTGAGAAGCTCGCCGATGAAAACAGTGAGCAGTGAGGCATGAGATTTGTTGCCGGAGCTCTCTCTGAGATCCACCGGGCCATTGCTGTCGCAAAGAGCGACCGAGCACACGGTAGTTGAAGTCTCAAGACATAGGATCATATTCCGGAACTCACCATGCTTCAATAAGTTTAATCAAGCGAAAAGAGGTCATCTTTCTTAACGATCTCGACAAGTGTACTGTCGGAGAGTTTCTTACTTATGGCGCTGAAGGGTGCAGATACGACACGGTCGCCTTCTGATACACCCGATAATATTTCGATATAGTTGTTGTCCTGGATACCCGTTTTTACGTCTTTGGCCAGCGCCCTTTCGCCATCGGTCAGGAACACCAGGGTGCGGATTTCTTCATCTGACAGATTCTGAACTACTTTGGTAGTGTCGGTCCTGGTGGTTACCGATTGTATAGGTACGGTTATTATACCTTCCCTGATCTCTGTCTGTATGTCGACGGTGGCTGACATACCAGGTCTCAGGGGATTCTGGTTGTTATCGTTTGTAAGCGCCCTGTATGATTCCGGAAGCACAAGTATTTTGACGTCAAAGTTGGTTACCTGATCGGCTGATACTCCGGTTGTCTTTGCGGAATTAGCTATTTCGGTTACAATGCCCTTGAATTTATGATCGGTATAGGCATCGATTTCGATGGTTGCAGTGTCTCCCAGTTTTACTCTCGGGATATCATTTTCGTTAACTTCAACCTGGGCTTCCATCCTGGAGAGGTCGGCGATCCTTAGCATTTCCGTACCTGCCATCATACCGGTTCCGGCAACCCTTTCACCGGGTTCGACCAGCAGCATGGACACTGTTCCCGACATAGGGGCGTAGATCGATGTCTTGACCAGGTTCTCATTCGCTTCCTTCAATGATGCCTCTGAGCTTGTTACAGAAAATCTCGCTGCATCAACCTCGGCTTTGGCAACTGAATAAGAGGCTTCTGCCTGTTCGAATTCCGACTTTGATACCGTCTGTCCCTCATAGAGCTGTTTTGTTCTGTTGTACGACAGCTCGGCCTGGATGAACTGTGCTTCAGCCTGGGCGAGCCTTGCACGTGCCTGGCTTATTGAAGCAAGCGATCTGTCGCGCTGTGAGATATATACGTCAGGCTTGATTCTGAGAAGGAGCCGGCCTTTCTCAACATTGTCGCCCTCGCGAACGGTAAGTTCAACGATTTCTCCCGACACATCAGGTGTGATTAAAACCTCCATTTCAGGCTGGATCTTCCCGTTTGCCGTGATTGTCTCGATGATGGTCCGCCGCTCTGCATTCTCAACGGCCACTTTAACGGTTACCGCTTTCCCGAACCAGCCGGCCTTTTTCCCGATTAAAGCCACGACTATTAGAATTATTGCCACAGGGACGAGGATCTTCAGTATTTTGTTATTCTTCATTGTATGCCTTTATTTAAGATTATTTATTCAGTGTGAGGGGCAGCCCCTTGTAAAAATCGAGAACTTTGGTTTTAAAGATATATTCAAACTTGGCCTGCGACATTTCTGATTGTGAATTAAGAAGCTGTGTCTTTGCGGCATTGTAGTCGACAGGGGTTATCATTCCCACGTTGAATTTCTGCTCGGTATATCTGAACGACTCCTCCGACGATTCCACTGCTTTGGAGCTGGCGTTGTATTTCTTGAGGGCGGCGACGGCATCGGCGTATGCCTGCTGGATATCCTTGTAGAGCTCCTTCCTTGTACCTTCAAGGGTGTACTGGCTATTTTCGACGGCAAGCTTCGAGTTTAAGATATTCTTGTTCACCTGCCATCCGTTGAGTATGGGTATGTTCATTGAGAAACCAAGTCCGTAGTTCTTGTTATTCTTAAGCTGGTCCTCGAATCTTTGCTGACCAGGGATATCAGCGATATGGGAATACCTGGTCCCGAAATTGTGAGTCATCGAAATGCTCGGGCTCCTGGCGCCTTTTGCCACTTTAAGGGCATATTCACTGGCTGTGAGTCTCAGTTCCGATCCTAAAATCTCAGGCCTCGACTGAACGGCAACGTTGAATATTTCGTCGATATTCCCTGCTATGTCAGCTGTTTCGCCTACCCTGATATCGGGTACGATGATCTCAAATCCCGCAGGTGTTTCAAGCTCCAGGAGTTGTGTAAGGTTGAGGTAGGATATTTCAAGCTGGTTTTGCATGGTTACCAGGGTCACCTCTTCCTGGGCTGCCTGGGCTTCGATCTGAAGAAGGTTTCCCATTGCGACGCTTCCCGCATCCACCATCTTCCTTGTTTTCGCGATTTGCTCCCTGGTGGTGTTGAGCTGGCTCTCGGTTGCAGTAACCAGTTCCTTGTTAAGAAGAATCTGGAGGTAAGCCAGGGCAACGCTTAGCGATACGTTATCGCGGATGCGCTGAAGATCCTGCTCGCCTGCCAGCAGTTCATACTTGTTTTTCCGGATTGTATTCAGGTTCTGGAGGCCGGTGAATAAATCGGTCCGTCCGCCAAGGTAGAAATAATTTGATTGAAGAGTCTGATTGTAAAATTCATAGGTTGTCTGGTCAAGAGCTCTTCCGAAGGAGTAATCGTGTGATGCCTGACCCGAGACCGATGGCAGGAGACTGAGTTTCGACTGGTCGAGGGTATTTTTCTGGACCTTGGTCTGGATAGTCTGTTGTTTGATCTGGATGTTATGATCGATGGCATACTGAATGCAATCCTCGAGCGACCACACTTTCTGGGCAATAAGCGGTCCCCCGCATGCAATCAGGCATGCAATAATCAGAATGAAAATTCTTTTCATTTTATGGTATAATTGTTTTAATCACGACAGGTTTACTGAATAATGATTGGGTTTTCCCCGGAATGCTGCATTTATCATAAAAAAAATGTCATTAAGCCGGTAAGGCTGTAAAATAAGGTTACGAAGATAAGAAATTAGGAGAATATGGCGTACAGGGGAAGTGTTTATATCATTTTTTGTCTGATATTTTGGCTGCGATTGCCAAATTAATTATCTTTCACGGCTCATTTAAATACTTAATATTATGCTTCATTATAAAGAATTAGGCCTGGTTAACTCGAGAGAGCTGTTCCGGAAGGCAGTGGCGGGTGGATATGCGATTCCTGCATTCAATTTCAACAATTTAGAGCAGATGCAGGCGATAATCAGCGCCTGTGTGGAGACAAAATCTCCTGTCATTCTTCAGGTGTCGAAAGGTGCCCGCAAGTATGCAAATCAGACCCTGCTCCAGTATCTTGCCAAGGGTGCGGTAGAATATGCCAAAGAACTTGGATATGCAATTCCGATAGTGCTTCATCTTGATCATGGTGATTCATTCGAGACCTGCAAATCATGCATTGAATCGGGTTTCTCATCGGTGATGATCGACGGATCGCATTTTCCGTATGAGGAAAACGTAAGGCTTACAAGGCAGGTTGTCGAGTTTGCCCACCAGTTCGACGTTACCGTTGAAGGAGAGCTTGGAGTGCTGGCCGGCATCGAAGATGAAGTATCGGCAGAACATTCGTCATACACCAGGCCTGAGGAGGTTGAGGATTTTGTGAAGAAGACAGGAGTTGATTCACTGGCCATTTCAATCGGGACTTCACACGGAGCCTTCAAGTTCAAGGTGAAGCCCGGAGAACTTCCTCCTCCCCTTCGTTTTGACATTCTTGAAGAGTGTGAAAGAAGGATCCCCGGCTTCCCGATAGTTCTTCACGGCGCATCGTCAGTTCCCCAGGATATTGTTGCAGAGATAAACCAGTATGGAGGAAAGATGGAAAACACTGCCGGCGTTTCGGAAGATCAGCTCAGAAGGGCTGCTGCATCGGCTGTCTGCAAAATCAACATCGACAGTGACGGACGGCTTGCCATGACTGCTGCCATCAGGAAAGTGTTTGTTGAAAAACCGGGTGAATTCGATCCGCGTAACTATCTCGGGCCTGCCCGCGATAAACTGAAGGAACTCTACAAGCACAAAGTGAATAACGTGCTTGGAAGCGCAGGCAAAGCTTAGTAAATCAGCTTCTGCTAAAAGGGAGAAAAAAGTTTTTAATATCGTATTATACATGTAGCCAGTCATTTAAGGGCTGGCTTCCTTTTTTTTGTTAAAAACTAATTGAGGCTTAAAAAATTATGGACCCCGGTTTTTCTAAATTAGCGTTCAAATTGAATAATTCACGATTTGAAGCGTATTTCATATAAAGAGGAGAGGCTGAAAAGGAGCAACAGGCTTACGGTCATGCTAAACAACAGGGAAGCAAGGGCGCTTGATATTTTCTGCAGCCGCTACCGTGTATCAAACAAGTCCGAGTTCCTAAGGGAGACACTGATGAAGGCCATCCTGAAGCGATTTGACGATGAACATCCGTCGCTCTGGGAAGAGCCTGAACCAACGCTTTTTAATCAGTCGTAGCATTTATTCCGAATCCGGTTCCGGCGAACCTGAATCACCTTTCAGGCAATCTCCTTCATTCCTTACAGAATAATTTCGGAGTCTCTCCGTTAGTTAAAAGGATGAAGAGTATAAAAAGATACATTGCCGAGCCCACAAAAAGGACGCCCAGGGTAATTCTTGAGCCTGGTCGATTTTTCATCGTGGGGCGTTCGATTCCGGAGAGTCCCGGGGAGTTCTACCGTCCGGTCTTTGACTGGATCAGAAGATATGTTCATGTAAGTAATCAGCGCACGGGCATAGAGCTGGGATTTGAATATATAAACACCAGTTCCACAAAATGGATCTACAACATAATCAAGGAGATATCCGGTATGAAGGATCTCATTGAGAATGTAACCATCTGCTGGTATTATGACGCCGGTGACGAGGATATGTGCGAGCTGGGGTTCATATTGAAATCGCTGGTCGACTGTCCGTTTTATGTCATTGAGTCAGTGGTGATGGAGAGAACTCCGGATGACCAGTGTGCAATTAATGCTATGTAGGATCTGTCCGGATCCCAGTATTTAAAAATTTCATATTTTTGCAGCATCTTTAAGGTATTACTGACCCATGGTGTAATTGGCAACACGTCGGATTTTGGTTCCGCAGAGTCCTGGTTCGAGCCCAGGTGGGTCAACGAAAAAACGCCACATTTTGGGGCGTTTTTTCATTAGTGGCATGCAATGGTGGCAGACTGGGCGAGAAGCCTGTCCCGATAGCCTGAAGGAATGAGGGCGTATCGGGAAGCCCAGGTGGATCAACAATTAGAATTGTCTTCTCACCCCGACTAATTAATAC
>JBAQCK010000096.1:0-24566 GCA_049294075.1 Bacteroidales bacterium | reverse complement strand
ATTCACACCTGAGGTGTGAATCATGTAATTTTTTCCCGCAGTTATGTAACACTTTTGGTTTTTTTCAGGATTAACTTTGAAACATACCAATAAATCAAGATCATGCCAATATTGACTATTCTTATTGTATTAATTGCTGCAGGCGTTATTCTATACCTTGTCAATAATTATATCCCGATGGACAGGAAAATCAAAAGTATCCTGAATGCCGTTGTGGTAATTGTTGTTATCGTCTGGCTTCTGAATGTTTTCGGGGTGTTCAGCTATCTGAAGAACATCAATATCTGATAATAAAATCCCATACATTAAAGCCCGGGTGCTCATCCATGCGAATAATCAGTAACCGGAAGAAAATTTGTACAATATAAGCCTGAGAATGTTACTGATAAAGGATTGCAGATATACCGGATCAAATTATAATTACATAAATCATGAATAATCTCTTCAGAGGACTGATTTCAGGTATAGGAGCCTGGAAATTAGGCGGAGGTTGTCCGGGGACAGTAGTAATATTCATTGTCATCTGGCTTATACTTGATACCTGCAGCTGACATGAGGCTTTCAGACTACTCAACAAATCTTTTCCAAATTAATCCTTAATAATGAAAAAAACAATTATTATCCTGGTTCTGACAATACCTCTTACAGCAGGAATAATCTTCACCGGCTACAGGTCTTCAGCTCAAAAGCAAGAAGCTGTCCGGACAAACATACTTAATACTAACGAGGTTTTTTTTACAGCACAGGAACCGGAAGAAACTGAAGAATGGATATTGTTCAGGCAGGAATCCGAGTCGATAATCAGTGGTCATGAAAAACAAATTGCTGAATTAAAAAAAACTATCGAAAACAACAAAGAACTATTTGATGAGCTTTACAGGAAAAAGGTTGCCATACTGGGGGAGCAAATCAATTTCACAAAAGCAAGACTTGAAATTTACGATAAAAGCCCCGGGAACTGGGAATCATTCAGATATGGGATTAAACTGGAAATGAATACAATCGAAAAGACATTTGTGGAATTAACCTCTGACAACAACAAATAAATGAAAGATATTAAGCAGCTGGGCATCTGGATGGATCATTCCAAAGCTTTTTTACTGGAAATAGTAAATGATAAAATCGAAACAAGCAGTATTGTTTCAGAATTATCAGATCCTGAGGCAGTATTCAATACTTATAAAGGTGAAAAACTTATTAATAAAAAGGAGCGACACCTGCAATTGAGTTATTTTAAGAAGGTGGGGCAGATTATTAAAAATTATCAGGAGGTAGTTCTGTTCGGACCAACAGATGCCAAAAGCGAATTATTAAACATGTTAAGAACGGACCATCTTTTTGATGATATTAAAATTGAGGTGGCAAATTCAGGTAAAATGACGGAAAGCCAAATGCAAACTTTTGTCCGGGAATATTTTAAACAGTAAAATCTAAAAATCATGGGTATAAGTAAAATATGGATAGAAAAAGGCTGTACTTCATGTGGCTTGTGCGAGGATATTTCTCCTGAAGTATTTAAAATGAAAGACGTTGCCACAGTTATTGAAGATGCAAACTATGCTGCTCATGAGGAGAAAATAAAGGAAGCTGCAGAAAGCTGTCCGGTCGAGGTTATCAGATATATCGGGTAGAACCGGATTCTATTATCTGATAGAAATCAGAGTAAAAAATATACTATCCCCACCGGTCACATTCTCCAGAAGTGTGAATTATGTAAATCATATATGTAATTGTGTAACATTAGAATAGATAAAGGTCCTAACTTTGTCAGAGTTAGTCAATAATCACACAATTATGTCTGAAATACAATTATTAACAGGGTGATTTAATATTACAATTATGGAAAATACTTTAATGTTATGGAAAACCGGGATTTTAAATGACTTTGTCAGGCCAAAGCTCTTAAAGAAGGTACTTTTACCTGAAATATCCAGAATAAATCCTGTACTGGAAAATATTCGTTCCGAGGCAGGTACTGATTTCATTCAGTATTTACAATTCCTGCAGCTCGAGAAAGAGACAAACCTGATGGCTCTTTCGGCCACTCACCATTATTACTATGATTCTGATGAACTGAAAAGTATCAAAACACTTGTAAACCTTAAAAAACTGAATAAGATTAAAAGCCCCGGGAGTTTTCTGGAAACTGTAGGCCGGATCCTGCCTCAGGAAGGCATATTTATCGGCTACTTCAAAAATGATACAGGAAACAGATCTGTTTTTTCATTTTATCAGACTACAAGGTTCTTTAACAGCATGGTTAATTATTTCGATTCCAAAACTGACAGCAGTCTGACAAAAGAGGATGTTTCAAGACTCCTTGGAGAACACGGGCTAAGGGTTGTTGACATTACAGACATTAACGGCATGACATATTTCTGTTCAAGGAATACCAGGTAATCCGTAATCAAATCAGAGCAGCCCCGGATTGTCAATATCCGGAAATTACTAATCCATCATCCCAGGCCCATGCAGTAAGATATACAATGTGGACCTGGACAGGTGTATCCAGATTAACGATTTGTTCCTTTCCCTGATCAATAACATTTTTTATCTGTGCGGATGTCCAGTCGGGGTTGTCTTTCATCAGCCAGGCAACCATATCCATCGGATGATTGACTCGTATACAGCCTGAGCTGAATAAGCGGTCAGTTCGTCCAAACAGGTTAAGGTTGGGAGTATCATGGTTATATACACTATATATATTCGGGAAAATAAACTTAACCAGGCTCAGGGCATTTCCAGGCCCGGGTGCCTGGTGAACCCTGTAAGGGAAACCAGTGGCTACAATATTGATCCAGTCGATGGATAAAGGATCGACTTCTGTTCCGTCTATCCGCGTTGTCTTTTTCTATGACCTGCAGGTCAAAGTTGGCTATGTTAACTTTGATGTAAAGTTCACCAGGATCGTTACTGAGCCTGCGCCAGCGTTCAAGATTAACCTCAATTGTTGCAATCCTCTCCCTAAAACCGGTATCCCATTGAAATACCGTAACCTGTGTTTTTATATGAGGCTTTGCTGTCTGTTTCCCAGGCGTACTCCGGATTGATCTTAAGTAAACCGAGCTGGGCATTCAGTTGAATGAATACTCCCAGTGACAATTCGTATCCAAAGAAGACATTGGCACCGGCATCAAATGGCCTGTAAAAAGCATTCCCGATCAACTCTGTAATATTTGCAACCTTGTTTTCATACTCAATTGACCTTTCGTAGCTGGCAAGGTCAAGAAGTTCAGAGTTTTCTGAACCTCCCAGACCGTAAGCAACGTAAGGCCCAAAACCAAGCAGAATGTGTCCGTTTCCAAGCTGTGGCCTGTATAAAAGATTTAAAGGCATTTCTATATATGACAGTTTTGTGGTTGTTTCAAAATCGCCTGATGCTTTGGTTGGAGGAGAAAAGAAGTCATTCTTTGCCCCCTTGACGGAAAATAGCAGTCCCGGCTGAAAATAAAAATCACCTGCAACGGGGATGTTCACATTGATTCCGGCGTGAAATCCTGTCAGCAGACCATTCTCAAGCTTATCACCCGATTTATCCTTCCCGTTTATATTCTGAAAATTCACACCTCCCAGAATGCCAAATCCGACCTGGGCCTGCAGTGCAATTGTTGATAAAATAAAGATTGCCGATAAAGTAAGTAATTTCGTTTTCATTTTTGTTTCATATTAAGTATTTCAATCGTGACTATTATAAGCCAGCCTCTTTTGCAGCTTCAGCTTTCATCTTTTCATTTGCGGTTATAAGAAATTCCACCCTTCTGTTCCGGGTTCGTCCCTCATCAGTATCATTAGCATATTTTGGAAGAGTCTCGCCAAATCCTTTTATTACAACCCGACTGGCAGCAATGTTTTTTCCCTTAAGATATGCTGATACTGCACCTGCCCTTCTTTCAGACAAGGACTGATTATAGGCGTTGCTCCCTTTACTATCGGTATGACCCTGAACCTCAATATCCGTATCGGGATACTTGTCAAGAACTGTAACAAGATTATCAAGGTTGGTTTTGGCATCGCCTGAAATAGCAGACTGGTCAAAGCCGAACAGGACATTACTGTTGAATTCCACAACGATTCCTTCTCCTACCCGTTCAACCTTTGCATCCGGTACACTCTTTTCTATTTCTTCAGCCTGTTTGTCCATCTGGCGGCCAATTACTGCGCCTGCACCACCACCTACGGCAGCTCCGATAATTGCACCCAGGGCAGTATTTCCTGATGCCCTGCCGATAACGGCTCCCATTGCACCGCCTGCAGCTGTTCCGACAACGGCGCCCTTCTGCGTTCTGTTCCATGAAGCACAACCTGACAGAATCAAAATTGCACCTAAAACAGTAATTGTAAGCATTTTCATTCTTTTCATCAGTATATAATTTTGATTTTAACGGTATGATGGAACCGCACATGATTGAAAATTATATACATACGTGTTTATGTATTTGATACATGAGGGTTTCATTACATTTTAGATTTAGTGCGAAAGGTAGCGCTTGTAATACTGGAATGTGTTACACAATTTCCTGTAAGAGTTACATGATTCCGGTGCTAAAATTCCCCGGGGTGGTGGGAATATTGTAATTTTTCCCAAAAATTATGTAACAGATTTACCGGTCTGTGAAGTTAAATTTATGTTGTTTAAATAAGTGAGGAAGGAAACACTTTAAGAATTTAAATGTAATCTCCGAAAACCATGAAAAACATTTTGTTAATATCACTTTGTGCCTGTCTGCTTGCCGGATGTGCTTTAAATCTGGTAACCGGCCGCAAACAGCTGAGTCTTGTAAAGGAATCAGAGTTACGGTTAATGGCAGTCAGCCAATACAATACATTCCTGAAAGACAACAAGGTTCTAAGCTCCGGGAGCAGCAGCGCTGCTGCAATGGTCGACCGGGTCGGAGCAAGAATTGCCAGGGCAATAACAGAGTTCTATAATACCGAGGAAAAAAAATCAGTTCTGGAAGGATATTCCTGGGAATTCAACACCATTGACGACAAAGAGGTAGTAAATGCATGGTGCATGCCCGGCGGAAAAGTGGTCGTATACTCAGGCTTATTGCCTGTAACCCAAAATGAAACAGCACTGGCAATTGTTATCGGTCATGAGATTGCGCATTCCATTGCCAAACATGGCAACGAAAGAATGAGCCAGGCGTTGGTCCAGCAGATGGGAGGTATGGCATTGGAGGTCGCCTTATCCCAGAAACCTCAGGAAACACAGAATCTGTTCATGACAACTTATGGTATTGGAAGTCAGCTCGGAGCCATGCTGCCCTGGTCACGGCAGCAGGAAACAGAAGCTGACCAGTATGGACTAATATTTTCAGCAATGGCAGGCTATGACCCCAGGGAAGCAATTCCCTTCTGGCAAAGAATGGCAGAAGCAGGAGGAGGAAGTCCGCCGGAATTCCTTAGCACACACCCTTCTGATGAAACAAGGATAAGAAAGCTGAACCAATTCATGCCGGAGGCTCTTAAGTATTACAATGGTCGCAAATAAAATACCTGCTGGAATTATTCCGACCGAGATTTTAACCTGATGATAATAAAACAGCTGCCTGATAGTGTTGAATCCGATATTTTTTATTTATTTTGTGCATATATGTAATTGTATATGACTTGATTCTGTTATATACAAGTAACAGATATGCAACCGGTAATTATTTCGTACCACCGGTGAATTAATCTTAATACGTACGAGTGAAAACAAGTGGTCTGAAATCCAAAGCATCAACAAAAGAGACTGCCGGGCCAGGTACCGATAGGTTTCCAATCGTTGGAATCGGGGCGTCGGCAGGCGGGCTTGAAGCATTGGAGCAATTTATAAGCAATGTGCCTGAAAAAAGCGGGATGGCATATATTGTTATTCAGCATCTTGATCCGACACAAAAGGGTATGCTCCCGGAATTGCTTCAGCGTATCACCGGAATGCAGGTTTTGCAGGTTAAAGACCGTATGGCAGTAAAACCCGACCATGTATATGTAATCCCTCCAAATAAGAGTATGTCAATACTGAAGGGGGTTCTTCACCTGTTTGAACCTATGGAATCAAGAGGACTGCGGCTTCCGGTCGATTTTTTCCTCCGATCCCTCGCCGACGACAGGAATGAACTGAGTATCGGTGTCATTCTTTCAGGAATGGGTTCCGACGGAAGTATCGGACTCCGGGCAATAAAGGAAAAGAACGGAATAGTGATGGTACAGGAACCTTCCACTGCTAAATATGACAGCATGCCCCGAAATGCAATCGATTCGGTACTTGCTGATATTGTAGCACCGGCCAACCTGTTGCCTTCCAGATTGATTCAATTCCTTGAGCAGATTCCGGTCGTCAGGTCAGGCCTGGATATAGAGATCAAAGATCAGAGTTCACTCGAAAAAATAATAATCCTCCTGCGAACCCATACCGGTAATGACTTTTCCCTCTATAAGAAAAATACCGTGTATCGCCGTATTGAAAGACGTATGAGTGTCCATAAAATTGACAGGATATCTTCATATGTCCACTTTTTACAGGAGAATCCGAAGGAAGCCAACATTCTTTTCAAGGAACTTATGATTGGCGTAACCAATTTCTTTCGCGATCCTGCTGTCTGGGAAAAGCTTAAAACAAAGGTTATTCCTGATTATATCGACAAACTGCCTGAAGGCTCAGTATTGAGGGCATGGGTCCCCGGGTGTTCAACCGGAGAAGAGGCATATTCACTTGCAATTGTATTCAGGGAAGCAATTGAAAAATTCAATCATCCCGGAAGGGTTACTTTACAGGTATTTGCATCAGATCTTGATATCGATGCTGTCGGAATTGCCAGAAAGGGTGTATTCCCCTCAAACATCGCTGCCGATATCTCAGCCGACCGCCTGAACCGTTTTTTCTCTTCCACTGATGACGGTTATCGGGTCTGCACCGAAATCAGGGAAATGATAGTGTTTGCACACCATAACATTATAATGCATCCCCCCTTCACCAAGATCGATATCCTGTCGTGCCGAAACCTGCTTATATATCTGGATCCCATGCTTCAGCGAAAATTGCTGGGCATGTTTTACTATAGCATTAATCCTGAAGGAATTATGGTTTTGGGCAGCTCTGAAACGCTTGGTACTCAAAGCCATCTTTTCACATCAATTGATTCAAAGCTGAAAATCTACAAACGCTCCCTGACTTCACTTGGCCCTGATCTGTATGACTTCCCTTCCTCCTTTTCCAGAAACAAACCGGTAAATGTTGAGAATTCCGCACCGGTAAAATCAGTTTCAAACATACAGATACTTGCCGACCAGCTGCTCTTAAAGCATTTTTCACCTGCCGGTGTTCTTGTGAACGATAATGGCGACATTCTTTACACAAGCGGCCGCACCGGCAAATATCTTGAGCCGGCTGTCGGTAAAGCAAACCTTAATATATTTGCAATGTTGCGTGAAGGTTTGCGCGAGGAATTTCCTGTTGCTTTCAGGAAAGCCATAATGAAAAAGGAAGCTGTGGTTTTGAATAATGTAAGAGTGGGAACAAATGGCGATTCCCATCCCATAAATGTCAATATCCAATGGATTGAAAAGCCTGAGGCTTTATCTGGCAGCGTGATGATAATTTTTACTGATGTCCCCGAAACTGAAACTGCCAGATTGCAGGCCGGAAAAGGGAAAAAACTAATTAGCAGCATCAGGCAATCGGAACTGGAGAAAGAGCTGCAGCATACCCGTGAAGAGATGCAGAGCACTCGTGAAGAGATGCAGACATCGCAGGAGGAACTGAAATCATCTAATGAGGAACTGCAATCGACAAATGAAGAACTGCAGTCAACCAATGAAGAACTCACAACTTCAAAAGAAGAGATGCAAAGCCTGAACGAAGAACTCCAGACCGTGAACGCCGAACTGCAATCGAAGGTTGATGAGTTTTCGCGGGTGAACAATGATATGAAGAACCTGCTCAACAGCACTGATATTGCGACTTTGTTCCTGGACAAGGAATTGAATATACGCCGGTTCACCAATCAGGCAACAAAGATTTTTAAACTTATAAAAAGCGATATCGGACGGCCATTCACTGACCAGGTATCCGCACTTGTTTACCCCGAACTGGCTTCAGATGCTGCCGAAGTATTAAGAACCCTTGTATTCATTCAAAAACAAATACCTACAAGGGACGGACGATGGTTTTTCGTCCGGATTATGCCCTACCGTACACTGGATGACAGAATAGAAGGTCTGGTAATAACCTTTATAAATATCACCGATCTCAAACTGACTGAAGTAAAATTGCACGAAACAGAGCAGATCACCCGTTTGCTGATCAACTCATCTTCAGATGTTATAATTGAATTATCGACTGACTCAGATATACTGGAGTTCAGTCGTGAGGCTGAAATATTTTTCGGAAAAACCCGTGAAGAGGCATTAAACCGGAATTTTATTCAGATGTTTGTTCCGGAATCTTCTCGAAAAAACAGTGAAAAAGAATTGAATAAACTGCTTAATGAAGGACCTGGTGACAAATTAAAAATGCAGGTAATAGCAGCCGGCATGAAGATATCGGAAGTTGAATGGTTCGCCAGTGTACTGCTAAACACCCTTAAAAAACCAACCGGAATTTTTTTAACATTAAAAAGATAACTCTGACATGAATACTGAAGGAAAAAATCTGACAGATGCCCGGATATTACGTCTGAAAGCTGAAGAAAAGCTGAAAGCAAAAAAGAAAACTGGCAAACAGGTTATTGAAGCTGACGTGAAGAAGCTGCTTCATGAACTGCAGGTGCACCAGATAGAACTGGAAATGCAGAATGAAGAACTCCGCGAAGCCTATGAAACGGCCGAAACCGCTCTGAAAAAATACACAATGTTGTACGACTTCGCCCCGCTCGGCTATTTTACGCTTGAAAAAGACGGAAGTATCAGTGAACTGAACTTTACCGGAGCAGAGATGCTTGGAGAAAAGCGCTTTAGCCTGGTAAACAGCAATTTTAAGTTATTTGTTGCTGAAAGTTCAAAATCTGTGTTCAACAGTTTTTTCAGTAAGGTCTTTACAAGTAATATTAAGGAATCCTGCGAAGTTTTACTGGGATACGACGGTAAGCCATTATGCTCCGTTTACATGGAAGGTGTGGTTGCCGGGGATGACCGGCAATGCCTTTTATCGGTGGTTAATGTTTCTGCTTTCAAAAAGTGAAACTAACTTCAGATAATTACCTGTTTATCTGACATTTAAAATTCTGATCGCTGAAGGAGAGGTGATTTATCAGATATGTAAATTATGTAACTTTTTACTCAAATTCTGTAACACCTTTCCGGCTCGCATTCTTTACCTTTAATATGTAATTTCTTTCGGCAATAATAATATATTGCAGGAAAGAAGTTCAGGTATCTTATGTTATCTGAATGTTTTATAATTATGTAAAGTAATGATTAACAGAGCCATTTTGAAAAAAGCAATTTTACGTACGCTTGATCAGGATCATACAAAGGAGGTGACTCCTGTCAATCATGAAGATCCCCGGAGTTGTGAAACCTCATTGCTGATTTTTGACATATTCGGAGGTGAAATTTTAAAAACACGTTATAAAAATGGCTGGCATTTTTATAACCGTTTAAATGGCAGGCGTATCGATTTTACGAGATCAGAAACAGGTAAAACTTCACGCACCAGCCGCTTTGAGGATATTCCTTCCTCTCCGGACGAGATTCATAATTATTTTGAGACGGAGGATTATTTAACCTTTTTGATGAAGTTTGTAAGGGCATTCGAAGAAACTGTCGGACTTAAGGAATACCGGTCCGATTTAATTGCATGAAGATATTTTAAAAACATACCGGCTCAACGGCCTGCCATTGGCATATTGTAACATAATAATTTATTAAAAGAGAGGAAATTAAATGAACTATTTGTATTTTATTATTCCGGTTGTGGTGATCTTTTTTGCAGGAATCAGAATTGTACGGCCAACTGAACGGGGTTTGATTGAGAGACTTGGAAAGTACCATAATTTTGCCCTTCCCGGATTTCACTGGATTATTCCGGTCATTGACAGAATATTTGTTATAAATGTAACTGAGCAGATGGTGGATGCCCAGCCACAGGAAATAATCACAAATGATAATCTTAATGCAAGCGTCGATGCCCAGGTTTATTTCAGGGTAAAATCAGATGAAGCGAGTGTAAAGGGATCAACGTATGACGTTAATAATTATAAATGGCAGATTGTCCAGCTTGCCCGAACAACGCTTCGTAATATTATCGGCACGCTTACTCTAAAGTCAGCAAACAGCGAAAGGGGGAAAATCAACACGGAGCTGCTTGCAACCCTCGATAAAGAAACAAAGGGTTGGGGAATTGAAATTATCCGTACCGAATTAAAACAGATAGACCCTCCTTCGGACGTTCAGGAAACCATGAATAAGGTAGTAAAAGCCGAAAATGAAAAAATTGCAGCAATCGATTCGGCTACTGCCGCCGAAACAGTTGCAGACGGAATAAAAAGAGGAAAGATAAAGGAGGCTGAAGGTTATAAACAGGCAAAGATTTTGCATGCTGAAGGTGAAGCAGAAGCCATCAGACTTGTAAATGAAGCCGCAGATAAATATTTTATCGGAAATGCCCAGTTGCTGAGAAAACTTGAGGCTCTGGAAGCATCACTCGGGAATAATGCCAAAATAGTTGTCCCGGCAGGAACCGAGCTGGTAAATATAATCGGAGAAATGGCAGGAATAATCCCCCTGGAGAAAAAGAAAAAAGACAGTATATAGTGGGCAGCTTCAGCAGCTGTTAGGTTAGATAGGGTTAGGTTTGTAAACGAAGGAGGGCTGCATCGAGAGGATGCAGCCTTTCTGATTTTAACTATACCATAAAACCTGCAAATCATCAATGTTGCTTACACATACGGATGCAGAAAGATGCAATTAAGATGATAATTGGTATTATATAGACTATGATTCTACCGTCTATGTTTTTCAAGACGCTTTCTACTTATCTCTGCCATTTGAAAATCCTGTTTTTCAGTTCCTGGTAATACTGACCATAATCCTGCTGGCTCCCCCTGCTGTTCAACAGGATCAGATGGCCTCACATCCCCGGGTTAATAGTTGCCGGGGCAATAATCGGCCTCAACGGTTTTAACCTTATTCTCAGGGATAGCAGTATTATACTTTCCGGTACGGCAGGACTTCTTTACATTATGTTTCTTGCAGGTCTGGAAATCGATCTTGTTCAGTTTAAGAAACACAGTTTATAAAGTATCATATTTGGATTATATACATTCATTGCCCCGATGGGGATTGGACTTTTTGCCGGTCTGTAACTTTTGAAATTTTCGGTTCCGACATCCATTCTGCTTGCCAGTTTGTTTGCTTCACACCCGGTTGAAGCCGGGTTCAGAAATTTCACCAACCGGGATGATTTTCTGATACTCTCGCGTGATATTGAAAATGACGATAATCTCATTATTATCCTGAGCCGGGAATACCGGCCCTCCTTCCAGGAAAGCATGTCAAGAGTCCCTCACTATCTTATTATCTATTTTCAGTCAAACAGTTACATGATGCTTTATCCAATGCAGTCGGGCGTGGGCGGCGATTTTATTGATCTCATAAACCCATCATGTTCGATTCGTTCGAAAAGCTTGATGAAATCGGGAAGAATATAGCAAGGTTGTTCAGGAAGAAATAACCGGGTCGAAAAGAAGGCGGAGGAATAGGGTTAATTACCCTCCACTATTCTGATCTCATCCTATGTCCTGTTTTTTTCGAAAGACACCCAAAGTCAAGATGAAGTAATTATGACCAGAATTTTATGCCGGAGTGGATTATTGTGGAATCTTTATGATGATTGGCTGGCTTCATCACCTGGGACAATAATCGCATAGATCTTTTATATCCGGCCGATAACCTTTTTTTTGTTGTTTTTATTTTATGTCCATGAATCCCGGGCAGTGCCGGGACCGCCGGAAGTCAGGCCACTAAGAATGAAACTATTGTTCTTAATTATTTTCTGCCTACCGAACATGCAGGATATCCTTAACGACACCTGGAGTGTCGACTTCCAGTAGCCCGGGTCTCACCCCGGGAAAAGTGTACCACACAACATGTGCAACCTCGGAGAGGTTGACTTCTAACTGCTTATAGAAATTGAAGGCCACCCCTCCGGGGTCGGATTGGAAATATTACCCCTGCCCCGGATGGGACCGGGGCTCCCGATAGCTATCGGGATGGAAGTCCAGCCCTCAAGGCTGGAGGACAGCTACTCACTGCCTATCCCGCTAACGTACAAGCTTCCCAAAAAACATAAGCCGGGACACTCATTTTTACAATAAAAATATATTTTATAGCTTAGATATCTATCAGTTTTCTTTTTCAGCCCATAAAAACCGCACAAAACCGGTAATAGGGAAGAATATTGCACGGTAGTTCAGGAAGAAATAGTTGCCTAAGAAAGCAAGAAGAGGAATTTCATTAATTACCCTCTACTATTCTTATCTCCTCCCCGGTCAATCCGTATATCCTGTATACAAGCTCATTTATTTTGCTTTCAAAATGTGCGATTTTGGTGGTTATCTGTTCTTTTTGGGGAATAAGTTTTGCGACATCGAGATCTTTGTGTAGCTGAAGTATTGAAGGATATTTTTTTATTTCAATTCCCCGCCTGGTAAAAATCAGGAACTTTCCACTTTTTGGTTCCCGGTATCTTTTTATGTCTCTTCCAGCAAGAAAAGGCTTTATGATTTCGCTGCATCCGGGATCTTCAGCCACCAGCCGGTCCCTGGTTTCACGGTCAATAACAAATGCCTCGTAAAGACCGGTCTTAATTCCATACAATATTTTCCCATTGACATATTCCTTTAATGGGATCCCTGATCCTCTGATTTTTTCCAACAAATGTTGAGAATGCTCACCAGCCAGACTCCATCCTTCATCATTTAACGAGTCTTTATTCAGGGTGCTGTGGTTTTGCTCAACATATTCCGGGAGAGAATGGAATATCAAGGTTTTTGGAATTGTAAGTTTAACCTGACCCCCATCCCTGCCCGGAATTCCAGCTATAATTATGCAGGGATATGTCGTGGCGGATTCAAAAACAGGCAGATCGCCAAAGTCGATAATTTCATAAAGTTGATGGCTTTTCAGGAACCTTCTCAAAGGTTCACCGTAGCCGGCACGCATCCATTTATTTGCAACGATAACCCCATATAAACCTTCGGGATTAATCAGCTTCAGGCTCTTTTCAATGAAATAGCTGTAAAGATCAGCCATTCCGTGGTATACCTGAAAGTGTTCACGGAAATATTCTTTCTGCTTTCCAAGAAGTTCCTGCCTGACATATGGAGGATTGCCAATAACAACATCAAAACCTCCCTGTTTAAATACATCCGGGAATGATGCCTGCCAGCTGAATGGCTTAATTTTCCTGTCTTCACCGAAATCAAGCCGGCTGTCGTAAAAATCTGTGTCAATAAGGCTGTTGCCGCTTCTGATGTTATTGTCAAGAGTTGGAAGAACCCCTTCGTTGAAAAGTCTGAACTGCTGGTTAATGGATGCTTCGGTCTCACCTTCCATGCACTTCAGCAGCAGGCTGAGCTTTGTCACTTCAACTGCATTTGAATCAATATCCACACCAAAGATATTGTTCAGAAGTATCCTCTTCTTTTCAGCGGTGGTAAGCTGCCCGTCAGGAGTCAGTGGATTTTCCCTTTTGCCTTTTGAGGGTTTGCCGTGATTACTGTAATAGTTCTTGTGATAGTCGAGCAGGCACTGTAGTGCGCCAATCAGGAAACTCCCGCTTCCGCATGCAGGATCGACAATTTTTACTTTTGATATTTCTGCCGGTGTCTTTCCCTCAATCATTCTGCCAACCGTGTTCCGCACGATATAATCGACAATATACTGCGGCGTATAATAAACCCCTCCTGCTTTTCTTACATCCGGTTTTTCTTCAATTTTGGCATGGTGTGCCGGGGTAATTCTGATAATCTTGCCAAGGAATTGTTCGTAAACGCTCCCGAGAATTTCTACAGGGATTACAGAAAATTCATAGGGGCATTCCGGATAATAAAGCTCATTAATGATAGTTTTTATGACCTTATTTTCTATCCTCAGCGATTCACAAATCAAATCTTTCTTAAGGTCAAACAGTCCTGAGTTATATTTTTCATCAGCCCTGTGAAATAATTCGAACTTACCTGGTAGGCCGGCTGAATATCTTCTCTTACAAAAATACTTGGTTTTTTAGCTTCAACAAAGAACAACCGTTTTCCGCCAACCAGCCTGAAAGAATAATCGGGAGCTTTCAGGGAGCCTTCAACTTTCAGTTTATCCTCGTGGATTACCTCCCTGTATGCTTCGGCGTAACCCTGTTCATTATCAATATCCCAGCCGAGTGCCTTGAAAAACGGATCAATAAAATCACGTCTTGTCTGCGTTTCATTGTAAAAATGGCTTGTAAAGGAGGCTGACTGCTCCCCGAATCGGGTTACAAGTGCATTTTTACGTTGCCTCGCTGCCAGTTTATCGATAATATTTTTCAGGGTTGGCTAACAAATTTAAGTAAAAAGAGGCAAAAACTGAAACAATAATATTTTAACAGTATAAGTGAGATGGATTGGAACCAGGAATCAATTTAGTTCATTGAAATGTTATCTGATTAACACAACTTTTCGTAAATTTACGAAAACCGGAAACTACTCAGAAAACATTTTAAGGAATTTGCAGAAATTCAAATAGTCAAATACGAAAGAAGTAAACAAACCATATACAGTGAATAAATGGTTCCCTGCCGGTTTCTTTTCACATGGTGTCCATAACCTGACGCCAGGAGATTCCTTTGCACTTTGTGAAAAGGGGGCAATAATTTTCGACGTGCGTGAAGACTATCTGAGCGCTTTCAAGATGTTTAAGGCTGACAAGGTGGTTTACCTGCCCTTAAGTAAGCTTGAAGAACATTACAAAGAGCTGCCGGATGACAAACCACTTGTTTTTGCTGATACTGTAGGACTGAGAAGCCGGGAAGGAGTGGTGTTCATGAATTCTCACGGGTATGACAATGTCGCAAACATGGCCGGTGGTATTGTCGACTGGGAAAGGGACGGATTACCATTGAACACTGACATCAGCAACCGTTTGTCGGGTTCCTGCCTGTGTCAGCTGAAGCCCAGGGAATGGAAAAAGCAGAAAAATTCACAATGACATCAAGGCACTGAAGAACGGAAATGATCTAATATGTTCCATCTATAAAAAGACTTATGAAACCCACATGATTGATTCCAAACGCAAACACGTGATGAATATAATTTTCAATAATGTGCGGTCCCATCATACCTTTATGATCAAAATTATATTATGATGAAAAAGACAATTGGTTTTATCGGTGGCGGAAGGGTAACAAGAATCCTTCTCCAGGGTTTTAAGAATAAGAATGTAATTCCCGGGAGAATTATTGTTACGGACACTAACCCTGAAGTCCTTGCCAGCCTCAGAAATCAGTTTCCTGAAGTTGTTGCATCCGATCCAAAGACAGCAGCCTGCCAGGATATCGTTTTCATTGCCCTCCACCCCCAGGTGGTAATGGATACCCTTGAAATGGTAAAAAATGAAATCAAACCGGAAGCAGTCGTTATTTCACTCGCTCCGAAAATTAATCTGCCGAAACTGGCTTTGAAGCTGGCACATGTCAGCAATCTGGTCAGATTGATACCTAATGCCACTTCATACATAAATGAAGGCTACAATCCGGTCACATTTGCTTCAGGATTCGATCCGTCAGTTAAGAAAGAGGTTTTGAATATGTTAGGATCTCTCGGAACAACTTTTGAAGTCTCCGAAGAAAAGCTTGAAAGCTACGCGATTATGTCGGCAATGCTTCCCACATATTTCTGGTTCCAGTGGAGGGAACTCGCGGGGATAGGTGAACAAATCGGCCTTTCGGAGGAAGAGGGAAAGAAATCGATCCGTGAGACAATTATTGCTTCAATTAACCTGATGTACAAGTCCGGTTTATCAGCATCAGAGGTGATAGATCTGATCCCTGTTAAACCAATCGGGGAACATGAACCACAGATAACGGAGATCTACAAAACAAAACTTATTGGATTATTCGAAAAAATCAAACCGTAAATCTTCGTACTTTTTCCTTAAATGGAGCCGTAAATTATGCCTGTTATTGTGGCCATGACAATCACAAGGCACACATAGACCACTGTTTTCTGCGTGCCAATCACTCCGCGTATAACAAGCATATTTGGCAACGAAAGTGATGGTCCTGCAAGCAGAAGTGCAAGTGCTGGTCCCTTCCCCATTCCTGATGCAATAAGTCCCTGCAGAATTGGAACTTCAGTAAGGGTTGCAAAATACATGAATGCACCCACAACTGATGCAAAGAAGTTTGAAAATACCGAATTACCTCCGACAAGAGCAGATATCCACTCATTTGGTATCACTCCGGCTATGGTCTTCCCGTCATGAGTTGATCCAAGCAGGAAACCGGCGGTAACCACTCCGATGGCAAGTAATGGAAGTATCTGTTTTGCGAAATCCCATGTTGCAATTGTCCACGCTTTATTTTCTTCATCCACCTTATCGAGGATTGTAATAACACTCAATGCAATTATTCCGACAAGCATTGGTACGAGAGGCCTCAGTTTATCACTTTCAATCAGGTTATTTGACAGAATTATTGATGCAATTACTGCAACTGCTGCACCAAGCACCCATTGCCATTTGATCTTAAGAATTTTAATAAGCGAATAGCCCATGACAAGACTGAAGAAGCCGGTGATCCACCATTTATAGTACCATATAAAATACCAGGTACTTGTTGTATCACCTTCTGCAGGCTTTCCCCAGTTGGCAAAAACAAGTATCAGAACGAGGGTGAAGAAGTGAAGTGATGTCTGCCACATCGGTCTTTTCTCAGGCGGGGGAACAATATTCATCTGTTCTTCCTTCTTGGCTTTTTCCTCCTCGCGATAGATAATGGCCATGATTGACCCTATAATTATACTGAAAAAGACTGCACCTATTGTACGTGCAACTCCCATTTCAAATCCAAGGATCCTTGCAGTCAGGATAATAGCTAGAATATTTATCGCCGGGCCTGAGTATAAAAATGCAATTGCCGGACCAAGCCCTGCTCCTCTTTTGTGTATACTTGAAAATAGCGGAAGGATTGTGCATGAACAGACAGCAAGTATTGTTCCTGAAACGGCGGCTACAGAATATGCTACCCATTTCTTTGCCCGGGCACCAAAGTACTTTAGAACTGAAGCCTGACTGACGAAGACAGATATAACACCTGCAATAAAAAACGCGGGAAGCAGACAGAGAATAACATGCTCCCGTGCATACCATTTTACCAAATCAAGTGTTGCTGCTATTGCTGTATTAAATCTGGCACTCTCTATGGGTAAGAAAAATGCAAAGGCAAAAACAGCTGCTATCCAGAACAGTATTTTTAATTCTTTTTTGAGTTCCATGCTAATTTGAAAATTTGAAAATGAGTCAATTTGAAAATCTGAAAATTGTTATTAAGGATGTTATTTCGTGAAATAACATAACATCTTGTTAAAAAAATTACATATAAACCCGAATTATATAATAAATCCCGACAGCAATGAACAGGATGGCAATGATCCGTCTGAACCAGAGTTCAAATGATTTGATCTTGTTATAGACTTTACCGATCCCTGAAACTGTATATGCAAGTACCCATGCTATGATTATCACCGGTATCCCCGTTGCCACTGCAAAGATGACCGGGAGATAAAGTCCGGAGGCACTTGAAACTGTAAGGGGAACAAGCATCCCGAAATAAAGCACGCCGCTGTACGGGCAGAATGCAAGGGCAAAAAGCAAACCAAGCAGTAAGGCATCAAGATAACCCCATTTCTTTTTATCCTGCATCCCTGAGGTTAGTCTGTTAAATCCGGGAAAGTTTATTCTGATAATATCGAGCATAAATAAACCTATCAGGATCAGCAAGGGACCAATTATCTTCTCTCCATACCGTTGAAAGAATCCTCCAAACTTTAGCTGGTCGGCGCCGAGGAAGATTATCAATGCGATTGCAGTATAGGTGATTGCCCTGCCAAGAGTATAGACCAGGCCATTGATGAACACCCTGTTCCGGTCTTCAATGTCTTTACTTATAAATCCGATTGCAGTAATGTTTGTGGCCAGCGGACAGGGGCTTATTGCAGTCATTAAACCCAGCAGCAATGCCGTCAACCATGGCATTGTGCTGTTATCCAGTAAATTTGTGAGAAATTCCATTAGCTAATGAGCCAGCAGACCGTCAACCTTCTCGTTGATTATTTCCCTGAATTTTTCGGGTTTGGCAACCGCATACAGGAAACCTTCGTTGGTGAGATTGACCTTCTTATCACCCTTCACTAAAAGAAGAGTCTGCCCTGAAACACCAAGTCTGTCTGCAAGCGGCTTGTTAACTGATTCTTCAAGGTTCAAAGACTGAAATGTTATCAATCCCTGGTTAAACTGGTTCGGATATAATGTTTGAAGATTCTCCTTTGCCTTTGCTTCAATAGTGTTGCACGTCACACACCGGGCAGTAAAATGAAAATAATAAGCTTCAATTTTATCGGAGTTGCTGTCCGAAGATTCTGCCTGTTTATTTGCCTGCTGTGAGTTGCATGCAACAAAAGGGATGAACATCAACGCGATAATAATCAATCTGATTGTCTTCATGGTTTCCGAATTATTGGTTTTGAATGAGAATTTCCTTCACCTTATTGACCGTTGGTACCTGGCCGCTGAGAACTACTTTCCCGTTAATAACCAGTCCGGGTGTATGCATAATCCTGTACTCCAATATTTTAACTATGTCATCCACCTTTTCGATTGTTGCATCGATACCTGTTTCTGCAACAGCTTCACGGGTAACTCTTTCGAGGGTAAGGCATTTTGGGCAGCCTGTTCCTAAAATTTTTATTTCCATGATTAATTTGAAAATTTGAAAATTGGGTAATTTGAAAATTTGAAAATGAGTTAATCGCGGGATTTGTTATCTGCAATTTCATTTAATTCGCAATTTGTTTCTTCTGCATTATCTTCATTAAGGAACGAAAGTAAAAGCTGCCTGGCAGCTTCCCAGTTTTCCCTGTTGATGCAGTATTTAATATAGGGAGGGCTGATCTCTCCCTGGATCAGTCCTGCATATTTCAACTCCTTCAGATGTTGTGACAGGGTAGACCTGCCAACAGGAAGTTCATCGACCAGGTCCCCGCTGTAACAGCAGGAATCCATTTTAGCAAGTTTCTGTATGATATAAACCCTTACCGGGTGACTCAGCGCTTTTGAAACTCTGGCTATCTGCTGCACTTCCTGAGTGAATTCCAGTTTGCCTGACATAAATAAATATTTTTATTTTGATATTTCGCAAATATACGAAATGTTTTTATATTTGTTCCATCAAAGGAAATTTTTAATAAACATGAAAATCCTGATTCTTTGTACCGGCAACAGCTGCCGCAGCCAGATGGCTCATGGCTTTCTTCAGTCATTCGATAAAAATATCGAAGTGCATTCTGCAGGGACATTTCCTTCTTCAAGGATCAATTCCACAGCTGTAAAAGTAATGGCTGAAGCAGGAATTGATATAAGCGGGCATAAACCCGGAAATGTTGACAGGTACATTAATGACAGATGGGATTTTGTGATTACTGTCTGTGATGATGCAAATGAGACCTGCCCGGTTTTCACAGGAAAAGTGAAACATCGTTTACATATGGGCTATGAAGATCCTTCGCTTAAGAGCGGGGCTGAGGAGTTTATCCTTAGTGAATTCAGAAGAACCCGGGACAAGATCAAAAATGATTTTTATAAACTTTATCAGGAAAAAATAAAGCCGGGAATAAATGGATAAAACAACAAAAATATGGAACCGGAAAACCTTAAGAAAATAGTAAAAGAGAAATACGGGCAAATCGCAGACCAGCCGGATAAGTCAGGAAGTTGTTGTGGCAGCACGTCCTGCTGTGGTTCAGGGCCTGTTTATACAATATTCAGTGATAGTTATGAAAACAGGGAAGGTTATAACCCTGATGCTGATCTGAATCTTGGTTGTGGAATTCCAACTGACTTTGCCGGCATAAAACAGGGAGACCGCGTACTTGATCTTGGAAGCGGTGCGGGAAATGATTGTTTTGTTGCAAGGGCAATAGTTGGTGAAACCGGAAAAGTGACAGGTCTCGATATGACGGCACAGATGGTAACGAAAGCCAGGGAAAACTGTGCAAAGCTAAATTACAAAAACGTTGAATTTGTATTGGGAGATATTGAGGCAATGCCGTTTGAAGATAAATTATTTGACGTTGTCATCTCCAATTGTGTACTTAATCTGGTACCGGATAAATCTAAAGCATTCAGGGAGATTTTTAGAGTATTAAACCCAGGTTCTCATTTTTGTGTCTCGGATGTTGTTGTTAAAGGTAATCTGCCCGAAAAACTACAAAAAGATGCTGAGATGTATGTAGGATGTGTATCAGGGGCAAGCGAAATATCAGAATACCTGAATATAATTGAAAATTCCGGATTCAGGAATATTAAAGTACACAAACAAAAGGAAATATCTTTGCCGGAATCGGTATTGTCCGGATTCAATGACAAAAAAGATCTGAATTCTTTTAAAACAGGAGAAACCGGAATTTTCAGCATTACAGTAACTGCTGAAAGGCCTTATTAATTTGGAAATTTGAAAATTGTTCAATTTGAAAATGAAAATATTAAGTTCACATGCGGAATGATAAAGAGAATATCATAGTCGACAAGTCATTCAGATTTGCATTAGACATTGTTTTGTATTGTGAGTTACTTGAAGAAAACAAAAAATATGTGTTATCGAAACAACTCTTAAGATCAGGCGTTTCAATTGGGGCTAATGTAAGAGAAGCACAAAATGCTGAAAGCAAGGCAGATTTTATTCATAAAATTAAGCTCGCTGCAAAAGAAGCTGACGAAACTGAATATTGGCTATTAATCTGTAAGAATACACCCACTTATCCATTTGATAGTAAGTTGCTTTCAGATATCCATGAACTGATAAAGATAATGTCAAAAATCATTAGCAGTTCAAAATCAACATAATGAATTACTCATTTTCAAATTTTCAAATTAACTCATTTTCAAATTATTCTTACCCATTTTCAAATTGACTTCCATGGGCACGACAAAACAACTATCTTTCTTCGACAGGTATCTTACTCTGTGGATATTCCTTGTTATGTTTGCCGGAGTACTGATTGGTTATTTCTGGCCGGGGATTTCAGGTTTCTGGAATTCATTAAGCTCAGGCACCACCAATATTCCGATCGCCATCGGTCTTATTCTCATGATGTATCCTCCGCTGGCAAAAGTAAGGTATGAGAAGCTTCCGCTGGTATTTAAAAACCTCAAATTGTTAGGCCTGTCATTGTCGATGAACTGGATCATCGGACCTGTAGTAATGTTCCTTCTTGCAATCCTGTTCCTGCACAATCATCCCGGTCTGATGGTCGGGGTCATTCTCGTGGGACTTGCCCGCTGCATAGCAATGGTTCTTGTTTGGAACGATCTGGCAAAAGGTGACACGGAACTGGCTGCAGGACTTGTCGCTTTCAATGCTCTTTTCCAGGTATTTTTTTACTCCGTTTATGCGTATTTTTTCGTAACAATTCTTCCGACTTTTTTCGGATTGAGCGGTTCAGTGGTAGAGGTCTCAATTTCCGAAATTGCAGTAACGGTGCTTATATATCTCGGGATACCCTTTTTTGCAGGATTAATTACCAATACATTATTAAGACGGGCTAAAAGTGATGATTGGTATTACGGCAAATTTATTCCAAAAATATCCTGGTTAACTCCGATAGCGCTTCTGTTTACAATCTTTGTGATGTTCTCGCTTAAGGGTGAAAACATAATAAAGTTGCCGCTGGATGTTCTCAGAGTCGCTGTTCCGTATACAATATATTTTGCATTGATGTTTTTCTCCACATTCTTTATTGCAAAATGGATGGGGCAGGGATATGAAAAGTCAACCACCATGGCTTTCACTGCCGGCAGTAACGACTTTGAACTGGCGATTGCAGTTGCTGTAGCTGTATTCGGAATCAATTCACAGACAGCATTTGCAACGGTTATAGGACCGTTGGTCGAGGTGCCTGTTCTTATCATGCTCGTAAATGTTGCACTGAGATTGAAAAGGAAATTCAATTAAAATAATTTCATCGCGGGTTATATGGCCTATATTTGACATTATATCATAATGCTGAGGCATCAAATACCGGAAAAGATGTTCCCTTTCCATTACCCGAAGGATTGAAAACGAACTTCCCGCAGGTAGAACAGGTCGCTCCTGTCTGGGCCAGTCACAATGATAAATTGCTGATACCTGATGATAACGGAACAACGATAAAGGCATTTAAAGAAGACAAAGGTATATTTTTTGCAGGGCCTTCATTCTTTGAAATTTTTAATTATCCCCTGCTTGCAGGTACGTATGAGTCATTGGAAGATCCGAACAACGTATTGCTTACAAAAGAGATTGCAGAAAAGTACTTTGGCGACTGGAAAAATACGCTGGGCTGGCAGATTATTGCTGCAGGCGGGTTTGCTGCTTTAATTATTGCTCTTGCAACCATAAGTTTCCGGGCAATAAAAGCCGCATCTGCAAATCCGGTGAATAGCCTGCGCTCAGAATGATTAATTTTATAAGGTAATTTGTTTGTCAACCAAGCAAGGAGGAAAGTGACAAAGGGGAAATACACAAGAATCATATTCCACATCCTGGTCTGGGTTGTTTTTCTTGTTGTTCCGGTCCTTCTGTCGAAAAGGTACCGGATGGCAAGTGATTTCATGTTAACATGGTACACCATCGCGGTAATAAGCGCCCTGATTTTTTACACAAATTACCTGTACCTTGTTCCAAAACTATTCTTTAAGAAGAAAAAAATCAGGTATTATTTTGCCGCGCTGGCTCTTGTTTTCTGCTTTTACTTCATATCGGGCTTTGCCAACGGACAGATTAACAACTGGATTGCCACAAACAATCCCGGACAATCTGACAGACAGCATCGTAGAGACACAATATATTGTGTCTCTACAATATATTGTGTCTCTACACTACCCCGGAAAATGGCTCTGCTTCGAAGATCGTAACAAAATATTGGATAAGTTTGCGGATAAGTTGCCTGATTGATCTGAATAAAATTCATTGACATGATAAGAGCCACTGCCTTGTTAGCCGCTTTTTTGATGCTGGCATTTTCAAGTTGTAATAATTCCAAAAAGAAGAATATGAATGAATACAAAAAAGGAACATACGGTTATGACCTGAATTTTCTTAAGGAAAAAGATGATGGCCTTATCATCTTAAAAGGGGACAATGAAAAGGCAGAGGTGATCGTTTCTCCAAAATATCAGGCAAAAGTGTTTACCAGTACCTCAAACGGGCCCGATGGGGCAAGCCTGGGATTTGTCAATCATGATGTTTTGAATTCGAACGTACTTGATGAACACATGAACGGCTATGGTGGAGAGAACCGTTTCTGGCTGGGACCAGAGGGTGGACAGTATTCCATTTTTTTTGAACCCGGCAGGGAACAGTCCTTCGATGGCTGGCATACTCCGAAAGCCATCGATACCGAATCCTGGGATGTAAAAGAAGCATTATCCACCGAAGTTACACTGGCAAAAGATATGGAACTGAAAAACTATCAGGGAAATATTTTGAGAATTTCGGCAGACAGGAAAATTAAGCTTGTATCCTCCGGCCAGGTTGAACAGAAACTCGAAGTGCAGTTACCGGAAGGGATAAATGTAGTGGCATATTCCACAGACAACAAAATCACCAATCTCAACGATTATAAATGGGACGAAAAGACAGGAACCGTTTGTATCTGGATGCTTGATATGTTCAATCCTTCCGATTCGGCTGTAACGGTTGTTCCATATAATGAAGGCGATGAAAAAGAACTGGGCATTATTGCCACAACCGGTTATTTCGGGGAGATACCGTCCGACAGGATCCGGTATGAAAGCGGAATGCTCTACCTGAAAACGGACGGGAAATATCGCAGTAAATTAGGAATGAGCGCCAGACGCACAAAAGCGATTGCCGGAAATTATGATCCCATTTCAGGACGCCTGACCATTATTACTTTCGATGTGGAACCAATGGCAATATATCTCAACCAGGAATGGAATCCCGACTTAGATCCGCTGGCCGGCGATGCTTTTAATGCCTATAATGACGGGCCATTGGAAGACGGGAGTATAATGGGGCCTTTCCTTGAGCTTGAAAGTTGTTCGCCCGCGGCATTCCTGAAACCCGGTGAATCGCTGTTGCATAAGCATAACGTATTTCATTTTACGGGCGAAGAAGCCTTATTATCTCCAATTTGCGAAAAATTGCTGGGAGTGAGCCTGGAAAAAGTAAAGAATATTTTTTAATATTTACCGCACTAACGCCTCTTTTTGCTTTAACCACGGATTTCTCGGAGAACACGGGTGATGCACGGATTGTCTCAAATAATAAAATCCGTGATCTTATCCGTGATCCCGATAGCTATCGGAACCGTGAAATCCGTGGTGAATCA
>JBAQCK010000095.1:0-27232 GCA_049294075.1 Bacteroidales bacterium | reverse complement strand
TAAAGGGACCCAGCTACCGGAAGCGCCAGGGTGAACTACTGCAGCAGGAGTATGAAGAAAGGAAAACACAGGATGCAGAAACGGCTTAAGACAAACTCTCCGGACAATAATATTGATAAGGCGCTAAGCAGGTTAGCGTCTTTTTTTATAACACAAAACGAAAATGTCCGTTTTGAGCAGGAATCAGTGTCCGGAATCAACAGGAACCAGTGTCCGCTTTACGCAGGAATCACTGTCCGGATTGGCCAGGAATTACTGTCCGGAATCGCAAGAATACGCAAATTGAGGCAATTAATCTAATCTTTGGTTCTATAAAAGAAAAACAGGCAGCAATCCGGATCCCAGGACCTCACCCTGACTTAGTCAGCCGGCATCCATTACTCCCTGTAATTATTGCCTTTTTAATCCGGATTTAAAAGGAATAAAAAACTCCGGTAGTTTTACTTTAGTTTTTTCTCAGCGGCACTAATGACCTTCCTGAATGTTTCGCTGGCCATATAACCGCCGTACGTCAGGTCGTTGGAATTTATTCCGTAATCGGAATTGCCCTCGATCAGAACCGGACCGCTCTCCCCTATGCCGACATCCCAGCCGACAAGCCTCAGATCGGGCATAAAAGAAGCAGCCTTTGCTGCCAGATCCATTGCCTCATGAAAGTAAGGAACGGGATAACCCTCAAACTTTATTCCGGTTAAAGGATGCTCTGTTAGAACATCAACTCCCATAAGTTTGATCTTAGAATAACCAAAGCGCTTCAACCTTCCGGAATCAGCTTCGATCCCCACACCGCAGCCACCTGAAATAACATTGTCGACGACAGCATCATTTGTGCTCATCTTGAGAAATCCGGAAATAACCTCAACCTTTCCGTCGTCACCGATGAATGTATCAAACCTGATTGTGTTCAATGAAGCCGGACTAAGCCTTTCAAGACCAGGATGCTGTTTCACCTTTTCCTGAAATATAAATGCCGAGTCCTTCACACCTGAATACAAATCCCGGATTAACTGATCGTTTGATTTCAGGTCAGACCGCAAAATGGAATAGATATTTCTCCCGCTGGCGCTGGAATAGGTCTTCTTAATGAAAAGTCCATCACAACCGGGATTATTCATGAAAACATCTTCAATCAGCACTCTGAAATCGTCCAGACTGCCGATATCCACCGGATCATTTCCTGCAATGAAGCGGTTTCTATGATTATACATCAGTATTTTCGGCAGAGGAAGATCGAATTGCCCGTAAAACAAACTGAAGTAAAGTTTATTATCCAATACATCCTTGACCTTTCCGTCGTTCAGTGCCGGTGCAATTTTCATGGCGAGCCCGTTGGGAATGTAATCCCGGATGTTCGTCATTCCCTTCTTGAAAAGATAACGGCTGAAATAATGGACAGGCATTTCCCCGTGATGAATCAGCAGATTCAGGTTGTCCTGTAAAATCCCGGTCAGCGGCTTTCTTTCCGGATCCTTCAGGATCTCAACCATCATCTGAGCCCTGGTGCGTTTGAAGATCTGTCGCATAGTAGTAAGTGAGATAGAATATTGGTTAGCAGTACCCCGGTGAATTATAAAAACGAAGAGATAAAATGAAAAGTATACTGCACCTGATTGTTTACCTGCATTTTAATTCAGACTTTAATACCAAAGGAAAACAGTGACAGTTCATAATCAAATTATTATACTTTAACACACAAAAGCAGGCGTTGGTCAAAAACCTGAATATTAGACATTTAGCACATTTTAATTATTAGTACTTTTGACTGAGCCGGTTTTCCAAACACTGTCAATCCGTTGCTGGCCCACAGCTCTCTTTTGACAGCAGGATTACCGGCTTCTTTTTTTGTCAATGTCGAATTTTTTTATATCTTTGGATCGGGCCGGCAACTATCACTGATTCCATTTCTGGAAATTAGCACAATTCACATACTGATTAACTACCAAACAAACAGTTGCCGGCCTTCCTTTTACAATCTACTGTTTTCTTTAACCCCCTTTCCTGTTTTTCCCATGGGAGAAAAGCCGCATGTTCCTTCCCCCGTGGGGGAAGGTTAGGAAGGGGGTAACAATCAAACATTGCACTTACCCCCTTTCTTCTTTCCCCCAAGGGGGAAATGAATCCCTCTCACTTCGAGCTCCTTCCCCCGTGGAGAATAGTTGGGAAGGGGGTAGAAAGAAAACACTAAACAAAAAGTCAAGATTGCAGAAAAGTACTGAACATTCTTTTTCATCAGTATATAATTTATTTTAAAGGTTCCCGCCTATGCGGGAGAACCGCACATGTTTGAAAATTATATACATACGTGTTTGTGTATTTGATACATGTGGGTTTCATCTATTGTTGAAGCATAAATAACAATCAAACACAATCAAAATGACAGCAAGAATTAGCCTTCTGATATTTTTTCTTACAGTTTCGACTGCCGTAAACAGTCAGCAGAGATTATCTGAAGGAGATTTTGCACCCGGTTTCAAGGATCCGGCAGATGATGGAATGATGGGGGATATACACGACTATCCCGGTACCAACCATATCGTAATTGACTTCTATCCGGCCACCATGACCGGAGGAGAGATTGCCAAAGAGTTTGGAGTGCCTGCAAGCGAAGGAGGAACAATCAAGCGCACTTTCAGCTGCATCGAGCATGATCTGACAAGAGGCCTAACTGCTTCATACATTCTTACAGGTATTATGTTCATACCGGTACAATAATTACGGGCTGACTCTGTTATTAGAAAACAAGAATTGCTTTCCTCAATAAATCAGCCGATGAGAAAGATCCTGATCATACCCAATTTTGTTCTGTGGTGCATTTTCTACGCAATGTTTTTCCTGCCTTATCTGATGATCGGAAGGATAAGGGAAAGGAACCTGCCATTCATGAACAACGTCAGAAGCTGTCATAAGGAAAATTAGCTGAAGTCCCTGCAGGCAAATTCATCTCTTAACAAAATCCTTAACCCCGCAACATGATACGGGGCATAAACCTTTTCGAAATTAGCAGAAAGCCACTGTTAATAAATTAACAATTCACCGGCATCTGGTTCATGTAACCGGAAATCTTATCAGGTGTATAAAAGGCTTTACAAGAAATGCAACCAGGACTTAGGGAAGGTTAAATCTGTCATGGTTAAATAACGGTTTACAGATTATATTCCTGGCCAAAAATGAGTAATTTTGCAAATTAAAATATGAAGGGCATTGAAGAAACTTGATAAGTTCGTACTTAAATCATTTATCGGTCCGCTCATACTCACATTCTTCATTGTGCTTATCATCCTGATATTGCAGTTCCTGTGGATGTATATTGATGAGCTTGCCGGTAAAGGTCTTGAACTGATGATCATGGCCGAACTCCTGTTTCAATTCTCCCTTACATTCGTTCCCATGGCGCTCCCCCTGGCAATACTGCTGGCGTCGCTGATGACATTCGGGAACATGGGGGAATACAGTGAGCTGACTGCCCTCAAATCATCGGGTATATCGCTGGGCCGCATTATGAGGCCTCTGATTATCCTGATATCAGCAGTCTGCATAGTTTCCTTCTTTTTCTCAAACAACGTGCTGCCGTATGCCAACAGACAGGCAAGGACTCTCTTGCAGGATATCAGGAGAAAAAGGCCGGATATCAACCTGCAGGCCGGTACATTCAATAATGACATCGACGGTTTCAGTATCAAAATAACTGACAAGGATCCGGAGACAAACCGTCTCGACAGGGTTTATATTTACGACCACCGGAAAAACCGTGGAAACAGCGATGTAATATATGCCGACTCTGCATACATGAGGGTTACTCCCGACGAAACAGCAATGTCGATGGTTATGTATAACGGCTACTCATACAGTGAAATGCCGGAGAGAGAACCGGGCGGTGAGGAGAAAAAGCATCCCTTCAGAAAAGACGTTTTCAGGGAACAGACGATTGTCGTATCGCTTTCGGGATTTGATCTGGAGAGGACCGAAATCGACCTTTTCAAGACCAACGCGGCAATGAAAAACATTGCTCAGCTCACCCACGACATTGATTCCCTGAATAAAAGATACACAACCAAGGTGAATCAGAATTTCAAGGAGTTCTCACGCACCCTTCTGTTCACCGAAAGAAACCAGAATGCCCAGGCAGACTCGGCAAATCAATCAGGTGTAAAGTCGGTTCCCGGATTCAACACCAAAGTCCTCTATGATTCCCTAAGGGTGATTGAAAGGAAGACCGCAGTCTCAAGGGCAATTGCAAACATAAAGAGCGCCAGCAACTATCTCTCAACACAGGGAGAAAATCTTCATACCGATGTCAAATTCATCAAGCGCTACGAGGTGAACTGGAACAAGAAATTCACCCTCTCGGTTGCCTGCCTTGTCTTTTTCCTTATCGGGGCCCCGCTGGGCGCCATAATAAGAAAAGGCGGACTGGGAACACCGGCTGTCATATCGATACTGTTCTTTGTGATCTGGTATGTAATATCGCTCTCGGGAGAAAAGTTTGTTGAAGAGAATCTTGTCAGTACGGCTGCCGGCATGTGGGCATCGACATATATCCTTCTTCCCATCGGGATTTTCCTTACCTACAAGGCTTCGAGCGATTCGGTAATAATGAATATTGATACATATTTAGCGTTTTTCAGGAAGATAAAGGATTACCTTTACGGGCTGTTTATCATCGGAACGAAACGCGGATCGTTCGTTAAAGAAAATAACTTTGACAAAAATGAAAATTAAGCTTAACACGATTGAAGAAGCCATCCAGGACATCCGTTCGGGAAAACTGATTATTGTCGTGGATGACGAGGACAGAGAGAATGAGGGTGATTTCATCTGTTCGGCTGAACTAATAACACCTGAACTGGTAAACTTCATGGCCAAACACGGACGCGGATTAATTTGCGTTGCGCTTCCCGAGGAGAGATGTGAAGAACTCGATCTGGATCTAATGGTGGGAGTAAACACCTCGCTTCACGAAACCCAGTTTACGGTTACGGTTGATCTCCTGGGACCAGAAACCTCTACCGGGGTGTCAGCAAAGGACAGAGCCCTGACAATCAAAGCACTTGTAGATCCTTCAACAAAACCATCCGACCTCGGACGTCCCGGTCATATTTTCCCGCTCAAGGCAAAATCGAAAGGAGTACTCAGAAGGGCCGGACATACAGAAGCTGTTGTAGACCTTACCAGGATGGCCGGATTACAGCCCGGAGGTGCGCTTGTAGAGATAATGAATGACGACGGGACGATGGCCAGACTCCCCGACCTCGAAAAACTCAGGCAGAAATTCAACATTAGCATCATAGCCATTAGGGATCTCATCAAATACACACTTGAAAGGGATTCCATTATTGAGAAGGGAGATGCAGTAAAACTTCCGACGGAATACGGGGAATTTGAGTTCATCGCTTTCCGCCAGAAGAGCAATAAACTGGAGCATGCGGCACTGGTTAAGGGAACATGGACCAGGGATGAGCCCGTGATGGTCAGGCTTCACTCTTCATGCTTCACAGGGGATATCTTCGGTTCGATGAGATGTGACTGCGGCCCCCAACTTCACAAAGCCATGGAGATGGTTGAGGCTGAAGGCAAGGGAGCTGTGATCTATCTCAACCAGGAGGGCAGGGGAATCGGCCTGTTTAACAAGATAAAGGCTTACAAACTCCAGGATGAGGGAATGGATACGGTACAGGCCAACCTTAAACTGGGATTCGGTGAAGATGAAAGGGATTACGGGGTGGGCGCCAGTATCATGAGGGAACTCGGTCTGGGCAAGGTAAGACTGATTTCAAATAATCCGGTAAAAAGAGCAGGTCTGGAAGGCTATGGCATACAAATAGTTGACACTATTCCTCTTGTGATTCCTGCCAATAAGCACAATGAATTCTACCTTGAGACCAAGGCCAGCAAAATGGGGCACAATCTGACCTGCTATAAAAACGTTGCAAAGGATTGATTTTTTTCCTGGATTTGCTTTAAATAAGGTCTGATACAATCTATGAAAAGTCTGAAAGTGGTGTACATGGGGACGCCCGAATTTGCCGTGGCACCTCTTGGTTCATTGCTGATGAACGGTTATAACGTTGTTTCCGTTGTCACTTCGCCCGACAAGCCGGCAGGCCGAGGAATGACCGTAAAGAAATCAGCCGTCAAACTGTTTGCCGAATCAAACTACCTTCCCATCCTTCAGCCCGAAGATCTCAGAAGCCCGGTGTTCATCGAAAGACTCAGGCGCCTGAATGCCGATATCTTCGTTGTAGTTGCTTTCAGAATGCTTCCCCGCGAGGTATGGACCATACCCCCCAGGGGAACCATAAACCTTCATGCTTCCCTTCTCCCGCAATACAGGGGCGCTGCTCCCATAAACCATGTCATAATCAACGGAGAAACAACCACAGGGGTTACAACCTTCCTCATTGATGAAAAGACAGACACCGGTAATATTCTTCTCCGTCAGGAGGTCTCTGTTTTTCCTTTTGAGAATGCTTCCGACCTTCACGACAAGCTAATGAAACACGGGGCCCGGCTGGTGATCAAAACTCTCGAAGGAATAGCAACCAATTTCATCTTACCAAAGCCCCAGTCGGATTTCATGATGCCCGGAGAAACGATGAAGAAAGCTCCGAAGATATCTCCCGGCTTCTGCATTGTCGACTGGGATAAGGAGCCTCACAGGATACATAATTTCATCCGGGGTCTTTCAACCTACCCTTGTGCCAGATCGGCGTTTAAAAATGAATCAAAAACCGTTGCTTTCAAGATATTTGAGAGTCTGCCGGAAATTGCCGAACATCAGCTCGGTCCGGGCCAGATAGTATCGGATGGAAAAAGCTTTCTGAAAATAGCATGCAGGGGCGGATTCATAAATCTTCTAAGCCTTCAGATTGAAGGAAAAAAGAGGCTCAGCGCCGCGGATTTCCTGAGGGGATTTAAAATAGAAGCTTATTCAAAAACATCTGTCTGAGGCTATCATCTTTTCCAGGGAAAGTCACGAGCTCCCGGCATCACTCCGGAGGTTTTGTTTCCCTGAGCCAGATTTTATCACCCGGATTGGGCTCCGTGCCTTTGGCCAGACGGTTCATCTCGAGAAGACTCCTTAGCTTAACGGCGTATTTTTGAGAAATCGCATGCATGGTTTCACCAGCTGTTACAGTGTGAAAATTCATTCCTTCAGAAGCCTTATCCTTTTTCGGTTCAATATACAGAATCTGGCCGGTCTGGAGGACAAAATCATCATTCAGGTCGTTGAACCCGGGAAGCTCCCAGTTAATAAGCTGGAATTCCTTTTCGATCTTTTCCCGGGTGTCGCCCTCTTTTACCACAATATAACGCACCCTGTTGTTCTCCTGAATCCGCGGAACCCTGGCCAATATATCTCCGAAAGTAATCGCATCCTGTGCTGAAGATACAGGTTCCGTTGCAGTGGGTTGAGCCCTGGGAGGAATCGTTTCAGCGGTTGTCTTTCCCTGAACATTTTCCTGCGGTTTCTCCTTTTTCGGTGGAACAGATGCTGTAATTCCCCTGTCAAGGTCAAAAAGCCTGTAATCCTCGATTTTCCTGATCAGCATATTGTCATAGTCGGGATTGGTCGCGTACCCTGCCTTTTTCAATCCGCGTGCCCATGCCTTGTAATCGAGCGGATCAAGTTCAAAAAGGGACCGGTATCTCGATCCGGATTTCAGAAAATCGGAATGATCATAATAAGATTCCTTAGGATTGCTGTATTTTCTGAAACATTCGTTTTTGCGATCATCGTGCTTTGTCATTGTCGGACCGGTCCATCCATTATGGCATTTAATACCGAAATGATTATTGCCTGTTCTTGCAAGGGTACTACGCCCGTAATCAGATTCCAACATCCCCTGAGCAAGGGTGATACTTGCAGGGACACCGGTCCTGAGCATTTCGCTTACAGCCATATCGCGGTACTGATTAATATAGAACTCAGCAAGCGCATTGCCTGAAGCCGGTGTGATCATAGGTTTTGAGACCCTGCATGAGGTCATACCGGCAAAAGCCAGAACTAATAATAATATCAGATATGTATTCCTTCCCACGTTTCTTGCATTTCCGCAAAAATAGGAAAAATGGCCGGAGGATACCCGGCCTGACCTGTAAGTGGTTGTTGATAGAATGCAAAGTTGTTAACAATCTGAAGCCTCCGGGATCCGGAAGAACAATGACTGATTAATTTTGTTATTTTTGTAATTCAAACATAATAAGAGAGTTATGTCAGAAATCAAAAATATATCAATTTCCTTCAGGGAATATCAGAACCATAATGAACTCGGCGCTGAGGATCAGGAACTTATCAAGGTTTCGGAGGAGGCCGCCCGATCAGCCTATGCTCCTTACTCACAATTCAGGGTTGGTGCCGCGATACGACTTGAATCGGGAAGGGTAGTGCACGGTGCCAACGTTGAGAATGCAGCTTTCCCGTCGGGCATCTGTGCCGAAAGGACAGCGCTTGCATCAGCAATAACCAATTACCCTGATGACAGGCCTGTTACCCTGGCAATTTCTGCACTATCCGGCGATGGATCAGTCGCGGAACAGGTTACTCCCTGCGGTAACTGCCGCCAGGTAATTGCGGAAGAGGAAAACAGATGGAGCAGGCAGATCAGAATTCTGCTCGCCGGGAAAAATAAAATAATTGAGCTTGACGGGATAGGCCAGCTGCTTCCACTGCAGTTTAACGGGAGCAGCCTCAGGTCAGATCGTCCCTGACAATAAGCTGAAATCCTGCGCCATGGATATTCTTTATATTCAGGCGTGGGTCCTCTGACAGGAATTTTCTAAGCTTGGTGATATAGACATCCATGCTTCTGGCGGTGAAATAATCATCTGAACCCCAAATCTTTTTCAACGCCATTTCCCTGCTTATCAATTCATTCGGGTTAAGAGCAAGAAGCTCGAGAAGCTGGGCCTCCTTTGGGGAGAGTTTCTTCTCATCGTCTCCTATTGTAAGTGTCCGAAGCCTTGCATTGAACACGAATTTTCCAATCTCGAAGATATCCTTTGTGCCGGTCTGGAAATCCCGCCGTGTCAGGATTGCCTTAATCTTGGCAAGAAGGATTTCAGTGTCAAATGGTTTTGTAACATAGTCATCCCCTCCGGCCCCGTAGCCTTTCAGTACATCATCCTTCATCTTCTTGGCAGTCAGAAATATAATCGGGACCAGGTTATTGATCTTTCTGATCTCGCCGGCAATGGTAAAGCCGTCGACATGAGGCAGCATGACGTCGAGAATGCAGATATCGAAGGCCCCTTTCCTGAAGTGATCCACGGCATACTTGCCGTCATCAACCCAATCGACCTGGAAGTCGTTGAGTTCCAGGTATGATTTCAGGACCGAACCGAAGCTCAGGTCGTCTTCAACGAGAAAAATCCGGGCTGATTTCATGTTCATTTCAGTTATCGGTGTTAAATGGCAGGAAGACATCAAATCTGCTTCCCTTTCCAGGTTCACTTGTTACGGTAATATTTCCCTTGTGGGCGTCGACAATAGCTCTGACATAGTTCAAACCAAGACCAAAACCCTTCACATCATGAACATTTCCGCGTGTCTGCCTGTAGAATCTTTCAAAAATCTTGCTCTGGACGCTCTTGCTCATGCCTATCCCCTTATCAGTAACAGACATTATAAGTCCCCGGTCGTTATTTGTGGTTTCGACTGTTATGTCGGGAGTTTCGGGTGAATACTTCAGGGCATTGTCCAGAAGATTGTTAACGAGGCTTGAAAGATGCTCCGCATCTCCTGAAACAACAGGTTCAGTGGCATTCAGATTCAATGTCATCGTGCCGTTTTTCTGGTGAACCTGGATTTCGATGGTTTCAGCGGCTCTTGTTATAATGGAATGCATCGATAAATTCTCAAACCTGAAATCGATCTCCTTCTTGTCGAGTGATGCAATCTGCAGGATCGTCTCTACTTTCTTGTTCATCCTGCTGTTCTCCTTCTTGATCATGCCTATAAAATGCCGGATGCTGTTTTCATCATTTATCACCCTGGGATTGGTTATGGTATCAGCAGCAAGAGATATTGTGGCAATGGGAGTCTTGAATTCATGAGTCATATTATTAAGGAAGTCGGATTTCATTTCCGAGATCCTTTTTTGTCTTATCAGGAAGAAAAGGCTTAGTGCAAAGGTTGCCAGGATAATGAAGGAAAAGAGCAAGGATCCGCCAAGAATCCATGACATAGACCCCAGGACATAATTCCTCTTTTCGGGAAAGATGACGGAAAGGATCAGGTTCTGCCCCATTATGTTGTCGGGGAAAAGCCGGACCATATAACTGCTTTTAAGAAATTCATTCTTCCCGGCCTTTACGAAGGTTCCGTCCTTTACCTGTCCATCCCTGATAACAGCAAATTCGAACGGCATTTCGATTCCTGAGAACTGAAGCGACCTGCCAAGAACATTCCGAACCTCATCCGGGTTAAGTTCCATTGTTTTCTCCCATTGATATACCTCTGCAATCATCTCCTCGCTCATTGCCTGAAATTCGCTTGCCCTTTTCCTGACCCGGTCGATGAAATCCCTTGTGTTGACAGGTGGAGAGGACTGGATCGATCGTCGCAATTCAATGTCAGCGGGTTCCTGGTAAAAAGTCGTATCGGTCCTGGTTATCACAGGTTCATTGAACCTGACAGTGCCTGTGGAATCAACGGTGCCGGTCATCGACTGGCTTGTAACACTGTAGTTGTAGTTTTTCCCATCGCTGGAGGAATATCTCCCGACACTCATGTATGACGACACGCCGGCTTCCTGTGGATTGATTGAAGAAGGAGAGTTAAAGAAGAAATCCATCTTACGGTTTGATTCAATGGTTTGTGCAGCATCGTTAAGACCTGCAAAAACCGCCCTGTTGAAAATATCATTTCTGATTTTCAGGGCATTACTTATCCATACCGCCTGCACCCAGATGATCCCTGTTATGGAGATCAGCATCATAATAATCAGGCCGATGAATTTGTTCCTGCTCATGGAGCAAATTTAAGTTTTTCTCAAATCCAGTGACAGGATTTAACTTTTCATTAACTCTTATTAACCTGATTTTAACTCTCTTTGGGAAGAACCAGTGTATCTTATAATGGACTTTCCGGGCTCATTTTTTTATACCTCCACATTCCTGAAAAGCTTCCACACGTCTCCCGCAGGAAGAGGAGCAGTTATTATTACCTTTTCCCTTTTCACAGGATGAATAAATTCAAGACGCTTTGCAAGAAGACATATGCTGCCGTCTTCATTTGACCGCGGATAACCATACTTCAGGTCGCCTTTAATCGGGCATCCGATGCCTGCGAGCTGTGCCCTGATCTGATGATGTCTTCCAGTGTGGAGTTCAATTTCGAGAAGGAAGAAGCGTTCGGACCGTCCGGCAAGACGGTATGTCAGGCTTGCCTGTTTCGATCCTCTCACCTCATTATCATAAACATAAGTCTTATTCTGCTTCTCATTCTTTTTAAGATAGTGAGTCAGGGTATCCTCGTCTTTCGGTGGTCTGTCATTTACGATCGCGAGGTAAGTCTTCCTGACTTCGCGGGTGCGGAATACCTCGTTCATGCGTTCAAGGGCCTTGGAGGTCCGGGCAAACAGCAGAACCCCGCCTGCAGGCCTGTCGAGCCTGTGAATGAGGCCAAGGTAAACGGCTCCCGGCTTTTTATACTTTTCAGCAATATATTTTTTAACGGCTGAATCGATTGCCTCATCCCCCGTACGGTCGCTCTGCGATAGATCGGCGGGCTTTTTAAGGACAGCTATCAGATGATTGTCCTCATATAATACTTCAACCATTAATTATACTTTAATATTGTTCCTTTTCGTTCGGAAAATCCCCTGAACGGACATCGGCGATATATTTCCCAACGGCTTTAAGGATTTCGTCATGAAGGTTGTGATATCTCCTGAGAAACCTGGGTGAGAATTCCTGGTTTATGCCAAGCATATCGTGAATAACAAGCACCTGTCCGTCGGTTCCCGGCCCTGCTCCTATTCCTATCACAGGGATTTTCAGGGTATTGGTGACCTCTTCAGCCAGTTTTGCCGGGATCTTCTCAAGCACAATGGCAAAACATCCCAGTTTTTCAAGTATCCTGGCGTCTTCGAGAAGGCGGCGGGCTTCATCTTCCTCCCTTGCCCGGACTACATATGTCCCGAACTTGTGAATCGACTGAGGTGTAAGACCAAGATGCCCCATAACCGGTATCCCCGCTGAAAGTATGCGCTCTATTGATTCAGCCACCTGCTGTCCGCCCTCGAGCTTAACGGCAGATGCTCCGGTCTCTTTCATAATTCTGATTGATGATGCAAGGGCTTCCCTGGAATTACCCTGGTAGGTTCCGAATGGAAGGTCGACAACCACAAGAGCTCTCCTCACCGCTCGTGACACTGATGCCGCATGGTAAATCATGTTGTCGAGTGTGATAGGGAGTGTGGTATCATAACCTGCCATCACGTTGGAGGCAGAGTCACCAACCAGAATTACGTCTATTTCGGCTTCGTCGATAATCCTTGCCATCGAAAAATCATACGCGGTCAGCATCGCAATTTTGTCACCGTTGAGTTTCATTTCCTGAAGAACGTGAGTGGTGACTTTCCTGACAATTTTGTTTACCGACATGACTAAACAGGTTTGATTCTGCTGACAAAGCTACGAATTTACGGCAGAGAATGAGAATGACACAGAAAATGTTTTTATCATGTCATGCCTTTGCAAACCATCATGCCTTTTTGTCACTTTAGTCAGGCTGTTTAATCCTCAGAGTGCCATAATTTCATAAAAATTACCGGTTAAGGCTATGGCATAATCATTGCAGTTTAGAGAAACTATAATTGAAATTTCTTAAAAATCATAAAATGGGAAAGATAATAGGAATCGACCTGGGAACCACAAACTCATGCGTCGCCGTAATGGAAGGGAATGAGCCTGTAGTGATCCCTAACAGCGAAGGCAAGAGGACTACGCCTTCGATAGTTGCATTTGTTGAGAACGGAGAACGCAAGGTGGGTGATCCGGCCAAGCGTCAGGCCATCACCAATGCCCAGAAGACAATTTATTCCATTAAGCGCTTCATGGGGGAAACGTATGATAAGGTTAATGCCGAGATCAAGCGTGTAACCTTTAATGTAGTCAGGGGTGACAACAACACACCAAGGGTAAAGATCGACAACAGGTTGTATTCTCCTCAGGAAGTCTCTGCCATGATCCTTCAGAAAATGAAAAAGACCGCTGAAGACTATCTTGGACAGGAAGTGACCGACGCGGTTATCACTGTACCGGCTTACTTCAGCGATTCGCAGCGCCAGGCTACAAAAGAAGCCGGAGAAATCGCCGGACTGAATGTTAAAAGGATCATCAATGAACCGACAGCCGCTTCACTTGCTTACGGACTTGATAAAAAATCGCGGGATCTCAAGATAGCCGTTTTCGACCTTGGCGGAGGCACATTCGATATTTCGATCCTGGAACTGGGAGACGGCGTTTTTGAAGTGAAATCGACCAATGGTGACACACACCTGGGCGGAGACGACTTCGACCATAAGATAATTGACTGGCTGGCTGAGGAGTTCCTTAAAGAAGAAGGTGTTGACCTCAGAAAAGATCCCATGGCTCTCCAGAGGCTGAAGGAAGCTGCGGAAAAAGCCAAGATAGAACTCTCAAGCTCAACATCCACCGAAATAAACCTGCCTTACATAATGCCGGTTGACGGAATTCCGAAGCACCTTGTCAAGACTCTTACCAGAGCACAATTTGAAAAGCTTTGCGACAGCCTTATCCAGGCATGTCTTGAGCCATGCAAGAAAGCTCTGGCCGATTCAGGTCTTAAGGCTTCTGAAATTGACGAAGTGCTCCTGGTGGGCGGATCGACAAGAATTCCTGCCATACAGCAGCTTGTTGAAAAGTTCTTCGGTAAAACTCCTTCAAAAGGCGTTAATCCCGATGAGGTTGTTGCTGTCGGTGCAGCTATCCAGGGCGGAGTACTTACCGGAGAGGTTAAGGATATTCTCCTTCTCGACGTAACCCCTCTGTCGCTTGGAATCGAAACCATGGGCGGAGTGATGACAAAACTTATTGAATCAAACACCACCATACCTACAAAAAAGGCAGAGGTGTTCACAACTGCAGCCGACAACCAGCCTTCGGTAGAGATCCATGTACTTCAGGGTGAAAGACCAATGGCAGCAGGCAACAAGACCATCGGGCGTTTCCATCTCGACGGGATTCCACCGGCCCCCAGGGGTGTGCCGCAGATTGAAGTCTCTTTCGACATCGATGCAAACGGAATACTCCATGTAGCGGCCAAGGACAGGGGAACCGGAAAGGAACAAAGGATAAGGATCGAGGCATCTTCGGGACTGAGTGATGATGAGATAAAGAAAATGAGGGAAGAGGCAAGGGCAAATGCCGAGGCTGACAACCTTGCAAAACAGAAAGTTGACAAGATCAACAGTGCCGACAGCATGATTTTCTCGACTGAAAAACAACTGAGAGAATTCGGTGACAAGATCCCGGCCGATAAGAAGGCAGGCATTGAAAGCGCACTTGCCAGACTAAAGGAAGCTCATAAATCGCAGGATGTAAATGCCATCGATAAGACTCTTGCCGAACTGAACTCCATCTGGCAATCAGCTTCTGAAGAGATGTATAAAACCGCTCAGAATACAGGGCAGGCTACCTCGCAACCAGGACCGGAACAACCCGGAGGCGGAAAAACCCAGTCGGGAAATGATGAAGTGACCGACGTGGACTTCGAAGAGGTGAAGTAATCGCTGTTTCATGATAAATTGCTTGAGGCTGAATTCTTTTCAGCCTCTTTTTTTGTACTTTTGTCAGGTAAATACGGATTACTTTTCATGAAACAAAAAAGCATTGCCTCAATTTATATTGTGTTACTGTTTATATTCCCTTTCACTGCCCTGACCGGACAGGAAATCAACAGAAGCGACCAGGACGGGAAAAAACAAGGGAGGTGGATAAAGAATTATCCGAACGGGAAAGTGATGTATGACGGTTTTTTCAAGAATGACAAACCGGAAGGTGAGTTCAGGAGATTTTATGAGGATGGAGCACTGAAATCGCTGCTGGTCTTCAGCAACAACGGAACTGAAGCAAAAGCCATATTGTACTATCCAAATGGTTACGCCGCATCATCCGGAAAATACATCAACCAGCTCAAGGAGGGCAAATGGCTGTTTTACTCATTCACCGAAAAAGACCTGCTTATAAGTGAGGCAGAATATAAGGGAGACAAGCTTAACGGCATCATGATCAATTACTATCCTGACGGCAAGACAGCTGAGAAGATCATGTACAGGAATAACCTGAAACATGGTGAATGTCTGAAGTACTACGTTGACGGAACCCTGACCCTGAGGACGAACTACGAAAACGGCCTGATAAACGGCAGGTTTGAAGCATTTTATGAAAATGGCAAACCTGAGATGACCGGTCAGTACAAGAACAACCTGAGGGAAGGACCATGGGTAATCTACAGGAATGACGGAAGCCAGAGATTCAGTACCCTCTATACCGCGGGTATTCCAGATAACCACAGCATCGATATTTATGAATCAGAATACATTGATTCACTTGAACGGATTAAGGTTAACATAGCCGATCCTGAAAAAACAGGCGAAATATGGTAAGGGGATTCATAGATCCTGCCAGACTGAAATTTGCAATTACCGCTCTGACACTTCTGATTATTGTTCCATGTCAGACAGGGAAATGTCAGGAGAAAACATGGAATTATTTCTACAGAATCCATTTCGTCGACAAGGGAGGCAATGATGTCTCAGGTTTTTCGCCTGAAGACCTTCTCTCAGATAAAGCCACAGAGCGAAGGAGAAAGGCAGGAATTGTTGTACCTGACTACAGAGACCTTCCTGTCTGGAAAGCCTATATCGAACAGATCTCATCAACAGGACTGACTCTCCACTGCACCTCAAAGTGGATGAACACAGCATTATTTAAGTCATCTGCACCTGTCGAGCCCGGAATGCTGGATCCGTTTCCTTTCATTAAAGAGGTAAAAATCGTCAGGAGTCCCGAAAGCAAAGGATATTCACCTGACAAGAACAAAATCGGGTATGCTTCCAGCGACCTGCCTCCATACAATAATCCCCTGGCAATGATAAACGGGATGAGAGTGCATAATTCAGGACTGACAGGGAAAGGTGTGCTTATTGCCGTTATCGACGGAGGATTCAAAAATGCCGACCTTATTCCTTCACTTGATCATCTCCGAAACAGAAAAGGGATTAAGGGAACCTATGATTTTGTAAACAGGACCGAATTCGTTTATGACTATAACGATCACGGCACTGCTGTTATGTCGGTTCTTGCAGGAATGATTCCCGGAGCAATTGAAGGAAGCGCTCCCGGCGCCGATTACTGGCTGCTCCGTAGTGAGATTACCGGGTCTGAATATCCTGTGGAGGAGGATTTGTGGACATCTGCAGCTGAATTCGCCGACAGCATCGGAGCTGACATAATTTCATCATCACTTGGCTACTGCACATTCGATGATCCCCTGATGGACTACCGGTTTTCAGATATGGACGGTGACAAAGCCTTCGTCAGCAGGGCTGCCGACATTGCTGCATCCTTAGGGATCCTTGTTGTTAACAGTGCAGGCAACGAGAGAACCACACCATGGATAAGAATAATCGCTCCGTCCGACGGGGATTCGGTGCTGGCTGTGGGAGCAGTCAGCGGAGACAGGATAATATCCTCCTTTTCGTCTGCAGGACCAAGTTCCGACAGGCAGATTAAGCCAGACATCGTTTCGCAGGGAGTAAGCGTTCCCGTTCAGGTCAGTCCTGCCATGATTGCAAGGGCAAACGGAACATCTTTCTCATGCCCGTTGATAAGCGGAATATGTGCCTGCATAATGCAGGCTGTTCCGCAGGCAACAAACATGGAAATTATTTCAGCGCTTCAATCGGCATCTGACAGATATCTCGTACCGGATTCGCTATACGGATTCGGAATCCCGGACATAGAAAAGACAATTGCAATTCTCCAGGATAAACACCTTTCGAAACCAGCTTCCGGGATCGTTGTTTTCCCGAATCCATTCAGGAATGAACTGTTCATTACTTTTTCAGTCATCCCCGAAAAACTCACCGTTGAACTTTTCGACCAGGGCGGAAGGCTTATGATGAAAAGAGAATATTCAGACTTTATCAGCAGGAGCCTGATACTTGACTATTTGCCAGTTCCGGGAAAAGGCGTTTATTTTGTAAGGCTCATCACTCCGGACGAATCATATATTCATAAGATTATTAAGGTCGAGGATCCAAGATGAATGAAAAACTGTCACTTACTGAACTGCAGCTGGTAATTAAAGATTCCCTTTACCTGGCTCTGCCGGATATGTACTGGGTGATTGCAGAGATCTCGGAGATTAAGGAGAATTACAACGGACACTGCTACCTGGAGCTGATTGAAAAGCACCCCGACGACATTAATATCAGGGCAAGAGTGAGGGCAGTGATCTGGAAAACCAGGTACCGGTTCATCAAAACATTTTTTGAAAATTCTGCCGGGGAATCACTGAGAGAAGGCCTGAAGATCCTTATCAGGGTAAAGATCGAGTATCACGAAATCTATGGCCTCAGCCTCGTGATCAATGATATTGACCCGGCATTCACAATTGGCGATATGGCAATCAGGCGCCAGCAGATAATAAGAAGGCTCGAGGAAGAGGGTATAATAAAAATGAACAGGGAGCTTGAGATGCCACTTGTCCCTCAAAGAATAGCTGTGATCTCCTCCGGTACTTCGGCCGGATATACCGATTTCATAAAACACCTGAAGTCCAACAGCTTCGGATATGTCTTTTATACAGCACTTTTTGAAACCCCAATGCAGGGGAAGGAAACTGAAGCCGGAGTGACCTCATCGCTTGAGAAGATTGCTTCACATCTCGATAAATTTGACATAGCGGTAATAATAAGGGGAGGCGGTTCACAGACTGACCTCAGCTGGTTCGACAGCTATGCAATATCATATTACATAACACAGTTCCCTATTCCGGTAATCACAGGGATAGGACATGAAAAAGACCTGTCGGTGACAGATATAGTGGCCAACATGTCGCTAAAGACACCAACAGCAGTTGCCGACTTTCTGATCGATCGAATGAATGAAGCAGCTTACCTCATTTCCGAACTTAGCACCGGAATAACCGACTATGCAAAAGTAATGCTGGAGGATACCAGAAAAAGGATAGAAACAGCCATGGTCAGGCTGGCCCCGGTCACGAGGATCATGATTTCCGGGTTCAGGGAACTGCTTTCCTCAGTGGTGATCGATATGTCCAGAACAGGTAAAGATTTCCTGGTCAGGGCAAATGCAATCCCCGATACCCAGAAGCACAGATTGTCATCCGGGTACGGATCACTGATCCTGAAAAATGGAACAGCATTAAGGCATAAGAAAGAAATACTTGAAACCATCAGCAGGAATAATATGGCTGTCATTCATAACCGGCTGACAGGATTCGAAAACTCACTTAAAATCCTGGATCCGGAAAACGTACTTAAAAGGGGATATACAATAACCTCAATCAACGGGAAGATAATAAAAAAAGGAAAATCGCTAAGGAAGGACGATGTGATAGATACCAGATTCACTGATGGAACAATTTCAAGCAAAGTGGTAAAGGAAGCTTAGGATATAAGAAGTAATCAGTAAGGTAATAGATCCTCGGGGTTGAGAAGAAGACCGGAGACCGGAGACCGAAGAAGGAAGACGGAAGACAGAAGACAGATAAATGCAGAACTTAGGGTGTGGAAAGTAATAAATTCAAAATATTGTTGAGATGACAAAGAAGGAATTTTCGTTCAACCAGGCAGTTAATGAAATCGAGAAAATACTGAAGGAAATAGAGACTGGCGAGATGGATGTCGACAGGCTATCGGCAGAGGTCAGAAAGGCTTCCGAGCTTATAAGGCAATGTCAGAAGAAGCTAAAGACAACAGAGGAAGAAATAAATAATATATTCCGGGATCTGGCATAGCCTGGCACAAAAAAACCCGCGGAACGGGCGCTCCGCGGGATTTCTTTACTACCCTAAACCTAAATCCATGAAAAAAACTCATGTAACCAAAGTGGTTACTACCTTTTGATTGTATAACGTAATAAATATAAGCAATGTTTCACACATTACCTAATATTTTCAAACAAAGTGATCATAATTTATCAACACCTTGTTTGCTCTCTTTGTCAACCCCAAAAACATCCTTAATTGCTTTAACGAATGTGTCTTTGGGCAGCGCACCCATTGCCATCTGAGGCTGACCCTCAAGAGGTACGAACAAGAGTGAGGGAATACTTCTTATTCCAAATACTGCTGCCAGCTCCTGCTCTTCCTCGGTATTCACTTTGTAGATATCAACCTTGCCCTCGTAATCCTTAGCCAGCTCTTCAAGTCTCGGAGCCACCATCTTGCATGGTCCGCACCAGTCAGCATAAAAATCTATCATACAGGGCTTATCACCTTCGAACTTCCATTCCTTATTGGTTTCATAGTTGAATACCTTGCTTAGAAAAGTCTCTTTGGTCAAATGCTCTAACATGTTTTCTTTTTTTTTGTTATTAATCAATCACTTAATTTCTCTGATACACCAATCATTATACCAAAGAAGCGGATCATATGGATTTTATTTAAAAATAGTTAATAATTGTAACTTTGTCATGATTAATTAACAATTTGTCACATCTACATATGAACATATGTCTTAATGACAATATCTTCAAACTGCTATCAGAGGTAATAACAGCTGAGAATGTCGGGGCGTGGGTTATTGGAGGGTATGTAAGGGATCACCTGCTTAAAAGGGATCATGCCGATAAGGATATTGATATTGTGATATTGGGAAACGGGCCGGAAATTGCAAGAAAGGCCGCCAGGAGGCTTTCACCGGGCATCAATGTATCGGTATTCAAAAACTTTGGAACGGCAATGTTCAGGTATGAAGATTATGATATTGAGTTTGTCGGAGCCAGAAAGGAATCGTACGACCGGAGTTCAAGAAAACCGGTTGTTGAAACAGGATCACTCGAAGATGATCAGAAAAGAAGGGATTTCACTATAAATGCGCTGGCAATAAGCCTTAACAGGGATACTTACGGTGACTTGCTCGATCCTTTCAACGGTATGGATGATCTTCGCGAAAAGATCATCAGGACGCCGCTTGACCCAGACATAACTTTCTCTGATGATCCGCTGAGGATGATGAGAGCGGTCAGATTCGCTGTCCAGCTCGATTTCAATATTGAAGAAAGGACGTTTGCTTCAATTGCAGCAAATGCAGAAAGGATCAGGATAGTATCGCAGGAAAGGATCCTTATTGAACTGAACAAGATCATAATGTGCAATAACCCGTCAAGGGGATTCATTCTTCTTGAAAAGGCCGGTCTGCTAAAGATCATATTCCCTGAGCTCGACAGTCTCAAAGGTGTTGAAAAAAGAGAAGGGAAGGCACACAAGGACAACTTCCTTCATTCGGTTAAGGTACTGGATAACATAAGCAGGAAGACCGAAAACATTTGGCTACGGTGGGCTGCCCTGCTTCACGATATCGCCAAGCCTGCGACAAAAAAATACGAATCGGAAACCGGATGGTCTTTCCACGGGCATGAATTTCTTGGAGGCAAAATGATCCCGGAAATATTCAGAAGGCTTAAGCTCCCGATGAACGAAAAGATGAAATACGTTAAGAAGCTCGTAGACCTTCATCTCCGTCCGATTGCACTGTCGCAGGAGATAGTCACCGACTCAGCTATCAGACGGCTTCTTTTCGAGGCAGGCGATGATATTGATGACCTGATGATGCTTTGTGAAGCAGACATAACTTCGAAAAATGAAGCCACAAAAAAAAGGCATCTTGAGAACTTCAGTCTGGTAAGACAGAAACTTAAGGAAATAGAAGAAAAGGATGCCATTCGCAATTTCAAGCCGCCAGTCGACGGAAGTGAAATAATAAAGACCTTTGGAATCAGTCCCGGCAGGGAAGTTGGCATTATAAAGAACGCGATCAGGGATGCTATCCTTGATGGCATCATCCCGAATGAATATGAACAGGCAAGGAAGCTGATGCTTGAAAAAGGAAGGGAAATAGGGCTGAAGCCCGTGGTACCCTAATGGATTAACAGGTCGAGCAGCACGGGAAGATGATCGCTGAATCCCCCCTGATAACTATAACCGCGGTAGGTTGAGAAAGGGACTATGCCGGGATATTTATTATCATTCTTCAGAAGAAAATCCGGACTGAAAATTCCGAAATGCTCCTTACCTGTGGCCAGACCTTTATTGCCGTCCAATAATCTGCCGGAAACGATTATCTGGTCAATCATCTCCCAGGTTCCCTGATACCTGTAGGTACCTTCAATCCCCGTCATTTTTCCGTCGGAGAGATTTGTAAGCGAACAATTAACCGCACTATCCGGATCAATCAGCTCCGACATCTGGGGATCGGAGGGAGTGCAATTAAAGTCGCCAATGATCAAAACCTTTGCATTACCATCTGAAGCCAGGCACAATGAATCGGCGGCATGCCTCACCATGCGGGCCATAACCTCACGCGGTTCTTCACCGGCAAGCACTCCTCCCCTTCTCGACGGCCAGTGATTTACAAACACATGCAAAGTGTCGGTGTACACTGCGCATTTAGCATAAAGGACACCCCTTGAATGGAACTCCCCTGATTGAAAATTCTCCGGAATCAATAACCGGTGATCTATTATTGTAACCAGATCCCTGCGATATAACATGCAAACATCAATCCCCCGGATATCGGGTGATTCTTCATGAACTATTCCGTATCCAATGGCCGACAATGGTGTCCCGTAAACCAGGTCACCAAGCACCTTTCTGTTCTCAATCTCGCATAAACCAACTATAGCAGGAGGGTTCCATTCTCCAGCGGCAATTATGACCTTTGCCACTGAATTGATTTTGTTATAATACCTTGATTTGTTCCAGCGCATAAGTCCGCCGGGAAGAAACTCGATGTCATCCTTAATGCTGTCATCTTCTGTGTCGAACAGGTTTTCAACATTATAGAACATAACCCTCAACGAAAGAGAATCAACTCTCTCCCGGGAAAATGCCAGCCAGTGAAGTGAAACCATCAGCACAAATGCGACTGCGACTTTGCGGCATATCATCTTAATAAGCATTTATCCATCTGTATCTCCGGGCATTGGTTCCGAATTTAACAGCGAGAGTAAATTCGTGTGTCCCGAGGCTTTGTCTTCTCAGTTCAGTCAGTGTAAAATCGTGAGCGTAGGCAAAATAAAATCTGTCATACTTGAATCCCAACATTGCTATAAGAGCATCTTCCGTACGCCACGAGATACCGGCCCAGTAATCGTTCCTGTAATAAATCCGGGAAGTAAGGTCGAGCTGAATGGCCTTGAACAGCATATCCGAAGATTTTATGAATGCAGACGGCTCCAGAAGCCAGTTTGATGCCAGCGGGATCTTTACACCCCCGGTAAGGAAATAGTGACCCAACTCGGTGCTTTCATCGTTGTTGCCATCAGAAAACCTTATTGATCCCCTTAGCAGGTTTGTCATTGCAAATCCGGCATAGAATTTCGAAGTTGAATAACTTACTCCAAAATTAAAATCGGTTATAAAGACCGATCTGTCGTAGTTATTGAGGTACGGATCATCCTGATCGTACACCAGGCCTTCATAGTCAATTGAATACTGGTATGCAGTAAGGGCAAGCCCGAAGGCAAGATTCCTTGAGTTCTCATCATCCTGAGCGCTCAGGGGAATGTTGTAGGAATATGCCGCCTGACCGCCAGTCCGGTGCATAATTCCGTTATTATCGTTGAAAACATATCCTCCGATACCTACCTGCCCTCCCTTGGTGGGTTTGATAAGCTTCTTCCTGACCGAGGTCGATTTAGAAATATAACTGTCACGAAGTATCCTTGTCTGGAAACTCAGCGCGTAAGTACTTGGCGATTGCGCGAGTCCGGTCCATTGTTCCCTTACTGTCAGGTTCACAGAGGTATAACCATCGCGCCCGGCAAATGACGGGTTAACCAGGAATCCGTTCATGATGTACTGGCTGTACATCGGAACCTGCTGTGCACGCGAAATCCCGGTGCAGAGAAAGCAGGTGATCACAATTGCAAGTACACCTCTCAAATGGCTCTTGTACATAGACCTCAACATTTTTTCGTTTACTCGTTTCATCGTATGACGCTTATCACGCCTGACCTGGGTTTTGAGCCGTCGTTCAGGTACAGGATATAATGATATGAATCTGTTGGTACCAGCTTTCCTCCTACTGTTCCGTTCCATGGATTATCGGCGAGATTGCTTGTACTGAATACCATCTTACCCCAACGGTTAAAAACCCTGACCTCAGCATCAGGATAAAGGTCGATGTTCCTGATCTGCCAAACATCATTGTATCCGTCGTTGTTGGGAGTTATTACCTGCGGAATGACAAGGCAGCCGAAGGAGAAGCTGAAATCAACTTCAGCAGTGACAGTCTCACCACAGTTGTTATGGTCAGTAATAACCGCAGTATAAGAACCCGGTGTCAGTCCGGTTCGATTCACTCCTGTACTGCCGTCTGACCACAAAACAGTGAATGGTGATGTCCCGCCTGCAATTGCAAGACTGACAGCTCCGTCTTCTGAATCCGGGCAGGATGTTGGAGTAACCGTGGGATTAACTGTTACCGGCTGTGGTTCAGTAAGGGTAACTGTTTGTGTTTTTATGCATCCATAACTGTCAGTTACAGTAATTGTATATGTCCCAGCCGGAAGGTCCGCAGCATTTTCCTTGGCTTGTTCCGGTATTGTATTCCATGAGAAGGAATATGGCTCCAGTCCTCCTGAAACTGCAGCTGTTGCACTTCCGTTGGTTCCCCCGTTGCAGGTCACATTGTCCTGATCAATTGAAATTTCCATATCCGTAACAGGCTGTGAAATAGTAACGCTGTTTGTAGCTGAGCAGCCGTTGGCATCAGTCACCGTAACTGTAAAAGTACCGGCAGGCAGGTTTGTGGCAACTGCAGTTATCTGTGCTGGAGCGCTGTTCCACCAGTAGGTGTAGGGTTGTGTTCCGCCAGCCGGTGTGGCAGTAACTCTGCCGGTAAGGCCGCCGTAACAAGTTATATCCTCGCCTGATACAGAAACACTGAGCAGATCGGGTTGAAAGATATCAATAATAATATCAAACACATCCAGGGCGGCATCCTTAACAGTAATTGTATAAGTACCTGCCGGGAGTGAGCTGAATGTTCCTGACGACTGGAATGCACCGCCTCCCTGTGAGTATAAATAAGGTTGGCTTCCTCCCCACCCTTCTACTGTCACAGTTCCGTTGGCACCGCCATTGCACGATATATTCTGCCTGTCACTGACAAGGGCTGAAAGAGGTAGTGTTGGCTGGGTAATTGTCACCGTAAGTTCATAAAGGCACATGCCTGCATCCCTGATTGTAAGGTTATAGGTTCCTGCCGATAGAGATCCGAATGATCCTGATGACTGAAACTCACCATCATCAAGGCTGTACTGATATGGAGATGTCCCTCCGGAGCCTGAAACAGTTACACTCCCGTTATTTCCTCCGTATTCCGTCACGTCAGTTACGGAGACAATACTACCACTCAGGGCCGCAGCGGGTTGTGCAATGGCAGAATTTGCAACCGAAGTGCATCCGTTTGAATCGGTGATCGTGACCGAATAATTGCCTGCCGGCAGGCCGGTAATATCCTCCGTTGCAGCCCCGTTACTCCAAAGGAATGCATACGGAAGTGTTCCGCCTGTAACTGACAGGTCTAATGATCCGTTACTCTCTCCGTAACAACTTACTGCTACAGCTGAAATCGTACCTGTCATGGCTGTTTCGGGCTGGTCGATTGTTACAGGCATGATGAAATCACAATTATTGGCATCGCGGATTGTAATGCTGTAATTGCCCGCTACCAATGATCCGAATGTACCATTTGTCTGGAACGGAGATGAACCAAGCTGATATCCGTAAGGAGGCACACCGCCCGAGGCCGTTACCGATACGGAGCCAGTGTCATCTCCAAAACAAATAACATCAGTCAGGTCAGTCACCGAACCAAGTAGCGGCTCCGGTTGATTTATTACAAAAGGTACTATAACGGTGCACGATGATGCATCCCTTATGGTAACATAGTGATTGCCTATTTGTATTCCTGCAAAGACACCTCCCGGCTGAAAAGCACCGCCGTCAAGGGAATATGCATAGGGAGGCTGACCGGTACCCGCGTTGACGGCTACACTTGCTGATCCGTCAGATGCTCCGTTACACGTTACATCATGACTTGAAATCAATTGACCTGAAAGATCCGAAATTGCGACGTTCAGCATTACCGAGCCGGTGCATGAGGAATTATGCCCGACCGAGACCGTAACGGTTCCATCCTGCTCTTCTGCCCATCTTACAGTGACAAAATTGTCAAAGGTGCTGCCCCCTGCCGTAATCACTCCGCCTGTTACTGCCCAGTTCTGATAGGTATATGAATCTGTAAGAGTGTATGTGAGTTCCGAATTGGCGCAGGCAATTGTTTCAGGGTTGTCGAATAACGGTGAAGGGATCGGGGTGATCGTAACAGTGTCCAGGATAGTCGATTCACACTGGCCGCCCGTGAACAGTGAATTCGGTTCACTTATATTGGTTGTTATAACTCCCTGAATTACACCAGGATTCCACCTCACTTCGATCCTGCTGGTATCATGATTCGCGTTAAGTATTGTGCCGTTGATCACCGACCAGCTGTAAACGGCATCGATCTTGTGATAAACCGAGTAAGTCCTGACCTCTCCTTCGCAAGCTTCCGAATGCATGATCGTCTGGTTATTGAAAATTGCGCTGGTCTTATCTATGTATATCTCCGATGAGTCAACGCATCCGTTGCCATCAGTCACCAGAAGCCTGATTCCATAATAGCCGTTTGGCATGGTATTGTTGAAGAATGGGGTCTCATTAATACTGGTTCCCGAGAACTGCAATGACGGAGGGAAAGGGATGATCACCATGAATGGTTCACTTTCCTGAACGAGTCCCTTCCAGAAGTAAGAGTAATCACCGTTGCCTCCTTCCGTATCCGAATCAAACAGAGCGAGAGTTGGTGACATGTCGCAGGAGCTCAGATACATCCCGGCAATATTAAGTGTAGATTCAACACTTATTATCGCGTTACGGGAGGTTGAGTTTCCATTGGAATCAGTAGCGGTCAGAACAACGGTCTGTTCACCCAGGTAGCTGCAGGTAAAGGATGTTGGTGAAACAGAAAGGCTGACCTCACCGCAGTTGTCATAGCTTCCGTTATCGATATCAGAGGCTGACAATGTACCCGAACCATCCGGAGAAAGAACCAGAGTAAAAGGTTTAACATTAATAACAGGTGGGGTCTTATCCTCCACCGTCACAATCGCTTCGCAGGTTGAAGACAATCCCTCATCATCTGTCACCGTAAGGACCACCGTATTCGGGCCAAGGAGGGAGCAGTTGAAAGTATTCGGAAACACTGATCTGGCAACAATGGCACCATCAGGATCCTGTGATCCGCCATCAATATCCGTACTATTTATTACAACAGAGCCCGATGATCCCAGCTGAACTGTGATGTTTTTGCAGACAGCCACAGGAGGAAGTTCCGGTTTGGTATTCATTGAAGCCGAAGCTGTTTCTCCCGCATATCCGATCAAAGACAAAACGGACAGCAGAACGATAGTCTTCAGAACAACAGATTGAGATTTCACAAGAGCCACAATTCCGTAAAAATTTACAGGCAGTCTCACACAGGTCAGGTTCATAGTTGAAACAGTAAACACATCTACAAGTATATCAGACGAATAAGCTAATTAAAGTTTTGGTACAGGTCTCCCCTTTCACCAGAGATTTTCCTCTCCAATACAATAAACGTGAATTTATACGATTTTATACATTGCCCTGCATCATTTTTTTCACGTTTTCAACAATTTAGCAGGAGTTATAAAGATAAGACCCGATTTTGCTTTACAGAGTCCCCAGGGAAGTGCCGGCCAACTATTTTTGGGAGTAATTGTTTGCAGAGATTAAAATCCGGATTATATTTGCACCCGTTTCAGGGCGATTAGCTCAGCTGGTTCAGAGCATCTGCCTTACAAGCAGAGGGTCGGCGGTTCGAACCCGTCATCGCCCACGAATCAACAACCGGTCCGCGTCAGCGGTACCGGTTTTTTAATAGCC
>JBAQCK010000094.1:0-7325 GCA_049294075.1 Bacteroidales bacterium | reverse complement strand
TCTGAATATTGCCTCTTCCTGCTTGTCGTATACCAGATTAGTAGTCGGGAATCCTTTCATCTTTTCAAGGTCAAACTCTTTTTTCATAGTTTGCATGAAATAATAACGTTCGGTAATAACAGTCGGGAAAAGAAATACTTCAGGATCTGTAGTGTGTATTGAAGGAGTCCGTACAATAAGGTAGGTTATTTTACCATCCGGGTGAAAGCTATAGACTGTGTCAGATGATGGTCTCGTTAGTACCCAGTCACCATCATAGGGAAGCGTCAGGTAAAAGCGCGGGGTTATGTCTATTTCATTCATATTCAAGGCAGGTGTTTCAATCTCCTTAAGAGGGAACTTGATTTCACGGTTAATAGCTCCATCCTGTTTAGATAGAAGGATATGGCATGATTGCTCGCTCTCGCCCGACGGCAAATAGCTCTTAAAAGAAATCAACTGGTTCGGGTCATAATTAAAAGTACAGATATAATAACCAGTGTCTGCGAACCGGAAACTCCTTTTAAAGTTACCGTACAGGTCATATACTACTACTTTTCTTGCGGGATAGTCTATGATGAACATCTCATTGTTATCTTCATCCAGGACTATCTCTGTAATCTGTGAATATTCTTCGCCACTTCGTCCAAGACGGTTTATCTTTCTTACCCCTTTCCCTGTTCTTGTAAAGACAAAGATATCTCCATCCATAATTCGATTGGTTACCAATAAGATATCATCACCAATTGCCTTTACAACACCTTGATTAATAAATCCTTCAGCGCTCTCCAACGGGATGTACTCAACATCCATAAAATCCTGAAGAATCAGATCTTTCTGCGGATAGGCTTCTGTAACATCAACTGTGATGAAATCAGTTGTTGAATGTCTGCTTCCTCCTCCGCATCCTGCAATCACCGCTGCGAGAATGATAATCGAAAATAATTCTGCTCTTCTCATACCTGTTTTTCAATGATTAGGGGTTTGTGAAATTCTTTGTTCAGCATTCTCATAGTACTGTCATTAATGGACTATCATGCCTGTTATCTCTCGTATCTCATAATTACTAAGTCTGTACCTTATGAAGGGAAGGTTAAGATTACTGGTGCAATATCCAATGGGTAAGGGAAAATTATTCATGTTTATTTCCTATTCAAGAATGAACCCCTCCAGCCCGTTATTACCAAATGCATAAAGCCTGCTGCCTGATGCACAGATGGTTCTGTACCACGAATCTCCGAGATTAAGCAGCCTATGGCAGGACATATTTCTTTCACTCACATCAATAACCAGGATATCATTACAGGATATCCTGTTCCCGTTATTGGCATACAACAAAAGATACAGTTTACCATTATCATAACAAACATCCTGAACAAGAAGAGTATAACCATTTGGGTTTATATCTTCACGGATTACACCAAGTCTCTTTCTGACTATCGGAATTCTTGAATAATTGAGTGTCTCAAGCATCTGACCCGAATGGTCATATTTCTCAATTACCGGCATATTATCCGAGACAGCGAATATGCAAGAATCATTCCCTGCCAGATGCCGGTAATTCCTAATCCTGGTGTGTTTATCAGTATCAAAAGCCTCCGGTTGACCGAATCGTTCTATAGTGGAAGTTCTGACATCGAACGAACAGATGCTGTTTGTTTCTGACACCGAGCTCATGAAAAGCCTGTTCCTGAAGAGGAAAAAATTGAAACCTCCGCTGTAATCAATATTGTCAGGAAGCCTGATTGTCTGCAGGTGACCATCTGATCTGAAAACCTCAAAACCTCCATTACCATCATTGTAAACCCACATTGAATCACCACGGACAGTGATGTCTGAAGCCCCAAGGAACTCTCCCGGCCCCTTGCCCTTAGCCCCAACATACCCAACCAATTCTCCTACCGGGGTTAGTATGATTATTTGATCCCGCTCATAATCTGTAACATATAAGTATCGATCAAAAGCCATAGATCTCACATCTGACAGGTATGACGAATCACTTAAACGGTCAATTCTCAGGTCAGATCTGAGGTATGAGACCGGCATCTCCTGATTCTTACAGGATAAAACGCAAAGTGTGGTTATTATTAACCAGAAGATTCTATTCATATACAAACATTTCAAAACGATCAGACATGGTAGTATGATGATCCCGAATTCATAGGTACCTCTGGTCCATTCAACAACGTAAGAGCCTCATCTTAAGTACACTTTCATAATAACCGGGTTGCTGAATTCATCTATTGCGTCTAATACGGGAGCCATTTGTCGAAGATATTTTGTGGCATTCTTTGCTGTCCCGGAGGCATTGCGGTAATATCGTGCAAATTCTTCCCCATCAATAATGCTGTACAGGCAATTTCCGGATGAAATAAAGTATCCGTTCTCATTTACCGGGGCAAATGGAATAAGATTATCTACATCATTCTTCAAATAAACCCTGGTATATGCTCTTTTGAACTCTCTTAAAGTATTCATTTCAATAGCACCTGTGTTCTTATCACAGGTAACCAGGACCTGTGGACCTTTATGCGATACAAGCATTAAGAACAAAAACCGGTTAGTTTCGCAGAAAGACTGCATCCAATATCCGGCAGGCGGACCTCCGGATATATCAAACATTGCATTATCACGCCAAACTTCCCAGGTTAGTTTATCATTCGTGAAATCAATTATATACCTTGGGGTTACCTCAAATTCCCGGTTCGCCGAAAAGATCGTATCACTGAATTTCTCCTTGAAAAGAATGGAGGCTTCGTTTATCTGGTAATGATAGTCATACGGAATAATTGCAGGACTCCGCTCACTCTGGTCATCCTTATACTCCCGGATATTCTTATATAATACATACAACGTGTCTTTCCTTATATCATAACACGAGTAGATGTATTTAACCCAGGGCCCTTGAGCAACTGAAACAAACAATGTGTTGTTAAAACAACCGATGCGCCAGGGAGGTAACGATTCTTCCGGATTAATGGGCCTTGTGATTGAGGTGACATAATTTCCATTGAAGTCGAATGTTTTTAATGTTCTGTCCCAACTGCAGACATAAACAAGGCTGTCTTCTTTACTTATTGCGGAGCAGACCGGCTGAACCTCTGCCGGACCACGGCCTTTTGTATATATCCTGTTTAAGAATTTGCCGTCACTACCAAATCTGAAAAGATCTTTCTCAAAATCAATAAAGAAATAATCATCAGTAATCTCAAAATCATAAACATGCCCAAGGATCGCCTGATCAGTTCTTTCAAGGGGTATATACTCAATTCTTTCTGCGATTACTGACAAATTCATTGAATCGCTTCTGGCCTTGGAGAGATCAAGTTTGATCAGCTTTGCAGAATCTCCCTGAGAAGAGGAAGAATCCCTATTTTTGCATGACAGAACAACAAATGTGCAGCAGGCTATCAGAATCCACGATGTTCTCATATCTCTTTATGTTTATTTCCGTACATGTATAAAGAATAGCGACATCTTGTCCGAAAGTATATTCTCAGGAACCGGAATAGTAAATCTCGTGACAGCATCCATTCAGATGTTTTTCGGAATAATAAACGGACTGATTAAATGTACAAAAAACATAAGAATGAGGCCATCCTGATATTTTTTAATCTGCGACTTATTTTTCTGTCCGGTTATCTTCACAAGAACGGGGTTATCAGTGATCTTCAGAGTGGCATATTTCGTGCAATTCATTGAATTAGGAAGCCCGGGATTTGTGTATAGTTCATTTCCCGCGGGTTCAACTGATATCATGTTATCATCTAAGTCCGAATCCCGGTTAAGAATCTGGCAAGACTTGGGCCACTTGCTTTTAAGATGAAAAAAAGGTAAAAGTATGCGGATCTGATGTTCTATTTTTGTAAAATGATTTACTCCAAATAAGTAAACTAAACCAGTTTAAATGTGTAAACCAAGATATTCATGATATGTAAAATACTCTCACTCTGATTTATATCTCAAGAATTATTGAAGATGAGATTAAAGCCGGGCTTAATGCTTCGGGAGCAGTTCTGATTCGCCGTCCGAAAGCTTGCAGAAAAACAGATAATGCTTTGAGATTAGCATCCAGTGTTCTCCGGTTTGACCAGGACAAGCAGGTGCCCTATCTGATGGATGCCGATCCGACAACCAGCATAAAAATCCGGGCTTGATACAATTCCATTCCGGCGCAATTAGCTAAAGAAAATACAAAATTTCAATATAAGATCGTACAGTGAGGAGGTACAGCTACCATTTTCGGAGAAGCAATCGAGTGGCCGCAATTTGCGGGAATAGTCCTGAAATGCCAACACCTTGAACATGGATATGTTCCTATAAGTGCATACGCTGATTTGATCAATTTTAAATTGTATGTGGGCGATGTTGGAATGCTGACACTTCGTTCAAAAATACCGTTACAAACCATACTATCACCGATTGATGCAGATAATACATTTTTTGGTGCTATGACAGAAAATTATGTGGCACAGGTTTTTGCAACCAAAGGACTTGATTTGTTTTATTGGCAGAGTAATGGCAAGGCAGAGATTGATTTTGTACTTCAGATAGAGGATGCCATTATTCCGGTGGAGGTAAAGAAAGGACATCGAACCCGTTCAAAAAGTCTGGGCATTTTTGCTGAGAAATATAAATCACCTTATTCTATTGGTATATCCAGGAAAAACTTTGGCTTTGAGAATAAAATAAAATCAGTGCCTTTATATCCTGCCTTCTGTATTTAAAGAAAAATAAAGTCTGATTGTTATGTTCGAAATAATCAGTATATTTTGACTTTTCAGAACATTACTGATAATTATACAATGCCTTTGTGCTCCAAAATAATTAGCCGGAAAGGCTAAAGGAAGCATTTCAGAAGGAAATCCGGATTATCAGAACAGGTTCATTTTATTAAAGTCGATCAAAAAACCCTTGACCCAACCTTTTTTTGCCATTGTATAAAGCCATAGATTGCCATGGCGAGGAAAATGACATACTGCACAGATACCAGCATGATCCCTTTCATCGCGTACATGGCAATACTCATTATGTTCACAAGAATCCACAGCACCCAGTTCTCGAGCTTCAGGCGTGCACAGAGAAGTGATGCAGCTATGCTCATCACCGCTATCATGGCATCAGTATATACAAAGGTAGCCTCCGAGGGAAACAGATCCGGCAGCCACAGATGAATCCTTGACATGACTGTCCCCAGGGTCAGGGCCAGGGCAATGATGCCCGCCACCCAGAAAACCCTTCCCTTGTGACTTAACAGCGTCACAGGCTCCTCGCCGTTGCTGCTCTGCCTTCTCCAGTTGAACCAGCCATAGATTGCATTGCAGAAGAAAAATACCTGCAGCACCATAGCCGAATAGAGATTGACCTGGTAATAAAGCATGAAGAAGAGCACGGCGTTGACGAGCGCAAAGATCCATGTGATGATGTTTGCCCTGGCTGCATACCAGACGGCTGCCAGCCCGGTGATGACTGCAAGCAGCTCGAGGAGGCTCATCCGGTAGCCGAGGAGTTCGAAGAGGGTGGTGTCGATGTTAAACATGTCTGAGGGTCTGAAGGTCGAAAGGTCCGATATGAATATGGTTTTGTGGTTATAAAGGTAATTAAAGCAATGAGAAATTGAAGTCCAATTTTGTTGGTGAGACGTGCAAAACAGGTCGAAATATGCGGATGGGACATGCAAAAATTGACTGCTTTTCAATTTCAGCTCAGTTTGATTAGCTTTAAACCTTTATTTGGATACGATGTCACCACGTGAGGTATATAAATCAAGGGAAGAGGAGTTCAGCGCCTCTGCCGACCGGCTCCGGAAGCTGGCTGAAAGGCTGTCGATGGCCCGGCTGGCAGCGTTTACAGGAGGACTGGTGCTCTTTGCTGTACTGTTATCACTCTCGGTCATTGCAGCCGTGGTCACCCTGACAGCAGCGCTCGTCCTGTTCGCCTGGCTGGTGACAACACACGAAACCACGGAGAAAAGCAGGAAGAGATACCTCCGCCTGGCGGAGATCAACAGGCTGGAGCTGAAGTGCCTCGAGGGAGACTTTTCAGGATTTAAGACCGGTGAAGAATATGCTGAGAGAGACCACCCCTATTCGTATGACCTCGACATCTTCGGGAAGGCATCACTGTTTCAGTACATCTGCCGTACCACCAGCAGGCCGGCCTCTGACCGGCTGGCAGGGTACCTGAAACATCCTGCGGCACTCGAAGAGATTTTGCTACGCCAGGAGGCTGTCACAGAACTGCAGCCACTGACAGAGTGGCGCCAGGAGCTGATGACCCTCGGATACCTGAATGCCGGCGCCGGCAATGACCCTGCACCGTTGATACAATGGCTCGGAAGTGAGGATCTCTTCCGTAAAACCGGTAGCGAGAAAATCATTACTGGATGCCTCACCTTCCTGGCACTCACAGCGGTCATAGCTGTAATAGCAGGATTGCCGGCAGGGATACTCGCACCTGTGTTCGGAGTGAACTTCATCTTCTATTTCACACGGTACAGGAGGATCTCAAAACTGCAGGAACAGGTGAGCCGGTCGTCAGACCTGCTGAAGGCATACTCCACTATCATCAGACTGATTGAGGGCCGCCACTTCACCTCTCCCCTGCTGCAAAAGCTACAGTCGGCCTTCAGGAATGAGATCGCGGCATCTGACCGTATCAGGCAGCTTTCAAAGCTTGTCGGGAGGCTCGACTCGAGGCTCAACGTGCTTGTATCCATTCCACTCAACCTGCTGTTTTTTACCGATATCCATTTCTGCCTCGCCCTGGAGAGATGGAAACGCGAACATGCCCCGCGGATACCCGGATGGTTTGCCTCGATGGCGGAGTTCGAGGTGCTGGCCTCTCTTGGCAATATGGCTTTCAACAATCCCGATTGGACTTTCCCTGCGGTGACGGAAGAATACTTTGTTTTCAGGGCTCAGAAGATGGGACATCCCCTTATTCCCGCCGGCAGGCGGATAAGCAACGATTTCACTGCTGAGGGAGCCGGGAAAGCCATTATTGTAACCGGATCAAACATGTCGGGCAAGAGCACCTTCCTCCGTACCTGCGGGGTGAATGCCGTTCTGGCCTTTGCCGGGGCGCCGGTATGCGCCTCGGCTTTCACTGTTTCACTGGTCAGGCTCCATTCCAGCATGCGCATATCGGACTCGCTCGAAGAGAATATCTCTTCATTCTATGCTGAGCTGAGGCGACTCAGGGCAATCATCTCCGGTGCTGAGTCCGACCCTAAGGTATTCCTGCTGCTCGATGAGATCCTCCGGGGCACAAACTCTGACGACAGGTATACAGGATCAGTGGCACTGATTAAACAGCTTACCGGTTACGGCGCCGTGGCTATGGTT
>JBAQCK010000093.1:0-13968 GCA_049294075.1 Bacteroidales bacterium | reverse complement strand
GGTATACTTATTTAAGTTCAACTTCAGCTCCTGCGTCAACCAATTGACCTTTAATAGCTTCTGCTTCTTCTTTTGATACACCTTCCTTAACTGGACCGGGAGCTGAGTCGACGACTGCTTTAGCTTCCTTAAGTCCGAGCCCGGTGATATCCTTAACCAGTTTAACGATCTGTAATTTCTGACCACCGGCTGCTTTGAGGATTACGTCGAATTTGGTTTTTTCCTCAACTTTAGGGGCGTCATCGCTGGCGGCGGGGCCTGCAACTGCAACTGCTGCTGCTGCTGGTTCAATGCCATATTCTTCTTTGAGTATTTTAGCCAGTTCGTTTACCTCTTTTACAGACAGGTTAACCAGTTCTTCTGCAAATTTCTTAAGATCTGCCATTTTTTATTGGATTTTAAAGTGATTTACTTGATTAATTCTCTTTTTTTGATAGTGTTTCAAGAACACCGTGCAATTTGTTTCCACCTGACTGTAAAGCCGATATAACGTTTCTGGCGGGAGACTGGAGAAGGAAAACAATATCTCCGATAAGTTCTTCCCTGGTCTTGACGGCCATGAGTGCATCGAGCATCTGATCGCCGATAAAGACTGATTCCTGGACGTAAGCGCCTTTCAGAACAGGTTTATCATGTTTCTTGCGGAACTCCTTTATAAGTTTTGCGGGTGTGTTTCCGGAATTAGTGAACATGATGGATGTAGTACCTTTAAGAATCGGATACAATTCTTCAAAGTTACCTTCAGACATTTCGAGCGCTCTTTTCAGGAGAGTGTTTTTAACGACGATAAGCTTGATATCGTTTTCGAAACATTTTCTTCTCAGTGCACTTGTGTCAGCGGCATTCAACTGAGCGGTGTCAGTCAGATAAAAGTGGCTGTACTCCTTTAGTATCTCAGCGAGGCTGTCTATGATAGCATTTTTTTCTTCCCGTCTCATAATTTTTCGAGTTTAGCTTTACAAATTAATCATCAAGACCTTTAGGATCGACCTTAATCCCCGGGCTCATTGTGCTTGAAACGAACACGCTTTTGATGTATGTTCCCTTAGCTGCAGCCGGTTTCAGTTTGTTTACCATATGGATAAACTCCCTGGCGTTCTCGACGATCTGTTGTGGCTCGAAAGAGACTTTTCCGATAGAGGTATGAATAATTCCGCTTTTGTCTACTTTGAAATCAATCTTACCCTGCTTCACTTCTTTAACAGCCTTGCCAATTTCCATGGTGACAGTTCCGCTTTTTGGGTTCGGCATCAGTCCTCTCGGACCGAGTATTCGACCTAACTGACCGACTTTGCCCATCACGGATGGCATGGTTATGATAACGTCAATATCTGTCCAACCTGCCTTGATTTTTTCAATGTAATCGTCAAGGCCCACATAGTCAGCTCCGGCGGCTTGTGCTTCAGCTTCCCTGTCGGGAGAGCAGAGAACAAGTACGCGTGTCTGTTTACCCGTTCCGTGAGGAAGGGAAACAACGCCGCGGACCATCTGGTTTGATTTTCTCGGATCGATACCTAACCTTACATCCAGGTCGATGGAAGCATCGAATTTGGTAGTGGTTATTTCCTTAACCAGTGCCGATGCCTCTGTCAACGTATAAAGCTTTTCCCTGTCTATTTTACTTTCGGAAAGCTTCTGGTTTTTGGTAAGTTTAGTCATTTTTTCTACTTATTAGTTATTTACCTGGGGCGCCCATAACGGCGATTCCCATACTCCTGGCGGTACCAGCTACCATCTTCATGGCCGACTCGATCGTAAAACAGTTCAAGTCTTCCATCTTTTCCTCAGCAATCGTTTTGACCTGGTCCCATGATACGGATGCCACTTTATCCCTGTTGGGTTCCTTTGAACCTTTTTTGGATTTGGCTACCTCGAGAAGCTGAACAGCGACCGGCGGGGTTTTTGTGACGAAATCAAATGATTTGTCGGCATAAACCGTAATAACGACCGGTATCACTTTTCCAGCTTTATCCTGGGTCCTGGCATTGAATTGCTTGCAGAAATCCATTATGTTCACACCCTTGGAGCCCAGTGCGGGTCCGACTGGTGGGGATGGATTAGCTGCTCCGCCACGAATCTGTAACTTGATAATTCCAGCAACTTCTTTTGCCATAATTTAAAATTTGCGTGTTTATTGCGAAAGCCTGGCGGTCATTCAGGAAGCATTATAAATATCATGACCGTCAATATCTTCAGTTAATTTTCCTTTTCTACCTGCATAAAACTAAGTTCAAGGGGTGTTTTCCGTCCAAAGATTTTTACCATTACCTTAAGCTTTTTCTTTTCATCGTTTACCTCTTCGATGATACCTGTGAAGCTGTTGAATGGTCCGTCGATAACTTTCACGGATTCTCCAACGAAGAACGGAACGTTCAGTTCCTCATCGCTTGCATTCAGTTCATCCACTTTCCCCAGAATCCTGTTTATTTCAGGTTTTCTGAGCGGCACCGGTTCTCCGTCCTGTGAGCCAAGGAAACCAATGACATTTGGAATATTTCTCAGAAGGTGAGGGATTTCACCTGTAAGAACAGCTTCAACCAATACATAGCCGGGGAAAAAAGTCCTTTCCTTGCTGATTTTTTTCCCTGAACGTATCTGGTATACTTTTTCTGTCGGGATCAGTACCTGAGAGACAAATTCTTCAAGTTTAAGGCGGGCCACTTCATTGTCTATATACTCCTTAACCTTCTTCTCCTTCCCTCCTATAGCACGAAGTACATACCACTTCTTAATATTCTCGCTCATCGGGATTGACCTCTTTATTTAATATAACATACTGTAAATGAATTCCATAATTTTACTGAATCCAAGGTCCATAATAGCCACTACAATGGCAATTATGAGGGTTGCCACCAGTACGAGCACAGCGCTGTTCTGCAATTCGCTCCATGTTGGCCAGGTAACCTTGTGGACCAGTTCAGTATAAGATTCCGTGAAATAACCTTTAATATTCATTTTAACATTTTAATTAGCACGGGAGGAGAGACTCGAACTCCCGACACCTGGTTTTGGAGACCAGTGCTCTACCAACTGAGCTACACCCGTGTGGGACAAAGCAGCATCATTACGTGAATGATGCTGCACTGATATATCCAAAACTCTTATTCCAAAATTTCTGTTACGGCACCTGCTCCGACTGTTCTTCCTCCTTCGCGGATAGCGAAACGAAGGCCTACGTTGATAGCGACGGGGTAGATAAGCTCAACTGTGATAGTCACGTTGTCACCCGGCATTACCATTTCCCTGCCTTCCGGAAGGATGATCTCGCCAGTGATGTCGAGGGTCCTGATATAGAACTGCGGACGGTACTTGTTATGGAACGGAGTATGGCGTCCGCCCTCTTCTTTCTTCAGAACGTAAATTTCGGTCTTGAATTTGGTATGAGGTGTAATGGTACCCGGTTTTGCAAGCACATGACCCCTCTTGATTTCTTTCTTGTCAACGCCTCTGAGAAGAAGTCCGACGTTGTCGCCGGCTTCACCCCTGTCGAGGATCTTACGGAACATTTCAACACCAGTGCAGACTGTTTTGCGTTTTTCAGCGCCGAGTCCGACTATTTCGAGTTCATCACCTGTCAGCACCACACCTGTTTCAATACGGCCTGTAGCAACTGTACCGCGACCGGTGATTGAGAAGATATCCTCAACCGGCATAAGGAATGGTTTCTGGTTATCCCTGGGAGGCACAGGAATAAATGAATCAACTGCATCCATCAGTTCCATAATCTTTTCTTCCCATTTAGGTTCGCCGTTCATTGCGCCGAGAGCGGAGCCGCGGATAACCGGTGCATTGTCACCGTCAAATTTATAGAAATTCAGCAGGTCGCGGACTTCCATTTCAACAAGGTCGAGAAGTTCTTCATCGTCAACCAAGTCGACTTTATTCATGAAAACAAGAACCTGGGGAACGTTAACCTGGCGGGCGAGAAGGATATGTTCACGAGTCTGTGGCATTGGTCCGTCCGTTGCTGCAACAACAAGAATAGCGCCGTCCATCTGGGCAGCACCTGTCACCATATTCTTGATATAGTCAGCGTGACCGGGGCAGTCCACGTGTGCATAATGGCGTGTTGCCGTCTGGTATTCAACGTGAGAGGTATTGATTGTAATACCCCTTTCCTTTTCTTCGGGAGCATTATCAATTGAGTCAAAATCCCTTATTTCAGAGAGACCTCTTTTAGCAAGCACCATGGTGATTGCCGCGGTCAGGGTGGTCTTACCATGGTCAATATGACCGATAGTACCAATGTTCACATGCGGTTTCGACCTGTCAAATTTTTCTTTTGCCATAACTCCAAGCTTATTAAATTTAAGTTTATTTATATCAGTTTTGTCATCATTGTTTCGTTGAGCCGGAGGGGGGAATTGAACCCCCGACCCCTTCCTTACCAAGGAAGTGCTCTACCCCTGAGCTACTCTGGCCTCAAAAAAGTGAGCGGGAGACGGAGCTCGAATCCGCGACCCTTAGCTTGGAAGGCTAATGCTCTACCAACTGAGCTACTCCCGCTTAATATCATCTGCAGAGTACCGCACCTTTACGACGAAATCTGCAACAGTTACGGTTTCTCCGTTTAAGTGGGGAGAGCAGGATTCGAACCTACGAAGGCATCAGCCAGCAGATTTACAGTCTGCCCCAGTTGGCCACTTTGGTATCTCCCCTTAAACAGAGTATTTCTCCCAAGACATACAAATGCAACTCTTTCAAGAGCCGATGAAGGGATTCGAACCCCCGACCTGCGGATTACAAATCAGCTGCTCTGGCCAACTGAGCTACATCGGCAATTTAAAGAACGTCCCGACAGGCCATTACATACCCTCAAAAATCGGTTTGCAAATGTATGAATTTAAATTTCATTTTTCAAAATTATCTATTTTTTTTTTGAACCGACTTGTCCTATGCTCCTCTCTTCTTCTGATTATACTTGGTAATCTGCTTCTTAAGGGCATCAATAGCCAGGTCGGTAGCCTCCTCGAAAGTCTTGCTTTGTTTTCTGGCAAACATGGGCGCTCCTCTCAGATCAAGCTTGATTTCCGTAATTTTATTCTTACGCTCCTGATCCTTATCAAGCCTCAGGTACACTTCAGCATTAACAATTCCATCACCGATCTGGATAAGCTTATCCAGTTTCTGATGAACAAAATCAATTAGCTTTTTATCGGCATCAAACCGCACTGAGTGAATCTGAACGTTCATGGTGGTACCTCCTGTTTAATTAATTAATAATTAAGCTCTTGGATGAGCCTGTTTATATATTCTCCTGAGCTTCTCAAATGAATTATGGGTGTAAATCTGAGTAGCTGAAAGATTGGCATGACCCAGGAATTCCTTGATCGAATTCAGGTCCGCCCCGTGGTTAAGCATATGAGTGGCAAAAGTGTGCCTGAGTACATGGGGACTTTTCTTTTCGATTGTTGTTACCATTGCCAGGTATTTCCTCACTGTATTATAAACATATTTGTCATATAACTTATTCCCCCGGTTATCCACAAAAAACCATTCAGAAGTCAGATCCGGATATTCCGCATCGCGAGCCCTTGAATAATCATTCAGTTTAACTGCAAAATGACCAATCAGGGGGATTATCCGCTGCTTGTTTCTTTTTCCTGTCACCCTCACTGAAGCAGATGTGAGATCGACGTCGGACTTCCTGAGTCCGGTCAGCTCCGACCTTCTCATTCCGGTGAAATAAAGCATCTCGATAATTACCCTGTCTTTCAGACCTTTAAATCCGTCATCAAACCGGCAGTCGTCAAGAAGCCTGTCGAGAGCCTTCTCCTCGACAAAAACAGGCAGCCTCTTTGCTGTCTTTGGAAGGACAACCTTATCAAGCGGATCGCCTGTTGCCAGACCTTCCTTCCTCAGAAATCTGTAAAAGACTCTGATCGACGAAATTTTCCTGTGAATACTTGAAGGGCAATACCCTTCTCCGATAAGAGATACAATCCACGACCTTACATCATGCGAAGTGATATCATCCGGATTCCCTGACTGGTTTTGCAGCCTCAGGTAATTATCGAACTGATCAAGATCGTTTAAATAGGATCTTACAGTGTGCGGTGAGTACCGCTTTTCGATTTTCAGAAACTGTAAGAACGATTCCTTATGATCCATAAAGGAACCCCCTTATATGTTATTGTTAAAAAAAGCAACAGGACGGCGAACTACTCTTCGCTCTCCTGCAACTTCTGGACATACTGTGCCTTCTTTAACTCTTCCCTTCTGCGTACTGAAGGTTTGACGAAAGCCTGACGCGAGCGCAGTTCACGGATCACTCCTGTTTTTTCAAATTTCCGCTTGAACTTCTTGAGAGCTCTCTCAATATTTTCGCCTTCTTTTACTGGTACAATGATCATAATATTAATTCAGTTTAAAACGAGGCGCAAATTTAGACACATTAAAAATCTTTTCAAAACATTAAGGCGACAATTTTATCATTTTATTTGATTTATATTATTTGACATAATAACGCTTTACATGCAGTTTAAGATAACAACCATGATTTATTAAAGGTACGGTTTATATTCGTTGGCGCCAAATAAAAGAGGTGTTAAAAATTGGTTAAATTATCAGTCAAATGCCAGGTAAGGACTAAGCCTGCGAGCAGTCTCCGCGGAAATTACACCATTGCTTACAAGCTCGTCCACTCCGCCGATCCTGCCGCTCAACTCCCTGTACTTCAACACTGCAGGTACCTCGTTCTTCTTAAAATAGGGATGCCTTATAAGGTCGCCGTAGCCGGCTGAATTAATCCTGATCCTTGTAACATCAAGAGAGTCGGCTGTTACCCTGCCCGAGATAAGCGTGAAGGTCTCTTCAGGAAGTCCGTAAACTTCCCTGAGCTGACCGACGGAGGCATACCCGCCAATAAGCTTTCTGAACCTGATTATTCGAGCCGCCAGAACCGGACCTATTCCCGGGAGCGCTTCGAGCGATGCCGAGTCGCAGGTATTGAGATCCACCTTCCTCGGGCGTGCAGGTGTGCGCCGCGCTGGTTCCTGCACCGGTCGCGAGGCAGAAGTCCTGAAAGCCGCCAGATACACTTCAGTGCTGTCCGATGAAAGCCACTCCTGAGAAACAGGCAGCTCCCTCACCGACATCTCATGGATTGGAAAGAGATACCTGATACCTGTTATGACAACGATAGAAATAAGAAGAATGAAGGTTGACCTTCTTTCTCTCCTGGAATAGCCAAACCAGTCCCTGAAGAATTCCCTGAACGCATCCATAAAATTTAATAGCAAGCGAGACCGGATGCAATATATTAAATCCCGGGGTCAGGTTAAAATAACGAGGCAAAAAATGTGAAGGAAAAAGGGAATTTGTATCAGAAGGGATATCCTATACCCAGAACAAATGTGATATCATCGCCGAAGTCGAATCGCCTTGAGGCCAGTATCCATTTGGAACCTTCATTAATAGCCGGGTCACGCAGCTTGACCCCCATATCAATCCTGGCAGTGACAAAGCTGAAGTCGAATCTGAATCCGGTTCCGGTACCCACAGCAATGTCGTCGATGAACTTGTTGAATCTGAACCTTGCTCCCTGACGGGAGGCATCATCATTGAAAGTCCAGATATTACCGGCATCCATAAACAGAGCGCCTTCAAGAACCCAGAACAGTTTAAACCTGTACTCCACGTTAGCCTCAAGCTTAATATCCGCGGTCTGGTTTATAAAGTCGATTGTATCGGGCACTTCATAGGACCCCGGACCGAGTGAGCGGACCTGCCAGGCCCTGATACCGTTGGCTCCTCCACCGAAATACTGCTTCTCGAAGGGTATTGCCCTGGAGTTGCCGTAGGGGATCCCGATACCGGTGAAAGCCCTGTACACAATGGAGCTGATATCATTTATAAGCACATTATACCTTACATCGGCATCGAGTCGGACATACTGGGCGAATGGCTGACCCAGGAAATAGTAGTTGTCATTCTTTTTCTGTGCTCCGGCCAGTTTTCCAGCTGCAGTCAGCATGTTCCCGGCTGCTTCGGCATTAACCCTCAGGAAGAGGTAATCCCTTGATTTCTGTATCTTCTGATTGTTGAAAATAAAGGAATAGTTACCGCCAAGGATCAGTACATCCTTGTAACTGTTTGAAAGGTAAGAGGAAACATTGATAAGCTTCTGGAAGCCGGTGTCAATTTTCATCATATTCACAAGGTTAAGCTGAAAGGGATTCACGATATGAGTCGCGTAGTCCCGGGCCGTCCAACTGTACCCGAAGGTGGCGTTGGCCATTGTCCTCGTGAAAAAACTGAGATCCTGATAGTTGTATGCGGCCAGGATTGTTGTGGCCGGATTCTTTGTTTTAATAAACTCTTCCTGTCTAATGACAGGCATAAGGAACCTGGGAAGCCTGAGGGATGTTTCGGCTCCATATTCCTGAGTGCTTCTGAGTTTGGTGTTTGGCTGCGACATTGCCTCAAAGGCGCCTTTGAGCTTCAGATTGAACTGCTCGGCGCCGCGAAACAGATTCTTGTGCTGGTAGACCAGGTTCAGGGCTCCCCCGAAATTGCCGGCTGTATTAGTACCTTCAAGTTCGACATTGAACGATTGCTGGCTTAGCAGGGTAAGCTGGATATGGCAGTCAAGATACATTGACGGCCCCGGGTTCTCCTCAGGAGGGTCGGTGTCGTTAAAGAAAATGTTTACAAGGCGGTATGTCTTCAAAGTCATAAGATGGCTCTGGGTTTGTTCAACATCTACAAGATTATAGTTGGAACCCGGCTTGAGATAAAGCGATTTAAGAATCAGGTCGTTTCTGACCGCGGGTTTTGAACCTTCCGTTATGAAGTAGAAGCCCCCGTAGTATGTCGTATCGAGACGTCCTGCATATGATTCACCCTCCGCAAGCACCGATTTCTGAATGTATTCGGGATAGATATAAACATTTTTGATCTGATAAACCTGATGGGGACCCTGGGTGATCCTGTTGTACTGGTCAATCCTCTGTGCCTTCCTGACCTCATAAAACAAGTTTACCTGCCTGTTCCCCACAGTGCTGTCGACCCTGAATGAAATATGATCGGCGGAGAATCCGTAAAACCCATGGTTTTTTACATAACGCTCGAAGCGGGTCCGCTCGGCCTGAAGGACGTCGACGTCATAAGGCTTGCCTCTCTGAATGAGACACGACACCGAATCGAAATTGAACAGGGCCCTGATTGTGGTGTCGTCAATTTCATGGTAGATATTCCTGATCGTGTAAGGTGGTCTCAGGTTAACATTATAGGTCACATCCGATTTTCTCTTCTGTGTCATAACCGAATCGGTCACATTACTGTCGAAGTAGCCCTTGGAAGCAATGTAATCCTCAAGCTGCTGACGGCTCTGGTCCTTTGAAAAGCTGTCGAAAATAACAGGTTCCTCCCCTATCCGCCTGAGCCAACCGTGAGGCCATTTGGTCTTTTCGATGTTGGAAAGGTTGTACAGCCATAAATGAAACCGGGCTCCAAAGATCTTTTTGTTTGGTTTTTGCTTGATATAAGGAGAAAGATCAGTCTTATTCAATCCCTCCCTGTCGATCTCAATGAAATTATTGTTGAGAAGGGATTCGTCCTGCGGAACATACTTGGTTGGATTGCATGAAAATATGAAGGGTACAAGCAGAAACAGGAAAAATATTTTCCTCCGGTAAAATATATTTATATTTGAACCTGTTTTTTTCAAAATTTGCATGTCAAAGCCTGAAGCAAATATATATTAATAGAAAACAACTATTGTGGGGCACAGGCATAATTAGTTTCCACAAATATCATACCTGCGGAAACATAAAAACTATTCCGGGATGGTCAGCAGAAACACAATAAAGCACATTCAGTCGCTTCAGAAAAAGAAGGTAAGGGAAGAGGAAAAGCTTTATACAATTGAAGGCGATAAACTGGTAAGGGAATATCTTGCTGCCGGTCAACGACTTAGCCTTCTTGTTGCCAAACCCGAATTCATTTCAACCCTGGGGCAGAGCGACAGGGCTCTGATTGGTGAAATAGTGCCGGCCTCATATGAAGAACTGAAAAGGGTCAGCAGTCTGACCACCCCCCACAACGCACTGGCAGTGGTAAATATGCCTGATCCGCCATCATATGAAGCAAACACAATGCAGGGATTGGCCATAGCCCTTGAATCAGTGCAGGATCCGGGCAATCTGGGCACGATAATAAGGGCCTCGGCATGGTTTGGGATACGAAACATTATCTGCTCTTCCGGTTCGGTCGATGTTTACAATCCGAAAGTGATCCAGGCCTCAATGGGAGCGATCCTGAATGTTGAGGTCCTGTATTCGGAGCTTGACTCCATACTTGGAGAAGCGGGAAAGGCGGGTTTACCTGTTTACGGGACTTTTCTTGAGGGAGAATCAATTTATACATCGGAGCTTGAAGAAAGGGGCATAATTTTATTTGGCAACGAGTCGAAGGGAATATCCGGAAGCCTGGCTCACTTCATTACAAAGAGACTTTATATTCCGGGGTATTCATTTTCGGATCACGGAGTTGAGTCTCTCAACGTCGGGATGGCTGCATCGGTAGCGCTCTCGGAATTTGCAAGAAGAAGAAAATGAGCTCCCGGGCTGATTCCCCTAAATCATCCCTGCTTTGGAAGCAACTGCCTCTGCGCTATTTATCCCGTCGACTGCCGACGACACTATCCCTCCTGCATAACCTGAACCTTCTCCGCATGGATAGAGACCAGAAACAACTGTATGCTCCAATGTAACAGGATCTCTGGGGATCCTGACCGGGGATGATGTCCTGGACTCGACACCTGTTATTACTGCCTCTTCTGTAAGGAAGCCCCTCATCACAGATCCGAAGAAGCCAAAGCCGGCCTTAAGTCTGTTTCCGATCGAAGGCGGGACCCATTCATGAAGCGGAGATGATATTACTCCGGGGAAATATGAGACTGCAGGCAGTGTTGATGATGATTTTCCATTCAGAAAATCGGTAAGCCGCTGTGCCGGAGCCGACTGTGTTCTGCCTGCCTGTTCCCAGTTAAGTTTTTCAAGCTCCTTCTGGAATTCAAGTCCGGCAAGAACATCAAACCGGGCATAATCTTTAAGGTCTTCCGGTCTTATTTCCACCACGATGCCTGAATTCGCATAAGGAGAGTTCCTGGTTGAGGGAGACATTCCGTTTACCACAACCTCTTCCGGCGAAGTTGCCGCCGGGACGATAAATCCTCCCGGGCACATGCAGAACGAATACACGCCTCTGCCATCAACCTGTTTTACAAGGTTGTACGAAGCCGCAGGCAGAAATTTGCCTCTTTCCTTTCCGTGGTACTGGATCCTGTCGATCAGGGCCTGGGGATGTTCAACCCTCACACCCATAGCGAACGATTTGGGCTCAAGCTTTATGCCCCTTTGTGTGCACAATGAGTAAATATCCCTTGAGGAGTGTCCTGTTGCAAGAATTACGAATGGAGAAAGGAATGTTTCATTTCCAGAAGTAACAACACCTTTTACTTTATTGCCCTCTACAATAATGTCGCTTACTCTTTTTCCGAACAGGAATATCCCTCCTGCTTCGGTTATTGTCTTTCTTATTCCGGAGATGATCCCCGGTAGTTTATCGGTTCCCAGATGGGGATGGGCCTCATACAGGATATTTTCATTTGCCCCGTGAATACAAAGCAATTCCAGCACCCTCCTGTTATCACCTCTTTTTTTGGACCGGGTATAAAGCTTACCGTCTGAAAAAGTGCCGGCACCGCCTTCTCCGAAGCAGTAATTGCTGTCGGGATCGACCCTGTGCTCACGGCTTATCAGGGCAATATCCTTTTTTCTTGATGAGACATCCTTTCCCCGTTCAAGGATGACAGGACGGATACCCAGTTCAATAAGCCTGAGCGCAGCAAAAAGGCCTGCCGGACCTGCTCCCACGACAATGACCTCACGTTTCCCCGTGACATCTTGTGGAACATAAGGCTGTATTGCCGGAGCCGGCTGGTCGTCTGATGTAAAAACCTCAATTTCGAGGTTTACTAATATGTTTCTTTTTCGAGCATCGACCGATCTTCTTATTATTCTTAGCTGTGAAATTCCGGACGGGGGAATTCCGGCAACCGAAGCTGCCAGTTTGCGGACCAGCGATTGATCGGCGGCGGTTTCAGGGCTTATATTGAGCCTGACAATCCTTGACATTTAATTTTATTCAAAATGAAACGAGACGACCCAGATTCGCGACTGCATCTTTTCTATGGCATCAAGATACTGCGAATATCCGGGATATCCCTGATCGTGGACAACTACGTCTCTCAGTCCCCTTGATGTTTTTATTTCAACCGACAGCTTGAAATACGGAAGGTAAAAATCGAGGCCCGCACCGGCCTCATAATAAAGATCCGGGCGTTTCAGTCTCAAATAGATCAGTTTGCTTTCTTCATATTCCTTCTTACCTGCCAGGTCGTATCTGTAGTTGAGTCCGCCAATTACATATGGCCTTACATTGTTTAGTCTGTCGCCCTTAAACTTCACCAGCAGGGGAAATTCAAGGAATGAGGATTGAAGTCGTTGGATGTCTCCAATTGCTTCATACTTAGGATCTATTGTGTCTTTAGAATCATAATAATGAACACTCCTTTGTCCGAATGAAACCCCGGGCAAGAAGCGAAGGTCTATGTATTTAGCGGGTCTCCAGTTGATCACTGTCTGAATATTTATTCCCGGATTAAGAAAACTCACTTCAGGAAAAAAATTACCTCCGCCAGCAAGGTATTCCTGTGAAGGAGTGATATCGAAATCCATCAGGTTGGTTCCAAGGCTGAAGCCAAAATGAAGCGGCTTATCGTCGTACCATGAATCGTTTTTGGGTTTCTGTATCTGACTGAATACATCAGCAGAAACCAAGAGGAATAATCCTGCAAAAATTAAATATAAGGATCCTTTTCTCAACTTTACCGGTTGCAGTGATTTGATTAATCAAATATCCTTCAACCCTTTACCGGCATTATGGTCGGACCGTTGGCCGGAAAGGGACAAGGAGGTACCTTTTTTATATAACTTGATTGGCTGCCGATTATTGTTTTCACTTTCTGACTCCTGTATAAATGGAAGCAATTCCGCCTGTCATTCTGGTCTGTCTGATATTGGAAAATCCGGAGGAGCTCATCATGCTGATGAATTCTTCTTTATCAGGAAAGTTTATAACCGATTCATTAAGATATTTATAGGCCTTCCTGTGTTTTGAAAAAAGAGATCCGATAAAAGGAAGCAGATACCTGAAATAAATGTTATAAAGATGTTTAAAAATAAATCCGCCGGGACGGGAGAATTCAAGCACAACGACCATTCCGTTTCTTCGCAGTACACGTCTCATTTCCGACAGTCCCCTGACAGGGTCAGTGAAATTCCTGACGCCGAAGGCAACCATGGCAACATCAAAAGTTTCGTCATCAAAACATATATTTTCAGATTCACATCTGACAAATTCAATCAGATTCTCCAGGTTTTTCTCAGCAACCTTTCTTTGTCCTGTTTTCAGCATGTTTTCGGAAATATCGATCCCGGTAATTTTTACAGGATTTATTCTTGCAGCTTCAATGGCAAGATCGCCCGTACCGGTTGCCACATCCAGGATTTTCGGATTCCTGAAGTTCCTTGAGATTTCCTTTACCGCCCTCTTCCTCCATCGCCTGTCGATACCGAACGACAGCAGATGGTTCAAAAAATCATAGCGCCATGCAATGGAGTCGAACATTCTGCCTATATGGTTATTGTCATTATCTTTTGATATAGGTTGATTGATTGTCATTTAATGAATTTTCTCCAAAGATATCACATTTTGGGTCGGTTTCTACCAATATTGCGTCCCTACAGGACGTCACCGAGGAGGGGGTAACGGGATTCTACCAATATTCGGTCCCTACGGGACCCCCGGCATCGGGTACGATGTCCCGTCAGGGACATATTCTGTCCCGTCAGGGACACAATATCGGTAGAAGGAAATATCGCCCATATCGTCCCGTGCCGT
>JBAQCK010000092.1:0-20116 GCA_049294075.1 Bacteroidales bacterium | reverse complement strand
AATCACTGATGAGAGCGACGAGGATAAAACAATGTACCGGAAAACAGACGATCGCACCTATGTTTTTGAAGGCAAAATACTGCTTAATGACTTTTTCAAGATAATCGACGTCGAAGGCGATCCTTTTGAGGATGTAAGGGGTGAATCTGAGACTCTTGCCGGACTTCTGCTTGAGCTTACAGGTGAGATCCCCCAGAAGGGGCAGGTCATTTCATATGGAAATTTTAAGTTCAGTATCGAGTCTGCTGACAAGAGAAGGATAAAGGAGATTCGCGTTGAAATAACTGACGATTATGGTAAAACAAATAAAGAGTAGAACTGCTTTACTCTTGATTCTGACATTGCTGGCCGGCGTCGCGGGCTGCAGGAAGGCTCCTGTTCCGAAACCGCGTGGCTATTTCAGAATCGATCTCCCCGGCAAGGAATATGTCACTTTCAATAACCCGGCAGAATCCGCAAACCTGCCGTTTACATTCGAATACCCCCGGTACGGAATTATTTCGGATAAGATTGAAAACGCTCCGGAGCCGGGCTGGTTCAACATAGAATTTCCAGGCTACAAGGCCAGTCTCCACCTTACATACAAGGATATTCACGGTGATCTTGAAGAACTCGTCGAACAAACCTATACCATGAATGTCAAAAACCACATAACAAAAGCCGATGCCATTAATGAACAAGTATTAAATGATCCGGAAAAGCGGATTTTCGGGATCTTTTATGACCTCAGGGGCAATACGGCTACCGCCGTTCAGTTTTACGTAACTGACAGCACTGATCATTATCTCAGGGGATCACTCTATTTTGAATCGGAACCGAATGCCGATTCCCTGACGCCAGTGATCGATTTCTTCAGGGAAGATGTTGTCCATCTGATTAAAACCCTGGAGTGGAAGAAGAAGTAAACTCTCTGACGACTGATGGGATGTATTTCTAAACATTACCTGAATGAGTACACAATACTGGGTGTATGGAAAATTGAGGAGGACATCGAAACCCTGCTCGGGATGGTCGATCTTGATATTATTGACAAAAAGAAATACAAGGGTTTTGCAAGCACATCAAGAAAACTTGAATTCCTCAGTGTCAGGGCCCTTCTGGCCGAACTACTGGGCAAGGATGCAAGAATTGTTTACAACAAGAATAATAAGCCCTTTCTCAGGGACGGTTCCCGGTTCATAAGCATCTCCCATTCAAACAAACTCACGGCAATACTGCTGAGTTCCAATGAAAAAGTAGGTATTGACCTTGAATACATGAGCACCAATATCGGCCGGATAGCATTCAAATTCATAAACAGGAAAGAGAAAATTACAAGGGATCCTGACAAGCGCGTCTATCATCTTTACCTTCACTGGTGCGCTAAAGAAGCTCTTTACAAGATCTGCGACAAGGAGGGAATAAGCATTAAGAAAAACATTACAATCAAACCTTTCGATGTAAAGGAGTCAGGTGAGATACAGGGCAGTGTGAAGACAAAAAAGATAAATGATTCATTCGACCTGTTCTATACGAAATATGATAATTACACAATAGTTTGGACCAAAAAGAATTATGATAAAGGATAATTTCCCCGTTAAAAAGAGCATCGCCCTTCTTCTCGATCCCGACAAGACGTCGGAAAAGGACCTGAAGAGGATACTGAAGATCGCATCCGGAACAGGCACAGACTATATTCTGGTTGGAGGAAGCCTTACTTTCAACAGTATAGATGATCTGATAGAATCCGTCAGAAGCCAGTGCAGCATTCCGATTGTCCTTTTCCCGGGAAACCTCCTCCAGCTGAGCCTGAAAGCTGATGCCATACTCCTGCTTTCCCTCATCTCCGGGAGAAACCCCGAACTTCTGATCGGGAATCACGTCATTGCAGCTCCATTCCTGAGAAGCGTCAGGGAAAGGCTGATTTCCGTAGGTTATATTCTCGTGGGATGCGGAAAGAAAACCTCGGTTGAGTACATAAGCCAGACCGAAGCCATTCCTGCCGACAAAACCGATCTTGTCGTTGCCACCGCAATGGCCGGGGAGATGCTTGGCTTAAAAATGATTTACCTCGAAGCAGGCAGCGGTGCCATGAATCCCATTCCTTCGGAAATAATCAGTGCCGTCAGGGAAAATGTAGCTATACCTATTGCCGTCGGAGGCGGAATAAAAACCAGGGGAGAAGTAGCTGAAGCTTTCAGCGCCGGAGCCGACCTTATAATCCTGGGCAACGGATGTGAGAAGAACCCCCGGCTGCTTGAGGAAGCGTGTGCCGTAAGAGATGCCGCAAGGCAATCTATCTGAACAGTTCAGGCATAGGCTCGCCCGTGCAGGCGTTGGGATATGGTATCCTGCATAATGATGAAAGCGTTGCTGCAACATCGGTCAGATTCACCTTCCGCATAACCGTCGACCTGTTGACCGTCCAGCCATACCATATCAGCGGAACATGACAATCATACTCATAGGGTGAATTGTGGCTGGTAAGGTGATCGTCATCAACCTCCACCCAGCCCGGATGCAGTGTGACAATGACATCGCCCGAACGCTGGGGACTGAAGTTGTTGATGATCCTCTTCAGATGACCATTCCCGAAATCATTTGCTTCAAACGCATAATACGGATAAGCCGATGCCACGCCCGTGAACTGTGTGAGGAACCGCGCCGTCTTCTTCTGGATATCCTCGATAGGCATCCTTGCATCCTCGATAAGAGTTCTGTTAAGGAAGATCTGCCGCTCCGAAAACCCCCTTACCCAGTCGCCTTCACCGTAAACTGCATTAAGATAACTCCTGAGAAGCTGAAGAGCCTGGTTCTGTTTGAAATAACCCGAGGGAATTCTGCTGTCGGCCATTACCGGAGGAACCTCTGCCACACCGTGAGCAGAAGTGAAATAGATAAGAACGTTTCTTTTACCCAGATTGTCATTTAAATAATTCATCAGAGTCTCAATGTTCCTGTCGAGTCTCAGAATCGCATCAGCTGTCTCCACTGATGACGGACCAAACCTGTGTCCTATATAGTCGGTCGACGAATAGCAGACCGAAAGAAAATCCGTAACGTCATCCTTCCCCATCCCCTCCTGTTCAATCAGCTTTATCGCGAAATCAGTAGTCAGGGCATCGGCAAACGGAGTTTCTCTCAGGAAGGCATAGTTGCGGACAGCATTTCTCCCCGACGATGGTTTGCTAAGCTTGTTTAAGTCATATGGAAAATAGTTCAGCCCGCCGAACCCCTTCTCGAATTTGTTTGAATCTGGAAGACAGGTCGAATAAGCTTCTGCTTCCTTCGAAAGCGTCCACGAAGAGTTGAGATAAGTCTCCTGGCGCTTCATGGCATTGAAATCGTTAACCCACGAAGGAAGTGCATCCAGGTAATAAGTCGACGACATCCACTCTCCCGTGGTATTGTCGTACCAGAAGGCACCGTCGGCTGAATGCCCTGCGGTAAGAATAGCCGCCTGCTCCTTTATCCCTACCGAAAAAACCTTCGATCGCTTCCCTGTGGCTATCTTGAGCTCATCGGCAAATGTCGATGCATTAAGATTTAAGGGTGAATGAAGACCCGACTCATAGCTTCCTCCGACAGGATTGACACTTACATCCTTTGTACAGTAAACGAAATCATTCTTCAGCGGAACATACCAGTTATCCGATGTTATTCCATGATAGGCAGGTTCAGTGCCGGTTGCAACTGTCGAAAAACCAGGTGCCGACTGTGTCAGCATGTAATCATAAGCAGCATTTCTGAAAAAAGTGCCCTCGTTGATCATTCTCTTGATGCCGTTTTCTGAAAACCTGTCCCTCAGCCTTTCAATCTGATCAAACCTCAGTTGTTCAACAACAATCCCGATAATCAACGCCGGTTTATCCGGAGGAAGATAAGCCCCCTGGCCCGAAAGCCCAAGAAAACCGCACAATAAAACAAATACCGATATTACCTTCTTTCCTTTCATATCTCTTCTCCGCTTCATTTTGAAAACTCCAAAAATAATCTTTTCATGATACGAAAACAAAACAATGGCTAAAACCAGTGTTATAACAATGTTATAACATACTTTCCTGTGCCCGAAAGCCTCTTTGTCTTGCTTGTAAATACTATTATATATTCACCTTCTACCAGATTACTTAAATCCAGCTTCAGGGGTTCTCCCTCCGGTGCATTAATCTCATAATCTGAGAGTAACTTCCCGTTTATCCCAAAAACCTTTACATTCAATGATCCTGTCAGACCCTCAGGCAAAAGGACATTCACCTCACCATGGCCCGGATTCGGATACAGGAATGGAGTAAGTATCTTTGTCGTGTCAGGCGGTTTCACCAGTGGAATCAAAGCGATATCGATATCGGTCCGTTCACCCGGTATAACGTTTACATTTCGTATTATGGTATCCCTGAATCCTCCGGCTGATATTTTCAGGTCGTAAATTCCGGGTGAAATGAGCCGGGTGAAAACACCTGAAGCAGTGTCGCTGAGAACATGTGAATTATCCCTGTCGTGGCCTTCTGTCACGATCGCAGCGGGCACAGGTTTGCCATCGTAAAAGCCGGTAATCCGGCCCCTGATCCCGAATAATGCATTTTCGAGATAGCCAAGCATCGACCGGTAGTTGTATTCCCAGAGATCATCAAGTTCAGCAACGGGGGTAATATAATCCTCATCGAGTTCGACAGTGAGTTCCCGGCCATAGAGGCTGTAAGTGACATAATCCTGCCTTCCCCCGAAAATGGAGTACCATTCATAACCTCTCGTGACACCATTGTCGAGGTAATCCATATAACCCTGAGGGGCATGAAGATGAACGGTATCCGCCCATTCCCTGCTCAAAGTGTAAAACCAGTCATCGTCGGCATGCTCGTAGGGCCACCTGTCCCACGGGTAATTGATCACCTCCTCCCCTGAGTGAAAATTTGCCGACAGGACAAAACGGCGCTCCGACATGAATCTTATCATATCAATGGTCTCCTTCTGCAGAGGGACCCGCGGCCCTTCCGGATCAGGGAAGTTGCGATTGAGATCATACCCGGCAGCATTGAATCGCACCGGGGAACTTATTACATCGCCATTCCTGTAAGTCCCGTCGGGATTTGCAAGGGGATTTATCCAGATCTCAAGATTGTCAACAAGGTTCTTCACCCGTGTGTCGGTGGTATAATTCAGGAGAAGATAACCGGAAAGCCTGAGCATCATTATCATACCTCCTGTTTCGTCACCATGGATAGTAGAAGAATAGAATACTTCAGGCTCTGGCTCATCGGTCCGGCAGTTATCCGAGATCTTAAGCGCGAGTATTGTTTTTCCGTTTATTGATGTGCCGATTGTGTCGAGCCGGCATAATGAAGGATACAGTGAGGCAAATGAGCGCATAATAGAATCAAGCTGGGACCAGGTTGGGTAGACATCCCATTCCATTGCCCTGGCCATGCTGACTGCATTCATCTCGCCCTTAATGGCCGGCTCCTCTTTTAACAGGTAACTTCGTCCTTCGGAAATGAAATTCCGGACTGTAAGTGGAGACAGGAGCAGACTAACCTCCTTATCATTTACTGACCGTATTGAATAACTGCGCGATAAGTTGCGGATGTCGATGATACCGCCGGATGCTGTAACAACTTCAGCCTGCCCTCTATCGGCGACAGCCTTCAGAAGCTTTGCATCATCCGATATGATTTGTGACTGGCTCCAGCCTGTCAGGAGTGAAAGTAAGACTATCGGTATCAGTAATTTCTTTGACATTCACAAGGTTAAACATTGAACCTGATATGGAGGATATCCCCGTCCCCGACAATATAGTTTTTCCCCTCAATATAAAATTTTCCGGCTTCCTTGCAGGCATGTTCGGAACCCAGGGTAACAAAATCGTGGTACTTCATCACTTCCGCCCTTATAAAACCACGTTCGAGGTCGCTGTGGATCACTCCGGATGCCTGTGGAGCCGTCATTCCCTTTTTAATGGTCCATGCCCTTATCTCCTTGGGTCCGACAGTGAAAAAGGTCTGGAGATTGAGCATCTTGTAAGCGGCCCTTACCATCTTGTCAACTCCCGGCTCATCGAGCCCTGCATCTTTCAGAAACTCCAGCCTGTCGGCCTCATTCTCAAGTTCGGCTATTTCCGCCTCAACTGCGCCTGCAATCACAATCACTTCCGCGCCGGTTTCCTTAAGGGCTTCCTTTACCATCTCAACATATTTATTGCCCGAGACAACCGATTTTGCATCCACGTTGCAGACATACATAACGGGTTTCATAGTGAGCAGAAAGATGTCGTCGACGTATTTCCTGTCTTCATCCTTTATTTCAAGCGACCGGGCATTCCGGAAATTGCCGATGTGCTCCCTGTACCTTTCCAGCACCTCCACCCCCTGCCGGGCATCCTTATCACCGGTCTTTACAAGTCTTTCCAGACGCTGAAGCTTTTTTTCGACCGATTCCAGGTCCTTCACCTGCAGCTCAAAGTCGATGGTTTCCATATCCCTTACGGGATCAACAGAGCCATCTATGTGAGGCAGGGCTTCATCGTCGAAGCATCTCAGTACATGGATAAGGGCATCTGTATTGCGGATGTCGCCGAGAAACTTGTTACCCACCCCCTCCCCTTTGTTTGAACCTCGGGTAAGTCCGGGTATATCAACGATCTCGACAGTTGTATGAACAATCTTTTCGGTAACCTGATGCTTTTCCAGTTCATACAGCCTGGGGTCGGGAACCTGGATGACTCCGATGTTCGACTTTGTGGCGCTGAAGGCAAATGCATTGGTCTCGCCTTTTGTGTTTGAGATACAGTTAAAGATCGTTGTCTTGCCGGTATTTGTGATCCCTATTATGCCGCATTGAAGAGCCATCGGATATTATTTTATGTAACAATTACAAATTTAAGGATAATATTAAGCTGTCCGCAGAAACTCCAGCACTTCATCCACGCTCATCTTCTTCTGTTCTCCCGTCGACATTGTCTTCAATGTTACCTGGTTGTTTTTTATTTCTTCCTCACCAGCCAGTATTGTGAAAGGTATCTTCCTCGAATCGGCATACGCCATCTGCTTTTTCAGTTTGGCAGTGTCGGGATAGACTTCGGCGCTTATCCCGTTCTCAATCAGACGGCTTCTTACCTTCAGGGCATATCCGGTTTCGTACTCGCCGAAATTGACTATCATCACTTTTGTCTGCACCACATCCCTGGTACTGAACAGGTTAAGCTGGGTCATTACATCATATATCCTGTCGGCTCCGAACGAGACGCCCACGCCCGAGACTCCCTCCATGCCGAACACTCCCGTAAGGTTATCATAGCGCCCGCCGCCGCATATACTGCCAATGCTTGCATCACGGGACTTGACTTCAATGATAGCCCCGGTGTAATAATTCAGCCCCCTTGCAAGTGTCAGGTCAAGTTCAGTCTCTGCAGTCAGGGATGTACTTCCGATGTATGAAAACAGCTTCCTCATCTCCTCAATTCCCTTAAGTCCTGCCTCTGAGGCAGAGAGGACCGTTTCGAGCTCCGACAGCTTTTCCTCAGTGGTTCCCTTAAGCTTCAGAATGGGCTGAAGCCTGTCAATGGCAGCAGGTGATACACCCTTACCCTTCAGCTCTTCATTTACTGCATCTATCCCGATCTTTTCGAGTTTATCGATTGCAACCGTTATATCGGTGATCCTTCCCGATTCGCCGATTATCTCTGCAATGCCTGACAGAATCTTCCTGTTGTTGATTTTGATCACGATGGCTATCCCGAGATCCTTGAAAATATCGTTGATGATTCTTATCAGTTCATACTCATTCAGCAGTGAATCGCTCCCGATTACATCAGCGTCGCACTGGGTGAATTCACGGTATCTTCCCTTCTGGGGCCTGTCGGCTCTCCATACCGGTTGAATCTGGTACCTCTTGAACGGAAAGACTATTTCATCGCGATGCTGAACCACATAACGTGCGAATGGCACAGTAAGGTCGTACCTGAGTCCTCGTTCGCATATAATTGAAGATAGTTTATTTGCCTCTCTGCCAAGAAGTTCCTCATCGCTGATTCCTGAAAGGAAATCGCCTGAATTCAGAATCCTGAACAGGAGTTTGTCACCCTCTTCCCCGTATTTCCCAAGAAGGGTTGACAGGTTTTCCATTGCAGGTGTCTCTATAGGCTGGTACCCATAGTACCTGAAAACCTTTTTGATCGTATCAAAGATACTTTCCCGTTTCATCATCTCTTCCGGTGAAAAGTCGCGGGTTCCTTTCGGGATGGAGGGCTTCATTTTAATAAGATAAAAGATAAAAGTGAAAAGACAAAAGTAGGAATAAAAAGGGAAAAGTTATGCCCGTCCTGCAGGTCTTGCGGTCTTGCAGGTCTTGCAGGTCAGATTATAGACTTGCACGACTTGCACGACTTGCACGACCTGCACGACCTGCATGACAATTCTTAATACTTCTCCGGAACGAAATTCTGCTCGGTGATGGGAGGCCTGACGTAAGCTACATCATGGTTCAGGGGGGGAAGCTTGATTGATTTCTGAGTCAGGTCCTTGTAGGGAATCATCGTAAGAAGGTGGTCGATGCAATTCAGCCTGGCTCTCCTTTTGTCGTCGGCCGGCACTACATACCAGGGCGACTGGCGGGTATCGGTATAAGAGAACATCTTGTCTTTGGCCATAGAATACTCAACCCATTTTTCGCGCGATTCCACATCCATCTGACTTATCTTCCAGCGTTTTGTAGGATCTTTGATCCTGTCCTGAAAACGGTTCTCCTGCTCCTTATCGCTTATGGAGAACCAGTATTTTACCATGATTATTCCCGACCTTATCAGCATTCTTTCAAATTCGGGGCACGACCTCAGGAATTCCTCATATTCCTCATCGGTGCAAAAGCCCATCACCTTTTCAACACCTGCCCTGTTATACCAGCTTCTGTCGAACAGCACTATCTCCCCTCCCGAGGGAAGCTCGGAAACGTACCTCTGGAAATACCACTGCGACTTCTCCTTTTCAGTGGGTACGCCCAAAGCAACTATTCTGCATATTCTTGGATTCAGACAGCCGGCAATTGTCTTGATAACTCCTCCCTTGCCCGCGGCATCCCGTCCCTCGAAAATAACCACCACCTTAAGCCTGTTGGTTTTCACCCATTCCTGGAGCTTCACCAGTTCGATCTCCAGATCCAGGAGCTTCTTCAGGTACTCGGCACTCCCCATCTTATCACGCTTCTCAGCCTTGATGTCGTGATAGAGATCCTTTTTCCCGAATACCTCTACCCCGGTCTTCTTTTCCTTATTGTCTTTCTTCATGGCGGAAATGGTTAATCACATTAGAAATATACAAATTTCTGATCTGACAGACCTCTTCCGGCACAAAAACATTACTGAATAAAAGGGATGCTTACAGGGTACCTGAATTCTTCACCCTTTGAAGCTTTAATGCTTGCTATAACAGCACATATCACTTCCAGGAAACCGAGAAAGACGAGTATCGGTATGCCCACAATTATGAAACACAGTGGGATTGAGAGGACCATATATAATAAAATGGAAAGCTGGAAATTCAGGGCCTGCTTACCGTTAAAGTCGACCCATTGGGATTCATCCTTCCTCGACAGCCAGCAGATCAGGGGGCCCAGGATACCGCCGAAGGGGAAAAAATACCCTGCAAATGAGGAAAGATGGCAGAGCATGGCCCAGTTCCTTTCGCTTTCCGACAATTCTCTTATCTCTTTCATGACATTTCTTTTACAAAAAGACGCAGTTATTACGGCATTGCTGCATTTCAGGGCTTAACAAAACGCTTCAGGTCGGAAAGTAAAAGTCCATTGGGATTATTCTTGTCGATCCTGTGCTGATCGTAGTAATACAATCCCGAATCGTCGGTTCCGAAAAGCATCTTGTAGCAGAATCCTGCAGCGGCATCCTCCCCGGGACCCACTTTGTGAAGGATCAGGGTATTGGGCATTTTTTCGCGTATGGCTTTAACAATCTCATCTTCCGGAACAATCTCAAAATCATAGGGGTACACTGCTTTAATTTTATCGATGGTAAGGCCGGCGGAAAGATCTGCCTCCGTTGCGAGTATCTTCCTGCTCCTGACACCGGGAGTGAATCTGTTATAATAGCTCAGGAATCTTCTGCCTATCATTGTAGGATTTTCAGCAATCAGCCGGGCATGATTCTGCATGAACAGCAAAATTGCCCCCAGTTTATAGCCGTATTCCAGATCATCCTCACCGCCGGCCGAAAGGGGAATGGCGGAAATCTCAGGCATCCTGCCAAGTTCCGTGACAGCCTTCCCCTGGAGAAGGTTGATAAAATTGTATGATGATCCTGACTTGTCATTGGCTGGCCGTGTTTCAGTAAGAATCAGGAAAGAAAAGGAAGGGTCGGTCCGTTTTGAGTCAAAATCGCTCAGACTGATGAACTCGTAAGGCGTAACGGTCCAGTATTCTTGAACCGCCTGCCGGATGTAGGCATTGTATACATTGCCACCTTCGAGAACAACGCATGTCGTGGATGACATAAACTGTTTGATTTCGCTGCCTGAAGGAAAAGGGGCCTGCCCGGGCAGCAATCCGCAGAAGGCTGTCAGCAGAATGGACAAAAAATGTTTCTTCATTTAAGGTTCCTGGTTTGATGGAATATACAGAGGATTTCTTTCATTAAACTTGCGTATGTAAACAAACATCAGGTCTTTTCTCTTCTTTCTCGGCAGATTCATGTACTCCTCGTACAACTCTGTATCCTTCATAAGGAGAAGCTCTGTATTCTCAACATCATATTCAAGAACATTACCTGTCTCAAAATCAATAAGATACTGCCTCAGCTCATTGCTCCCCACATTATTCCTGCCATATGGTGAATAATAAGAACCGTATGGAGAATAATAATTCCCGTAGGAATAGGGGCTGTAGAAGCTGTACGGATAACTGCTGTAAGGAGAATAGCCGTAAGGATCGTAATATCCGTAGGGAGAATTGTAATACCTGTTGTCATATGAGGTAACATCGGCAACAAAATGACAGATGTTCCCTATAAAAGTGATCCTGTTGAAATTTCCCTGTACCTGAACATACAGTATGCCATTTCTGGCGAAAGCCCATATTTGCGACTTGTCAATTTCCTGCCTTACACCCATGCCGTCATAGAAATAGATCTTTTCCGACTCCAGCAGATTCTTAAAAAAGTCTTTGTCATTGTAATCAGTCGATGTCAGGATCTTTGCCTTGGGTATGGGACTGTTTGTCTTGACCTGGTCGAAATTCAGATAAACTCCATCGTTGAAGCGGAAGTCGGGGGTATATTCCACCATCCCTTCATTTTTCTGCCCGGCAGCCTGGTAAAAAGCGCCGCCTGTGGCAATCGCCGCGAGCATCAGCAAAACCCGGATTATCGTCTTCATATTGGCAGATGATTTTATATCCGAAGGATCAAAAATTATACCATAAAAACAAAAATAAGATTTTCCCCTAAAGGAACGTTATATCAAGGTATGTATATTTATCATCAATTATTTTTATATTTGAACTTCTGCAATGCATCTATCACTTTGTTATGGAAATAAACAATAACGGACCGGCAGATTCCGGGCCTCATTGTTCTGAGGAAGAGTATGCAAAACGAAAAAATCTGATCGAGACTTATTCAATAATCTCGCTCATCTGTCTCATTCTTGCAGTAATTCTCATATCCTTCGGTGTTCGTCTGCTTACCGGAATACTGATAATCGCAGCCGCCACAATGGTGATTCTGATAACCCGCAAATCAGGAACCCTCCTGAGAACAGCAAGGGAATCGATTGAAGAAGCCTCCTCCTCAAGTGAGAAAAAAGAGGACGTCATTGCCGGATTCTCCCACAGGATAAGAGAGCCTCTCAATAACCTTGTCGTTATTTCCGACCTGCTTTTAAACACCGACCTTCAGAAAAATCAGAAGGAACTGGTTGAGACCTTCATTGCCTCAACCAACAACATGGTGACCATTGTTAATGAATTAACAATGGAATCGGCAGGGAACATCAGCTATGGAACAAGAAAACCTATAAGATACAATATGCTTTCCACGATCCAGAACACTATTGACCTCTTCAAACAGAAGGATAAGGCAAACCTCGACTTTATTTTCAGCAAAAAGGATTACAATGAATATGAATGCAGCGGCGATCCGATAATTATCAAACAGATCCTTCTCGATATTTTCAATACTATTGAAGCCCAGGGATCAGGAATGCCCACAAAAGTCACAATAAACCTGAAGAAAGAGAGGCAATCGGAACATGTAAATAATATTGACATCAGGATACAGACTGACAGAAAAATAAGCTTCATTGACCATGAGGGCGCTTATGGTCAGCTTACCTCCCGGCTGATTGCCCGGAAAAAAGGAAGATACAGTCAGGAACAGGGCGAAAATTTCTCGGTGCTCACAGTAAGCATGCCATTTGCCAGTCCTGCTGCCCGACAAATTCTGCCAGGGCAATCGGAACCCGGAAATGGTCAGGAAAAGGAAAGAGTTCGAAAAGACATGAAAGATGCAAGGATCCTCCTTGTTGAAGATAATCTTATAAACCAGAAGATCACTCTTCTGACGCTTAAGCCGCTTGTGGGCTTCATCGACGCGGCGTCGAACGGCAGGGAAGCCATAGAGAAACTCGGGGAGGAGAATTACGACCTTATCCTTATGGATATCGTCATGCCAGTTATGGACGGGATAATGGCGGCCGAAAAAATCCGTGAAATGGAAGACGGGACAGGAATACATATTCCGATTATTGCAATAACGGCAAATGCAATGATAGGCGACAGGGAAAAATGCCTCTCGGCCGGTATTGACGATTATATTTCAAAGCCATTTCAGCCTGCAGCGCTTGTGGAAAAGATAAGTCAGCTGCTTTGACATCCGAGTCAGAATGTCTGAAAACTGCCATGCTGAACCGGAACTGATCAGTGCATATTTGATATTTGCTTTCAGGCAGAAGCAGTATCCTTCCCATTCCTGACAAGTCGTTCAAATTTACGGGAGAAGGAAGGCACAAACGGATCAAAACCAAGAGCATCCCACTTCCTGTCAACACTTTCGATAGTTGCTTTATCGGAACAAACAACGTTCGGCCACTGCCGGGGAAATCCGCCCTTGCGGTAAATCTTTATGGTCCCGTCAATCAGGATCGAGCCTGGCGCAATAAAGCAGTGATCCCTCCTCGGGTCGGAATTTCCAAGTAACTGCCAGGCTGCAATATACAGGTCGTCCAGACCGACGGCATGATCAACAACAAGCACCACACGGTAACTCAATTTTCCATAGCAGTCTTTCAGAAGCCGGCATATCTTATCAACACTTCCGGGATCTTCCGAAGGATTGGCGCCGATTAAAAGCAGTTCATTCCTTCCGTTTACTGAATATTCCCTGAATCCCTTTATGAATGGTGCATTAAGAATATCTGACGGGTCTCCGGCGGCAGACTCCAGCTTAATGTTGCTGATGGCAACTCCCCCGGTCTCTTCAGGCAGTTTAACTGTTGCATCCAATCCGGCTTTGCCTCCGAATGAAAAACTGTCGGACGAATGATCAAGAACATCCATCGGTCCCGATGTAAACACAAAATCCCTTTCCGGCACCGTGTTCTCAAGAACATGGGCTGCAAGCTCCCTGTAGTTCCTTATGTCAACCTCGCCGCTTACCACTACCATGTATTTTGAAAACATCATCTGCCCGGCACCGGAAAGGGAGCTTATCACCTTCATTCCCTGGCCGGGAAAACTCTTTTTGATTTTCACAATTACCAGGTTATGGGCAACGCCGGCTTCCGGCATGTGAAAATCAATTATTTCGGGCTGAATGGCCAGCTTCATCGGCGACAGAAATATCTTTTCGGTAGCCATCGCCAGGTAAGCATCCTCATGCGGAGGTATCCCGACTATTGTGGCCGGATATACAGCATCCCTGGCATGGGTGATGCAGGTGACATGAAAAACAGGATAAAGGTCTGCAAGGCTGTAGAAACCGGTGTGATCCCCGAAAGGCCCCTCCGTAACCAGAGGCTCAGCGGGGTCAACAAATCCTTCGATAACAATATCAGCATCGGCCGGGACGTAAACATCATTGGTAAGGCATTTCACGAGTTTCACCCTATTTTTCCTGAGGAACCCGGCAAGGATGTATTCATCTATATTTTCAGGCAGAGGCGCCGTTGCACACCATGCATAAACAGGATCACCTCCAAGTGATACCGAAACAGGCATTTTTTTCCCTGTCTTCTTCCACTCCTCATAATGATTGGCCCCGGTTTTATGCCTGTGCCAGTGCATTCCTGCAGTGTCGGGCCCGAACACCTGCATCCTGTACATCCCTGCATTTGTCTTTTTTGTAACCGGATGATAAGTATTGACAACAGGGAGTGTAATGAACCTTCCACCGTCGTGCGGCCAGCATTTGAGGACAGGTAAAATTGATAGATCGGGTTTGCTGTGAATCACCTGCTGACATCTGCCCCTCTTTCCTGTTTTCACCGGAAGATAGCCAGCAATCCTGAGTAACCCTTTCAGGGACTTTATCCTGCCGGCAATACCGTCTCCCGGGCCAGTCAGCGTATTAAACACCTTCTCCAGCTCTTCCCCTGTACCTGAAATATCGTCCGTTCCGAGGGCCATTGACATTCTTCGTTCCGATCCATAGGCATTCATAAGGACAGGGAAACGGGTTCCGTTATTTTCAAAAAGGAGGGCCTTTCCACCGGTTTTAACTATTCTGTCGGTGATCTCTGCCATTTCCAGGACGGGATCAGCAAAGGTATTTGTACGGTGAAGTTCACCGGCTTCCTCAAGGCGGGTAATAAAGTCAGCAAGTCCTGAATATGGCATCTTGTCAGAATAAGTGAGTCAAAGTTACCTAAAAGACACAAAAGAAAGGCAGGTAACAGGGGCAAATAGCGACGGAGACGGGTAAGCCTGGTGTTCAGGGGTATATAAAACAGTAATGGGAACCATTCCGAGGAGTAGTTCCCATTCACCGTTTGCAACCGAAGCCGCATACGGCGTCAGGTTACTGTTATTTGACCGGCTGATTTTCCTGATACAAGACCAGGATTTTCAACCCGTGGCTTTCGGGTCATGCCTGTTACAGTATGACCTTCCGGCTGTCCTTTCGTCCGGTCTTGCGATCGGACTTCCGGGACGAAGTGTCCTTCAGGCTGCTGATGTCGTTTCCCGAAGGATCCGGATCAACTCAGAAAATCGCGTGCCGAAGCTCGTTTTCTCCTGATGCCCTGTGACTGAATCGTTGAAAGAACGTTTCCGGTTTCATCGATCTGCCTGGTATCCTGAACCGGAGTTCATTTGCCAGGGCTTCGGCTCTCCTGATGCGCAGTCCCGAAGGTCTGACCGAACCTGATCGTGCTTCAGCTAAGAAGCCTTTTCCTGTTCCACATCACTTGAGCAGTCTTTTATCGCTCACCTGATATATCAAATATATATTAAGAATATGATATGGCAATGAAAGAGATGTCTATTGTTGTACACCGGATATAAACATAAGTTATCAACAATTGTTAATAACGTTGCATCTAACTCACAAACAGTACTTTTGCATGTCAAAACAAGCTTCGTCCCCATGAATTCCAGGGACAAACCCGGACCTGAAATTCATTTCAAAAAAAATCCCCCTCCGTTAATACAAAGGGGGATCGGAAAAGTATGATCTTCTTTACTTCTTATATCCGTAAACCGCCAGTTCACCCAGCGCCTCTTCGATCCTCAGAAGCTGGTTGTATTTACATATCCTGTCGGTTCTGCTGCACGATCCTGTCTTAATCTGACCTGAGTTGACAGCAACTGCAAAATCAGCAATTGTCGAATCTTCAGTCTCACCTGAACGGTGCGATATAACTGTTGTATAACCGGCCCTGTGAGCCATTTCGATGGTGTTGAGGGTTTCGGTCACCGATCCGATCTGGTTGAGCTTGATAAGGATCGAGTTGGCGCAACCCAATTCAATTCCTTTCTTCAGGTATTCGACATTTGTAACAAACAAGTCGTCGCCAACGATCTGGATTTTCTTTCCAAGCCTGTCGGTAAGCATTTTCCAGCCGTCCCAGTCGTTCTCCGACATTCCGTCCTCGATGGAGTCGATGGGGTATTTGGCAACAAGTTGTTCCAGGTAGTCCACCTGTTCCTTTGAGGTTCTCCTTGCTCCCTTGGGACCTTCGAATTTGGCATAGTTGTACATACCTTCCTGATAGAATTCAGAGGCTGCACAGTCGAGGGCAATCTTAACATCACTTCCTGGTTTGTAACCTGCAGCTTCAATAGCCTTGAGAATTGTTTCAAGAGCATCTTCCGTTCCGCCGAAATTTGGTGCGAATCCACCCTCGTCACCTACTGCAGTGCTTAACCCGCGTCCTTTAAGAACCTTCTTCAGCGAGTGGAACACCTCTGCACCCATGCGAAGGCCTTCCCTGAAAACTGGGGCGCCGACCGGTCTGATCATGAATTCCTGAAATGCAATCGGGGCATCAGAGTGTGAACCGCCGTTTACTATATTCATCATGGGAACGGGTATAGTGACCGCATTTGATCCGCCGATATATCTGAAAAGGGGTAATCCATGATATGATGCTGCTGCTTTTGCCACAGCAAGTGAAACTCCCAGAATGGCATTTGCACCCAGAGTGCTTTTTGTCTTTGTGCCGTCAAGGTCGATCATTTTCTTGTCGATACCGGCCTGATCACTTACTTCCATTCCGATAACTTCCTCGGCAATAACACTATTGACATTATGAACAGCTTTGAGAACACCTTTCCCAAGGTAACGCGATTTGTCGCCGTCCCTGAGCTCAAGGGCTTCATTTTCTCCGGTCGATGCTCCGGAGGGAACAGCTGCTCTTCCCTGATAACCGCTTTGTGTCTGAACATCTACTTCAATCGTCGGATTTCCCCGGGAATCCAGAATCTCACGTGCATGTACACTAACTATTTGTCCCATTGAAATTTATTTTTATATTAAACAATACTGCAAGATATATAAAAAAAGGGATATGTCTGTTATGACTATATCCCCTTAGCTGAAAAAATATTCCGTTATTCTTTATCGTCCGTTTGGGATCCGGATTTTTTCGTCTCCATCGGTTCCTTTGTGCTCTTTTTTGCCTTAGGGGCAGCTGTCTTACCGGCCTTTGCTTCGTCACCGGCAGTTTTCCTGGTGGATCTTCTCCTCCTTGAGGCTTTTGGCTTGGCTGCATCGGTGCCCTGCATGGTTTCATTGAAATCGACAAGCTCCAGAATACACATGTCGGCGTTGTCGCCAATCCTGTTGCCGGTCTTCAGTAATCTGGTATATCCTCCCGGCCTGTCGGCGATTTTGGGTGATATCTCCCTGAAAAGTTCGGCTACAGCCTCTTTATCCTTCAGATATCCGAATACAACCCTCCTTGAGTGGGTTGAATCTTCCTTCGATTTCGTAATTAGGGGTTCCACGAATGTCTTGAGGGCTTTAGCCTTTGCAGTCGTGGTCGTTATCTTCTTGTGAAGTATGAGTGAAACAGCCATATTGGAAATCATTGATTTCCGGTGTGAGCTTGTCCTTCCAAGGTGATTTATAACTCTCTGATGTCGCATTTCTCTATCTCTTAACCTTGTTTCAACTTAATCTTTATCTAACCTGTATTTGCTGACATCCATGCCGAATGACAGACTCATCGAATCAAGCAGCTCGTCGAGCTCGGTGAGTGATTTCTTCCCGAAATTCCTGAATTTGAGAAGATCATTCTTGTTAAATTTAACAAGATCACCAAGTGATTCCACCTCAGCGGCCTTAAGGCAGTTGAGCGCCCTGACCGACAGGTCGAGGTCGACCAGTTTGGTCTTGAGCAGCTGACGCATGTGAAGCACTTCCTCATCAAACTCCTCATTAGCCATCTTGTCATCTGAATCGAGGGTGATCTTCTCGTCCGAGAACAACATGAAGTGATAAATGAGGATCTTGGCTGCTTCCTTCAGAGCCTCCTTGGGCTGAATCGATCCATCGGTATCGATTTCGAGGAGAAGCTTCTCGTAGTCGGTTTTTTGTTCAACACGGTAGTTCTCAACGGTATATTTCACATTCCTGACCGGGGTGAAAATCGAATCAATTGCTATCAGACCGAATTCGCTGTCGACCGGCTGGTTTTCATCAGCCGGCACATAACCCCTGCCCTTATTTATTGTAAGTTCCATCTGGAGCTTAACATCCGGTTCCATCCTCATTATAACCAGGTCGGGATTAAGCACCTCGAAACTGCTCATTACGCTGTTCAGTGCGCCAGCCTTTAACACATCCTGGCCTGAGATCTTGATCACTGCTTTTTCGTGGTCAACATCTTCCACTGTGCGCCTGAAGCGAACCTGCTTAAGGTTCAGGATGATCTCCGTAACATCCTCGATGACACCTGTTATGGTGGAAAACTCGTGGTCAATACCCTCTAATCTTACCGTGGTGATGGCAAAACCTTCAAGGGAAGACAGAAGTATCCTCCTGAGGGCGTTACCCACAGTAATGCCATAGCCGGGTTCAAGAGGGCGGAATTCAAACTTGCCGTACCTCTCGGTGGCTTCCAGCATTATAACTTTGTCGGGCTTCTGGAATGATAAAATGGCCATAGAACTTGTCTTAAATATTATTTCGAATACAATTCAACTATTAACTGTTCCTTTATGTCTTCAGGAATATCAGAACGTTCAGGTACACTCATGAACTTACCTGCCATTTGTGAATCATCCCACTCAAGCCATGACAGCTTTGAATATTTTCTGGCTGTAAGGGAATCAACTATGGTTTCCAGCGATTTTGATTTCTCGCGTACACCGATAATGTCACCGGGTTTCAGCTGATATGAAGGGATATTGACAACAAGTCCGTTCACCGTAATATGTCTGTGCGAAACAAGCTGGCGTGCAGCTGCCCTTGAAGGAGCAACGCCCAGACGGTAAACGACGTTGTCGAGCCGTGCTTCGAGAAGCTGAAGAAGCACTGCTCCTGTTACACCCTTTGCTCTCTGAGCCTTGTCGAATGTCTTGTGAAACTGTCTTTCAAGAATTCCGTAGGTATATTTGGCCTTTTGCTTCTCTCTGAGCTGAAGTCCGTATTCCGAAGTCTTTTTCCTTTTCTTGTTCATCCCATGCTGGCCGGGAGGGAAATTTTTCCTGTCGAGATGCTTATCGGGTCCATAGATCGGTTCTCCGAATTTGCGTGCAATTCTAGATTTTGGGCCGGTATATCTTGCCATTGTGCTATTATTTTAAAACTAAAAAAACTATCCTTTTCGTCACAAATTATACTCTTCTTCTCCCCGGTGCGCGGCATCCGTTATGAGGCATCGGTGTGACATCGACGATCTCGGTGACCTCAATACCGGAATTGCTTATCGACCTGATGGCTGATTCGCGGCCCGATCCTGGTCCCTTTACGTAAACCTTCACTTTCCTGAGGCCAAGGTCATAAGCAACTTTGCTGCATTCCTCTGAAGCCATTTGTGCTGCATAAGGAGTGTTCTTCTTTGATCCCTTGAAACCCATCTTACCGGCTGACGCCCATGAAATAACCTGACCGGAATTGTTTGTCAGACTTATGATGATGTTGTTAAATGATGAATGCACATGAGCCTGACCCGTCGGTTCAACCTTTACGATCCGCTTCTTCTGTGCTCCGGTTTTCTTTGCCATATTCTATTTATTTAGTAGCTTTTTTCTTGTTAGCAACAGTCTTCTTTCTTCCTTTACGCGTCCTCGCATTGTTCTTCGTGCTTTGTCCCCTGACCGGCAAACCAAGTCTGTGACGGACTCCACGGTAGCAACCTATATCCATCAATCTCTTGATATTCAACTGAGTTTCTGAACGAAGCTCACCCTCAAGCTTGTAGTTCTCATTAAGGATCCGGCGGATAGAATTGATCTGATCATCAGTCCAGTCCGAAACCTTTGCATCCCTGTCAACACCTGCTTCGTCAAGCACTTTCCGGGCGATGCTTCTCCCCACTCCATAGATATAGGTAAGGCCGACTTCTCCTCTTTTGTTCCTTGGTAAATCAACACCAACAATACGTGCCATATATTACTTTTCTTAAATAGGTTGCAAAATTAAATAAATTATCCCTGTCTCTGTTTGTACTTGGGATTTTTCTTGCTTATTACATACAGG
>JBAQCK010000091.1:0-9757 GCA_049294075.1 Bacteroidales bacterium | reverse complement strand
GTCCACATAGCTTACAAAGTTGTTCAATCCCTTTATTTCAGTATTTTTTACGTCAAAGGTTGCCGATTCTTTCAATATGAATTCCCCTGCCTGGCGGGCGGCAATTTCAATTTCTCTACATAAGGCTTTCAAATCTGTCATGTTTCAGTCGATTAATTCAGATGTCATTCTTCCTGTTCCGGAGATGCCTGTCAGCCTGACTCTCCTTATAGTTCCTGCCAGACCCGGATCCCAGGGCAGTTCGGTTCTCAAATAATTCTCAGTGAATCCTGATATCATGCCATTGCTCCGGGTGTGTTCGAAAAGCACTTCAGCGGTTGCTCCTGTGTTTAGTGAGCCAAATTCAGCATGTTTCCTTTCGGAAAGACTTATAAGCTTCCGGCTTCTTTCTTCCCTGGTTTTAAAGGGCACTTTCCCGGGCATCTTTTGAGCCGGTGTTCCGGGACGTTCAGAGAAGTTAAAAACATGAAGATAGGAGAGGGGCATGTTTTCAAGAAAACTGTAAGTATCCGCGAAATCGTCATCCGATTCTCCCGGAAAACCAACAATGACATCCGCTCCGATGCCTGCCAGGGGCATCAGCTTCCGTATGTTCGTTATCCTGTTTTCAAACTGTTCGCGTCTGTATCTTCTTCTCATCAGTCCCAATACTTTATCCGACCCGCTCTGAAGAGGGATGTGGAAATGAGGAAGTATTTTGGAAGACAGGGCTGCGAGCTCAATTATCTCATCAGTCAGCAGATTAGGCTCGATTGATGAGATCCTGTATCTTTCTATACCTTTCACATCTGTCAGTTCCCTTAACAGATCGGCAAAGCTCTCTCCGGTCGATTTTCCGAAATCACCGATATTAACTCCGGTCAGCACAATCTCTCTGGTACCTTCCCGGGCAATCAACTCAGCTTCCTTTACAATGGAAGCAATATCCTGGTTTCTGCTTTCTCCCCTGGCAAGGGGTATGGTGCAATAGGAGCATTTGTAGTCACAACCGTCCTGCACTTTCAGAAACGACCTGGTTCTGTCGCCGGCAGAAAAGGAAGGGAAGAAATGATCGTTGTCCGAAAGGTCACAGGAGTGTATTTCGGGGAGTTCCCTTTTCCGCGTGTTGCTCAGAAATTGGGCAAGATTGTATTTTTCATTTGTACCCAGTATGATATCCACACCGGGGATGGATGAAATCTCATCCGGATTGAGTTGAGCATAGCATCCCAGTACTGCAATCACAGCATCAGGTGACTGATGGTTAAATTTTTTAATCGCCTGTCTGCATTTCCTGTCTGCAATATCGGTAACCGAGCAGGTGTTGATGACGTAGATATCGGCCTTTGTACCTGGTCTGACAACCTCATACTGGTCTTCCGGAAACGACCGGGCTATGGTTGATGTTTCCGTGAAATTCAATTTACATCCGAGGGTATAGAATGAAACCTTTTTCCGGGTTTTTTCCATCTTCAGGGGATACGGTTTGAATACACCAGGCTGACTATTCCATACAGCCGGTGTATTAATTATTTTCTGCTTATGTTTTTCTCCCGCGGGAGTTTCGTAAGGTAGACGTTCCTGAATTCAATGTCCTTTCCCTCGCTCTGAAGGCAAATATGACCCTTTGAGTCTGAGATACCTGTTGCCTTGTTCTGAAGTGTTCCGTTAACGCTGACCTCAATGGTGTTTGATTTGCAGGTGACTTCCATGGCATTCCATTCACCGGCTGGTTTCTCTGAAGATGCAGCCATTTTGGCTACTACCCGTGAGTTATTTTTTATTTCATTCATTTTAGCCCCATTCATGCAGACAAAGTCACCGGCGCTACCTGATTTCAGCTGACATTCAAAGCATTTAAGCCATATAGTGTCGGGAGTCTGCGCGTGAAGAAAAACCCCGCTGTTTGATAATTCTCCGGGATAACGCCATTCAACGTGAAGCTGGTAATCAGAATAGACATCTTTGGTTCTCATATATCCGAAAGGGTCTCCTGTTATATGAATAACACCATTTTGGATGGTAAAAACAGAAGCAGGGTCAACTGAAGGATCCTTGAGGTAAAATACCCAGTTTGAGAGATCATTGCCGTTAAAGAGTTTAATCTCTGCATTTTTCTTGCTCTTGACTGATTTGGCTGCCTTGTCGTTTTTGCGGGCTTTCTGTCCCGTTGCGTCGAATGATGTTCCTGTAATGATTATAAGGATAAACAGGATGAGTGTAGACAATTTGTTTCTCATTTACTTATTTGTTTGTTATTGTTTTTGATCCGGTATTGTATGTAATCCCATATCACAGAAGCTTGCTGGCAAGTTCTGCCAGCGGACTGCGTTCTCCTTTTACAAGGTTCACATGTGCAAAAACGTCCTGGTCCTTCATCTTGTCCGACAGATAGCTTAAGCCGTTTGAAGCTGTGTCGAGATAAGGGGAGTCGATCTGTTCAATATCTCCGGTAAAGACCATCTTTGTTCCTTCGCCTGCCCTTGTTATTATTGTTTTAATTTCATGAGGAGTCAGGTTCTGTGCTTCATCCACAATGAAGAAGATGCTCGACAGGCTTCTGCCCCTGATGTAGGCAAGAGGGGTAATTACCAGTTTCTCCTCTTTCACCATATCGTTAATCCTAAGGAATTCAGGACTCTGATGACTGAATTTATGCTTTATAACCGTAAGGTTGTCATATAAGGGTGTCATATAGGGATCCATCTTTTCCTTCACGTCGCCGGGCAGGAATCCAAGGTCCCTGTTCGCAAGGGGAACGATGGGCCGGGCAAGGAAAATCTGTTTATATCTCTTGTGCTGCTGCAAAGCGGCCGCCAGAGCAAGAAGTGTTTTACCGGTTCCGGCTTTGCCTGTGAGTGAAACCAGCTGAACGTCAGGGTTTGAAAGGGCATCGATTGCAAAAGTCTGTTCTGCATTACGAGGATCTATGCCATAAGTGGTCTGTTTGATCACCCTGTTCAACAGCCTCGTGACAGGATTGTAATGTGCCAGGGCACTGGCACCGCTGTTTTTCATTATAAAAAACTGGTGCCCCCTGAGATCAGATTCAATATTGAATTCATCGGCACTTACACCTTCAGGAACTTCATAAAGTTTGCTTATGAGTTTGTGGTCAACTCCTTCAAGAACCCTGATGCCCTTGTAAAGATCATCAATATTTGCAACCTTGTCGTTCTGGTAGTCCTGAGCAATTATTCCAAGCGATTTGGCCTTCATCCTGAGATTGATATCCTTTGATATCAGAACGACAGTCTTGTCCTTGTTCGAAGTGGAAACGTAATCTGCTATTGCAAGAATCCTGTGGTCAGGTGTTCTTTCAGCAAAAGACTGGCTGACTTTTTCTGAGAAATCCCGGCCAGTTTCAATATGGAGGTTTCCGAGATTCTCGCCCAGCGGGATATTGGCTGTCAGGAGCAAATCTCCTGACAGTTTGTCAAGTTCGCGGGTGAATTCCCTGGCGTGGAAATTTATAATGTCATTGCCCTTTTTGAACTTGTCCAGTTCCTCGAGTACAACGATCGGAATAATTACATCGTTCTCTTCAAAGTTGTAAATGCATTTATAATCATGCAAAAGTACGTTGGTGTCAATGATAAAAAGTTTTTTATTATGTTTTTTCGTCATGGTAAATAATTTGTAATCAATACACTGTAAGCATTGTGCCGCAATGTTGCCAGTTTGCAAAAATAACTAAAATAAAGATTAGATTGTTGCTTGTGTTGAAAGTATGTTAATTTGTATGGTTCCTGCCGCGCAGGATTGCCGGCATGGACTTATCTATAACAATATGGATTATAATCAGACACTTGAATTCATGTACAGCCAGCTTCCGGCTTACCACAGGATCGGGAAGGCAGCCTATAAGAATGATCTTGAAAACTCGAATGCCCTTGATGAATACTTTGGACATCCCCACGTAAAGTATAATACCGTTCACGTGGCTGGCACTAACGGCAAGGGATCGGTTTCCCACATGATCGCTTCAGTTTTGCAGGAAGCCGGATATAAGACAGGACTTTACACATCGCCGCATCTCAAGGATTTCAGAGAAAGGATCAGGGTAAACGGGAGGATGATTCCAAAAGGAGAGGTTGCAACTTTTATGAGAAAGCACGAAGCTGTTATTGCTTCACTTAAACCCTCTTTTTTTGAGATGACGGTTGCGCTGGCCTTCGATTATTTTGCCCGCGTTTGTGTTGATATTGCAGTAATTGAAGTGGGGCTTGGGGGAAGGCTTGATTCGACGAATATTATCACTCCGGAGCTTTCAGTAATTACAAACATTGGTCATGACCACGCCGACGTGCTTGGAGACACTCTCCTTAAAATTGCAGGGGAGAAAGCAGGCATAATCAAGCCCGGAGTGCCTGTTGTAATAAGTGAGACTCAGGATGAAATCAGCATTATCTTCATATCGGCAGCGCGACAGAAAAAATCTGATATCCGGTTTGCCGATCAGGAATTTGATTGCAGGCTTGATGATTTGAATTACAGTACCGGCTGGCGAAAATATTCTGTTCTCGAGAAATCAACCGGAAGCAGCTTCTCCGGAAAAATAAGTCTTGGAGGGGATTATCAGGCAAAGAACATTCAGGCTGTCTTTCAGTCCATCCGGGTGCTGCAGGAAACTATCCCCTGCAGCGACCTGAATATAATAAACGGCATAAGGCGAACAGTCGGAAACACAGGGCTGATGGGCCGATGGCAGATCGTTGGCAGAAAACCTCTTGTAGTCTGCGATACAGGGCACAACCTTGAAGGTCTCAGCTATGTGTTGTCGCAACTGAAAAAGACAGGAGGTGAGAAACTTCATATCGTGATCGGATTTGTAAATGACAAGGACCGCGGGTCAGTTCTGCCGCTCTTCCCGCCAGATGCGGACTATTATTTTACCCGGGCCTCGGTACCCAGAGCGCTTGACGAAAAAGTACTGATGGAGGAGGCTTTGCAGTGGAACCTGAATGGAAGTGCATATCCCGATGTGGAGTCAGCGGTCAGATCAGCCCTGGATGCTGCTTCTGAAAATGATGTTGTATTCATTGGGGGAAGCACTTTTATTGTTGCCGATGCATTGAAAAACTGTAGTTGGAGATTATTGACCCCGATGGCTGATAAAAGGCTGTGATTTTTTTAAAGGATGAAGAGCAGCGATAACATTGCTGATCCCTGTGACTGATCATTATTCTACCACTTGCTGAATGGATTATCCACTACTATCCGGTTTCTCCTGTTGGCTATGTTGTATCCGATCTCGTAAATTGTCCGGGTTACGAGTTCCATTTTTTCATAGTCTAATTTGTCGGGTGTGTCTTCAGGTTTGTGATAATCTGTATGTAATCCGGTAGAAAAGAAAAGAACCGGAATGTCCTTTTTGACAAAATTGTAGTGGTCGCTTCTTGAAAATAGCTGAAGGGGGTGGTTCCTGCCGCTCAGGCTGTAATCAAGGTCCAGTGGTGTTTTCAGATCGACTTCTTTTGCTATATCGACGAGTTCCCTGCTCTGGTTTCCTGTTATTACAAACAGACCGTTCTTGCCGGTCATCGGAGTATCTCCGGTGGTGTCTGCAATCCCTTTGACCCTTCCTATCATGTCCATGTTCAGGTCAGCCACAGTGTTTTCCAGGGGGAACAATGGTTTGTCAACATACGATTGAGAGCCGAACAGCCCTATTTCCTCTCCTGTGACCCAAAGGAATAATAATGAGCGGAGGGGCTTTTTTTCAAGACTCTGGAATGCCTGTGCTATTTCAAGCATTGCCGCGCAACCCGATGCATTATCGTCGGCCCCGGGATATACCGTTCCTCCCGTTTCGCCAACATGATCAGCATGTCCGGAAAATATAACAACTTCCTTTTTCAGTACGGGATCGCTTCCTTCGATCCAGGCGGCTACGTTATTCAGGATTATTTCATCGGTTCGTGATGCTTCGGTTATCCTTACTCTTTTGCCGGGGATGAGGAAGGAATTTGGCTTTAGCTCGGAGTCAATTTCTTTCTGAAGATTATCGAGTGTGTATCCTGTACCCTTGAGCAGCTCGTCGGCTATAGTTCTGTGAACGAAAAGGATTCTCGGCATCGCGGGCATATCGATGATCATTGGCTTTGATCCTTTCAGGTATTTCAATGATTCAAGTTCACCTGCGATACCAGGGTACTGCTGTTCAATTGAAGAAAAACCGGATTTCGGATCGGAGACAATAATAACGGCCCTGGCTTTTGAGAACATAAGGTAAGTCATCTTTGGCTGAATTCCCATCATGGCAGACCAGACCGAACCCTCGAACCGGTATTCTGAGCCATCTTCCGACAAGGGTGATCTGTTCATTACAAGAAGGATCTTGCCTTCAGGATTGATTCCGGCAAGATCGTCGTATTTGTAATTGTCTGCTTTAATGCCATAGCCGGCGAATACTACCTCTCCCTCGATCTCAAAATCCGATGCCCCTGTTGGGAAAAGCTGGTATATCGGCTCCCTGAAACCTATGGAATCCTTCCCTGAAGTTAAGACTTTAATTACCGATCTTTCTTTGTCAATTGATTTCTTCGTCAGGGAATATGGCTGGAAGTAACTACTTCCGTTGGCAGGTTTCAGACCCAACAACCTGGCCTGTGAAGCAAGATAATTCACTGTTATATCCAGTTCCTTCTCTCCGTTTGACCTTCCACTCATCGAAGGAGAAGCAAGGAAAGAGACATAGGTTTCAAGATCAGCTGAAGTGATCTTATCGGTTCCGGGCATTGTTTTTTGCGACCAGGAAAAATTGGTGCAGATTGTCAGTGCCAGAAGGACGCTTAGTTTTCGGATTTGATTGTGATCCATCGTACATTCATTGAAATAAAGGGCTAAATGTATAAAAGTTTTTAAAGCAAGGGATATTATAATTCAGGTAGTTTGATGTCAGATACCTACAAATTTCGGGTCAGGATGAGCAAGCTGTGAATTATTTTTTAGCTTTGCACATCAATTATTCAATATGGAAGTCAGTCCGATTTTCTGGGTCATTTTCAGCATAATTATTGTTGTTATGCTGGCCCTCGACCTGGGTGTGTTCAATAAGAAATCGCACGAAATTAAGGTAAAGGAAGCTCTGGCATGGATGGGAGTGTGGATTTCACTGGCCATGATCTTCAATCTGATCGTTCTTACGCAGTTCGGCAAGACCAAGGCTCTGGAATTTTTAACTGCTTATGTAATAGAATACTCCTTAAGCATAGATAATATTTTTGTCTTTATAATGGTGTTCTCATTCTTCTCCGTTAAGAGGGAATATCAGCATAAGGTATTGTTCTGGGGAATACTTGGAGCCGTTGTTATGAGGGCGATATTTATTTTTGCCGGGGTTGCACTGATAAACAGGTTCCATTGGATAGTCATTATTTTCGGAGCGTTCCTTGTATTTACAGGACTCAAAATGCTGTTTCAAAGGGAGGAGGTAAAGGTCGACCCTGAGAAAAATGGTCTGGTAAGGCTTTTCAGGAAGTTTCTGCCTGTAACCGATCAGCTTCATGGTGACTCTTTTTTTATAAGGCAGAATAGGAAAACCTACGCGACACCATTGTTTGTCGTATTGCTGATAATCGAGTCGACCGATCTGATATTCGCCGTCGACAGCATTCCTGCTGTCCTTGCAATCAGTAAGGATACGTTTATAGTATTCACTTCCAATGTTTTCGCGATCTTTGGTTTAAGGTCGCTGTATTTTGCGGTCTCCGGGATAATGGGGCTGTTCAGGTTCCTGAAGATAGGTCTGGCAATTGTGCTTACTTTCGTCGGGCTTAAAATGCTGGCTGCTTATTTTCATTTTGAAATCCCGATAACTTTGTCATTGTCGGTTATCGTCTCAATACTTCTTTTATCAATTCTTGCATCTGTTATAATAAAAAAGGATGATTCACCGTCTGATAAGGTAAAGCAGGATAACTGATTTTTTGATCCGAAGCTTTAACTTTACTGTCAGATGTGATGACATTAAGGGTGAGACTCAGAGGAAAAGGAGGGCTCTGATGATTTTGCACAAGCGAAAGCCTGCCACTCCGTGGCTTTTGGTGGTCCTTTTCACCATTATTGCAGTAAGCAGTATCTTGCTGGGAATCTTCTATTACAGAAGCCATAAGAAAAGCCTGGTCAGGGATACAGGCCTCGAACTTTCGGCAATTGCCGACCTGAAAGTGAATCAGATTGCCCAATGGAGAATTGAACGGCTTGATGATGCCAGACTGATCGGAGGTAACACTCCTTTTGTCAGACTTCTTTACAATTACCTTCATGAAAAGAATTCCTCTGAACTGTATCCTGATGTTGAAGCCAGTCTGAAGTCGATAGCTGTTCATGCCGAATACAAAAATGTTTATCTCATAGATTCACTTGGCAGGGTCAGAGGCAATTTTCCGGGTAATGACAGCCAGTATGATGAAAATCTTAAAGAAATTTTTCCCGAACTGCTTAAGCTCCGGACTGGCATACTTACTGATTTTTTCAGGGCAAAGAATATTTCTCCAGTCTACATCAACCTGGTGATTCCTCTGGTGAACACCTGGCGTAATGACTCATCGGCATTCGGTTTGCTTCTGGTAAGGATAGATCCTGCAGAGGTACTTTATCCGCTTTTGCAAACCTGGCCTGTTCCGGGTAAAACATCAGAGTCGCTTCTTGCGAGGCAGGAAGGTGACGAGGTAATATATCTGAGTGAACTCAGGTTCAGGAAGAATTCGGAACTTGAGCTCCGGAAGCCTGTTTCAGCCGAAAAACTGCCGGCAGCCATGGCAGCCCGCGGTGAAAAGGCAACCACTGACGGGATCGACTACAGGGGAGCGCCCGTTATTGCCTCAATGAGAAAGGTTCCCGGATCACCCTGGTTTCTGGTTGCAAAGGTAAATCACAGTGAGGTCTTCACCGCATTGAACGACCAGATGACAATGATCGTCATTATCATAATACTTTTTATTCTTACAATTGGTATGCTTCTCGGGCTCATCGAATGGAATGAAAACGCCCGGTTCTACCGTGAAAAATATGAAGCCGAGCTTGACCGGCTCGCCCTACGGAAGCATTTCGACTATATTCTCAAGTATGCCAACGACATAATATTTCTTACCGACAGGAATATGACGATTATCGAGGCCAACGACAGGGCATTTGAGGCCTATCAGCGAACCAGGGAGGAGCTCCTCGGCATGAGTCTTTATAAAATCAGATCACCGGAAGCTCTCAAAAACCTCGAAGTTGAAAGCCATATCCTCGATGAAAGGGGATATGCAACTTACGAAACTGTTCATGTAAGGAAGGACGGCACGTTTATGCCATTGGAAATCAGCGCCAGAAAGGTTGAAATTGAAGGAGTGAAATATTTCCAGGCAATTTGCAGGGATATTACAGAGCGCAAACAGGCGGAAGAGACTCTCAGAGAGAGCGAAGAGAGGTTCAGGAAGATTTTTGAGGAGAGCCCGATAAGCATTGCCATGACCGGAAAGGACATGGCAATTATAAGGGCAAACTCTTCCTTCTGTAAAATGATGGGATATAAGGAAGATGAATTGAAGTCGGTGCCTCTGAAAAGCTTTACGCATCCTGATTATGCCACTGATGACGATGTTGCCCTTTTGCGTCTTGTGGCCGAGGAGATACCTGTTTACCATACCGAAAACAGGTTTATCCGGAAAGACAAAAGTGAAATCTGGGGTTCGGCAACAATAAGTATAATCAGGAATAACAACGATGAGGTGCAATATTTCCTCGCGATGATCGAGGATATCACTCAAAGGAAACAGGCTGAATC
>JBAQCK010000090.1:0-23430 GCA_049294075.1 Bacteroidales bacterium | reverse complement strand
GCTTCGGGCAGTCACCGGAAGCCACGATCGTGGCTTAATGTGAATAACCTCCGGTGCAACCGGAGGAAAGCGGCCACACCCCTGGTGTACAGCTCTGAAGGAGCTGGATATAATTCCCTGGCTTTATTAAATCTAAAATCAAAAGATCCGAATCGAGATTTGTGATTCCAGATTCTGGATTTGTGATTTGGCTGCTGTAGAATAAAAATCAAAAATCAAAAATCACAACTCACAAATCGGCTCTCCCTGCCCTGTTTTTCAAATAGTTCTCCAGGGAGGAAGTTATTATTTTCTTAACTGTTCCCCATTTCAGCGGGTGCAACATTACCGGAATCTCATCCTCTTCGGCATCATCAAAGTAAGACAGACTCTTCAGAACATTAAACTCGGAGCCATCGGGGTATTTTTGCAAATAGAAATCAAGCATTTGTTTCAGACTGAAATGCTTCAATAGAAAATACAAATCAATAAAATCCTTTTTCGTCCCTCTTCCTGTTATGGCAGCAAGCTTCATGGCAGCAATATCCTCCATTCCTGCAAGGACCAATCCGGACTCAATCAATGGGTTTACCAGCCATTTGTAATGGAAATTGACTATTTCCGTTTTAATTCCATCAATAACATAGATATTGATATTTTCCGTTTTCTTAAGTATTGTTGCCTGTCCGGTTTCAGTCAGTTGTTTTGAAAGCTCATATTCATCCGCTGTTATTGTTCCGAAAAAATCCAGATCGACTGATTTACGATGACCAATCTGAAGGGCTAATGCAGTACCCCCAACCAACCGGAGTTCAGAGAAAGCAGGAATTCTCTGCAGCTTTACAAGGAGATCGAGTGTCCGGGAGTCGATTGTTTCGAAGTGAAGCATAAAAACTTTTCCTTAGGTACTTTTGAAAGCATGGAAACAAAGGATGCCGACCGTTTGTCCAGATTTCTCAGGGAAGCGGCCGTTGCTGCAATATCCTGAATTCCGTAGATTTCCATCAATAATTGCCAGTCGTCAATCAGTCCGTAGTCCAGAACCCGGTGAATAATGAATTTCCTGCTCCTGTCGATGTCCAGGTCTTCAGCCTTCACATCCCAGAAGAGATGGGAAGAGAAGCGGGGCAATATGGAGGAGGGAGGAGGCATTTGTGAGGGGTGAGGCGGTGAATCAGAGTTGTCAGTTATTTATTTGTGAGTCTGGATTTGTGATTCCGGATTTTTGATTTGGCTGCAGTAAGATAAATCTCAAATCACAAGTCACAAATCACAAATCACAAATCGGTTTCCCATTGATTTATTATTTACGTACAGCCGGAAACAGATCCCGGCTATTTTTGTCATCCTCAAAATATAATTGCAACGCTTCTTTCAAATTTGCTCTTGCTTTATCAATTGTGGCTCCAAAACTGCAGATGTCAATATTTAAACACCGGGAAACATAGTATTTCCCTTCTTTTGATATCATATAATTAATTTCATTCATGCCAGTAAAAATCGTATGTAAAAGTACGACATTTTTTAAAAGAATGTAAAGAAAGGCGTGAGGCGTGCAGGTCGTGCAGGTTCCCGAATCACTTTGTTCTCGGGATTTCGTCACTACGTTCCTCAACGTGCAGGTCGTGCAGGTCGTGCAAGTCGTGCAGGTCGTGCAAGTTCCCGAATCACTTTGTTCTCGGGATTTCGTCACTACGTTCCTCAACGTGCAGGTCGTGCAGGTCGTGCAGGTCGTGCAGGTCGTGCAGGTCGTGAAGGTCGTGCAGGTCGTGCAAGTCGTGCAAGTCGTGCAGGTAACGTTCATTGAGTAAAGCTGAAAGCTGATAGCTGACAGCTGATAGCTGATAGCTGAATTGTTGCCGCGTGAGGCGTGAAGGCATCAAGGCCTGCAAATCTGCACCAACGGATTCGTTCAGGCGGAGGGAAAGCTCCGACGGAGCTTCGGGCAGTCACCGGAAGCCACGATAGTGGCTTAATGTGAATAACCTCCGGTGAAACCGGAGGAAGGCAGCCTCCCCCCTACTGTACAGCTCTGAAGGAGCTGGATATGAGGCTCATACTATTATCCACTCAACTATTGATAGCAGAATCAGCCAAAGGGGCACCGTCATTGCGAGGACCGGGTAACCGGGATGCAAAGCAAGTCAGATGACCACTGCTGTTCCGGATCACATCCGGAATTTCCTTGCAGTGGATATTATATAGCTTTTAACATCATTCCACCTGAGCGGCGTTAACATCACGGGCATAGCATCTTCTTCAGCATCTGCAAAATAGACAAGTGATTTCAGGTGGTGGTACTGGTTACTGAGACCCGTCCCGTATTTTTGGGAATGAAGGGAAAATATTTCTGCAAGCGTAAATTTCTGCAATAAAAAAAACATATCAATGAAATCCTTTTTACTGCCCCTTCCGGCAATGGCTTCCAGTTTCATGGCGGCGATATCTTTTAATCCCGAAAGATGTATATTGTTATAGATTAAAAAATCATCAATTATTTTGTATTTGTATCCGAAAAAAGAGATTCTTACATCATTTAAACTGCCATTTATTTTGTTTTTTTCTTCATTGTCGCGTTGATACTTACCAATCTGTGTGAGCTTTCCGATAATGGTTGAGGTATCAAAATCATCCGGAATGAAAAAATCAAAATCAACTGACCGGCGATGACCAATCTGAAGAGCCAGACAAGTTCCCCCGGCCAGATAAAAATCAGATATGAATGTCATGGATGACAATTTTTCGAACAATTGCAATTGCTCTTCCGGCAAAACTTCAATATGAAAGTTATTGCTCATTATAAATAAGTCAATCCGGAACTTCTGTAAGCATTATTTTCCAGTAGTTCCTTGATTTAGGATTAAGATTCCGGCTGTTATCAACCAGAGTAAGGATGAATTTCCTGTCGGTCCATGAAAGTAACCATTTTATTGCATTGAGATCACCATAGTTCAATAATCTTTCTGCGATAAACCTTGGGTATTTTTCAATCGTCAGGTCATCGAACACAACATCCCAGAAATACCTTTTAAATTCCCCGGGTAATTTATTCCCGGGTGACGAATTCCTGAGGCTCAGGGCCGACTCAGTTTTTTTACTTAATCTCATTTATTCTGTTGGATCAGTAAATATATTGATTTTTTTGATGAGTTGAATAGTTCGGGTGTCCCGACCTGTCTTTTTTGGATGATTAATCGTCGGGGTATGGGCAGTGACCGATATCTCCAGCCCTGAGGGATGGAAGTCGACACCCCGGGTGTCGGAACAGGTTGAATTCATGTTCGGTACGGTAGAAAATCCAGGAAATAATAAACCCATCTTAACTTTGGGTGCCTTTCGCACAAAACAGGAAAGAAAGGACGGCTAATCTTTTGAACCGGCTTTTCTTTAACCTGAAACTTTATACTCGAAACTCCAAACTTTTTTCTTTTTCCTTAGGCGCCTGCTGCCAACTGCCCACCAGGCGTGGGGCGTGAGGTCGTGCAGGTCGTGCAGGTCGTGCAGGTCGTGCAAGTCGTGCAGGTCGTGCAGGTCGTGCAAGTCGTGCAGGTCGTGCAGGTCGTGCAAGTCGTGCAGGTCGTGAAGGTCGTGCAAGTCGTGCAAGTCGTGCAGGTCGTGCAAGTCGTGCAGGTCGTGAAGGTCGTGCAAGTCGTGCAAGTCGTGCAGGTCGTGACGGCGTTAACCACCTTCGCTGAAGCTTCGGCGGTCGAAGGGCGTTAACCACCTTCGCTGAAGCTTCGGTGGTCGAAGGGCGTTAACCACCTTAGCTGAAGCTTCGGCGGTCGAAGGGCGTGGGGCGTGCAATCCGTTATTTTAAAACAGTTCTGAAGGCTTGAGACGTATAAACTCTTTCCACGGCATTCTGTTTTCGTCAATGCAGATGGTTCTGAAGGGATGATATTTCTTCTGAAAAGAAGTCATACCGCGGTTATTCCGCGAGGCGGTGCTTTTAACTTCTATTCCGATAATCTTCCCGTCCCTTTCAATCACAAAATCAACCTCATCGTTCCTGTCGCGCCAGTAAAAGAGAGAGATGCTGCCTTTCAGTGATTCATTTGCCAGATATGCTCCCACAGCCGATTCAATAACTCTTCCCCATTCAGCAGGATTGTTTCTTACATCGGAAAAAGTCATTGGACTTTGCGAACTTAGAAGAGCATTATTATAAACCTGAAATTTAGGACTGCCCGATCTGGTCCTTATGGGAGATCCTGAATACTTCTCTATGCCTGTGATCAATCCGGCTGAACCCAGGAGTTTAAGATAATGGGATAAAGTTGTTGTATTACCGGCATCCTGAAGCTGACCGAGCAGTTTTGTATAGGAAAGGATTTGTCCCGAATAGAGTGAACCCAGCTCAAACAGGTTCTTAAGCAAGGCTGGTTTATCGATACGCGTAAGCATTACAATATCCTTCGAAATACTTGTTTCAATAAGTGAATCACGGATATACCTTTTCCACCTGTTTTCGTCGGTTATCAGTTCTGCAGCCCCGGGATAGCCGCCAAACCATGCAAATGTCTCAGCATCCCATCCAAAAGCCTTGTGTATTTCGTCAAACGACCAATGGGCAAGAACGATGTTTTCAAATCTTCCTGCAAGCGATTCGGTAAGAACCTGCTGAATTAAAAGCCGGGAAGAACCGAGCAGGACAACCTTTATGTTAATTCTGTTAATTGAATCCTTATCCCAGTTTTTCTTAACTGTTTCGCTCCAGTTGGGTATTTTCTGGATTTCATCAATTATGAGAATGAATTCACTGGCCTTTTGAGATTTCAATTTCAAACGCACAGTGTCCCAAAGCTGATCTATCCATAAGCTGTTCCCTGCAGGAATTGCATCAGCCGATTCATACACAGCCGGGATGGTAAGCTTTTCAAGAAGCTGGGTTATGAGAGTTGTTTTTCCAACCTGGCGGGGACCTGAGATTACCTGAATGAATTTCCGGGGTTCATAAACTCTTTTTCTAATCTCCTGAAGTTCTGATCTTTCAAACATTTTTTACAATTCACTCAGCATTGTGAGCAAATTTACTCAATAAAATGATTTAAACAAAAAAATATAATCAAGTGGTGAGGCGTGGGGTCGTGCAAGTCGTGCAGGTCGTGCAGGTCGTGCAAGTCGTGCAGGTCGTGCAGGTCGTGCAAGTCGTGCAGGTCGTGCAGGTAGTGCAGGTCGTGCAGGTCGTGCAAGTCGTGCAGGTCGTGCAGGTCGTGCAAGTCGTGCAGGTCGTGCAGGTCGTGCAAGTCGTGCAGGTCGTGCAGGTCGTGCAGGTCGTGCAGGTCGTGACGGCGTTAACCACCTTCGCTGAAGCTTCGGTGGTCGAAGGGCGTGAGGCGTAAAGGCGTAAAGGCATCAAGGCCTGCAGGTCTGCGTCAGACGGATTTGTTAAGGCGGAGGGAAAGCTCCGCAGGAGCTTCGGACAGTCACCGGAAGCCACGATAGTGGCTTAATGTGAATAACCTCCGGTGCAACCGGAGGAAGGCAGCCACCCCCCTGCCGTACAGCTCTGAAGGAGCTGAATATAATTCCCTGGCTTTATTAAATCTAAAATCAGAAGATCCGAATCGAGATTTGTTGTTCCTGATAACACCTGTGTCTACTGTCTTGCTACCGGATGCTCAGATAAACTGATCGGGGTTTAATCCGGACTGTCGTACAATTGAACGAAAAGTACCGATCGGGATTTCTTTTCCTGATGCAGGAACAATTACAGTTTTATCTTCTTTCCTGAATTTTTGATGACTTCCGCGTTGTGAAATAAACGTGAAGCCATTTTTTAAAAGTGCATTGATTATTTTTTTAGAAGATGGGAGTCTGGTCATCTCAAATTAAGTTGAGTTTCTCCAATTAAGGCTTCTGAAATAGGCAGATAATCCCAATTATTTTTATCATCCTCGAAATATAATTGTAATGCTTCTTTCAGGTTGGCAGTTGCTTCATCAATCGTGTTTCCAAAACTGGAGACGTCTACATTCAAACACTGGGAGACATAATACTTCCCTTCTTTGTATATCACATATTTAATTTTCTTCATGACAATATAAATCTTATGCAAAAGTAAGAAATTTTTTTAAAGAAGTAAAGAAAGGCGTGAGGCGTGCAGGTCGTGAAGGTCGTGCAGGTCGTGCAGGTCGTGCAAGTCGTGCAGGTCATGCAGGTCGTGCAGGTCACGTTCATTGAGTAAAGCTGATAGCTGATAGCTGACAGCTATTTTCTTACTGCCAGCTGCCAACTGCGTGCATGGCATCAAGGCATTAAGGCGTTATGGCAACAAGTCGTGAACAACTAACCCATATCACAGTAGGTTATTAGAATGAGTATTCATATTTTAGCAGATATTTTTAAAATCATGAGCATTCAGGAAATAATTTCAGCCGGTAAAGAAAAAATAGCTGACTCGCTTGATAAGCAGGAAATGGCTATGGGAGAGATTATCTTTAACAGTGGCTGTTGCCAGGTCCTTTCACAATCCCCTTCAGGCTTTGAGCTGATAATAACATCTGAAGAGCACAGGAAGTCTGCCGAATATAAACTTGAAACCGGTCCGGACGGCACCATTTTTCCCATGACTGACAATGAGCGAACCGGGTGGGACCGGTATTCCTACGCCTGCCTGTTACAGGTTGAGAATGATTTACGGCCCGCGGATGTGAAGGAGCAGATTCTTCATAAAAAATACACCCGTGAGGGAATGAAGAACCGCGTGCTGAAGGAAAGGAGGCTGAAGGCTGATAAGGCTGACTACTTCATTAAATGGGCGGAAAATATATATGGTGATCATGTTCTGACAAATGAAAACGGGATAAGATACAAGATCTTTTTACGTGATTTTGACAATGAGACAGGGTACAGCGACAGCGCCGATGCCAGACTGAACAAGCTGGGGACAACAAAGCATATCATGTATGCTTTCAGAAAGTTAAAAGAAAATCCCGGATTGTTTGATAAACTCGCCAGGACCTGTCCTTTTGTCGAGATTTATTGTGATCCGCTTAATGATTACGCAATTTCATGGTTTTACCCCCACCCCCTTCCTCCGGATGCTAAGCTTTTTATCTCGCGCTTTTTCAGGGGATCAGACCATATCACGGTCATGGATCCCATGAAATTGCTTAACCTTATCATCGAGGCCAAGGAAATTCCATGTATACGGATCCGTCCTGAAGTCATTGAGAAAATTGAACTCGCTTATGAGAAAAAAGCGCTCAATGATCTGAGCAAGATTCAGACGCCTGATTTCAGTCTGTTAAAACCCGGATTATATCCCTATCAGGAAGAAGGCATCCGTTTTGCCCTTTTCAGAAAAGAGGCCGTCATCGCCGATGAAATGGGTCTCGGGAAGACACTGCAGGCGATCGGAACCGCCGTGCTTAAAAAAGAAATATTCGGATTTACCCGGACACTCGTTGTATGTCCGGCCACGCTCAAGGAACAATGGAAAAAGGAAATTGAGAATTTTTCCGGTGAAAAAGCAGTTATCGTCAGCGGCACTCCCGATGAGCGTGAACTTATTTATAACAGCACCGGGTGTTTTTTCTGCATAGTCAACTATGAAACCGTTTTACGCGATCACCAGGCAATTAACAGGGCCGGATTTGATTTTCTGATTCTTGATGAAGCCCAGAGGGCTAAAAATTATGAAACTCTTACGGTTTCAGCGCTGAAAAGACTCGATGTGAAACACAGGCTGGCACTCACCGGAACGCCTATTGAAAACCATCTAATCGACATATTTTCAATCATGAGTGTTCTCAATCCCGCCTTCCTGGGACCGCTCTGGGAATTTTCATATCAGCACTGCCTGTTTGACCCTGAGAAACCGAACAAAATAAACGGATACTATAATCTGCAGAAGCTGAATAAAAAACTTTCAGATGTCCTGATCAGGCGGGAAAAAAGAAACGTCATGAAACAACTTCCCAATATCAGGCAGATCACTATCCCGGTAAATCTCTCTCCCATGCAGGCTGAATATCATGCCTCCTATGCAAAAGGTCTTGCACAGATTATAAGAAAGAAGTTTCTTACGCCATACGACCTGAAGAAGCTTCAGTTGATTCTTGCAAATATGCGGATGGTATGCGATTCGACTTACCTGATCGATGAAACCACAAATGAATCGCCCAAGCTGGAAGAGCTGAGATATGTCCTTTTTGAAAAAATGGATATTCAGAACAAGAATATGAAGATCATCATCTTCTCAGAATGGATAAAGGTACATCAGCTCATCGGGAGGATGCTAAGGGAGAATAATGTCGGTTTTGTTGAATTGAACGGTAAGGTACCGGTTAAATCGAGGGGCGAGCTTATTAAAAAGTTTGAAAACAATCCCGGATACAAGGTTTTCCTTTCCACCGAGGCCGGAGGAACCGGGCTAAACCTTCAGGTTGCCGACACTCTTATTAACTTCGAGTTGCCCTGGAATCCTGCCAGAAAGAACCAGCGGACAGGGAGGATCGACAGGATAGGCCAGAGAAGCAGCATCCTGACAATCTTTAACCTTATTACCCGCAACTCCATTGAGGAACAGATAGCTTCCGGATTGCTTGTAAAACAAAGTCTCTTCGACGGAGTGCTGGGTGGTAACAACGACATAAATTTCGTGGATTTCAGCACCAGGGGGCGGTCACAATTTATAAGGCAGCTTGAAGAATTCATTACCATAACTGAAAGGCAGGCCTCCGAAACCCTTCTTCAACAGCCAGCCGCTACTGAAACTGCTGAAACTGAAGTTAACACATCTATGACCAGGGAAATTGACCCTGGTGTGGAAATGACAGAAACCAGGGAGGAACAACAACCGGCTGTTACGGCGGTATCTGAAGCCAGATCTGAAGAGCTGACCGGACAGCTGGAGTCGGTGATGAACTCGGGAATGCAATTTCTGGCAGGGTTGTTTAAAATGTCGACGGGCAAAGATATGGGCATTGAAAACCAGAAAATTGAAGTAAACAGGGAAACCGGTGAGGTTGTCATGAAGTTTAAGCTGCCGGTGTGACGGCGTGACGGCGTGAACCACCTTCGCTAAAGCTTCGGCGGTCGAAGGGCGTGAACCACCTTCGCTAAAGCTCCGACGGAGCTGGATATGAGGCCTTTGCCGGGAATAAATCTCAATTCACAATTCACAAATCGGATCTCCTGATTTAACCCGGTAACACTTTTACCATTCTGACATAATATTTGCATTTTATCCAAATATATTTTAAATTTGTACTTTAATATATCATGATATTTTAAAGTTGTTATTTAATATTATATGCTAATTCGAAGACAATCGTTTAAGAATTGCGGGAATGAAAGCTGTTTCCTCTGGGGAGCGAGGCAGACAGGAAAAAGCACGCTGCTGAAGTACCTTTATCCGGAGTCGCTGTATTTTGACCTCCTGCTTTCGGATGAATATGAAAGACTGCTAAGGAGGCCTTCTCTGTTAAGGGAAATAATTGAGGGCTCTGACATATCCTCCCCGGTGATTGTGGACGAGATACAGCGGATACCGGAATTACTGAATGAAGTCCATTGGCTTATCGAAAACCGCGGTATCCGGTTTATCCTCAGTGGTTCAAGTCCCCGAAAGATCCTGCGGTCAGGAGGCAACCTCCTGGGAGGAAGGGCATTGCGCTACGAGCTCCATCCCCTTGTCTCGGCGGAAATACCCGATTTCAATCTGATAAAAGCACTGAATAACGGGCTGCTCCCCCGCCACTACCTTTCAAGTAATCCCGGGAAACTGTTGTCGGCTTATATAGGAAGCTACCTGAGGGATGAAATCATTACCGAAGCAAGGATAAGGAATATCACCTCCTTCTCGAGGTTCCTCGAGGCAGCAGCCTTTTCAAACGGTGAGATGGTTAACTATTCAAATATTGCTGCAGATTGCGGAGTGAGCTCCCCTACTGTCAGGGAGTATTTTCAAATCCTGGAAGATACCCTGACGGGTCATTTTCTTCCTTCGTTTCAGAAGAATCCCAAACGCAGGGTCATCAATGCTCCGAGGTTTTATTTCTTTGATGTCGGTATTGCAGGTTATCTTATTAAAAGAGGCCGGATTGATTATGGAAGCGAGGCCTTCGGCAAGGCTTTTGAGCATTTTATCTATCAGGAAATAATTGCACACAGTCATTATTCGGATCTCAACTATCCGGTTTGTTACTGGCGCACCGCCTCTAAGCTCGAGGTCGATTTCATCCTCGGCGACCATGAAACGGCCATAGAGGTTAAATCGACTGATATGGTCAATCCGAGGCACCTGAAGGGACTTAAGAGCTTTTCAGAGGAATACAATGTAAAGCGATCGATTGTTGTCAGCACCGATCCCCATCCGCGCCGGATCGACAACGTCAGGATTCTGCCGTGGAAGATGTTTCTGGAGGAGTTGTGGGCAGGGGGGATCGTGGGGTGAAGGCATGAAGGCGTGAACCACCTTCGCTAAAGCTTCGGCGGTCGAAGGGCGTGCGGCGGGAGGCCGTGTCGGAGCGAAGCGAAGACCCTGACCGTTAGCGTCAGGGCAGGTCGTTTCCGCTGATAAAGACTTGCAGAACCTGCAGAACCTGCAGAAACGGAAATACATCGAAAGCCTCGTACCGCTTACCGCGTACCGCGTACCGTCCTTTCTTACACAACTTTCCCCTTGAAACCTTATCTTTGCCCCTCTGATAATTCGCGATGGAAAGATATCTCAAACTCTACAGGTATGTCTTCTGGACAGGCTATATTGCCGTTCTCATAACAACCTTCCTGCCAATCAGCTTCCGCGTTGACAAGATCCGGTTTGGTCCTGATGCCTTCGCCATCCGGTCGGATCATCTGCTGCATTTTGCCGTTTATCTGCTGATTTGCCTGTTTTATCTACTGGGAGCAAGACGTGGCCTGAAGTTATTCGATGTCAACCCGTTACGGAAGTTTATATTACTGATACTGGCCTTGGCCATACTTACCGAACTGGCGCAATTGTGGGTCCCGTCGAGAGCGTTCAATGTGTTTGACGGAGTGGCTAACGTGACAGGAGTTTTGGTGGGCTGGCTGGTGATAAGGATCGGGAAGGCGTGAGGCGAAGGGCGAAGGGCGAAGGGCGAAGGGCGAAGAGCTCAGGGCACAGGGCGAAGGGCTCAGGGCGAAGAGCTCAGGGCGAAGGGCACAGGGCTCAGGGCGAAGAGCTCAGGCGGGAAGACCTATTTTTTACCATATGCAATAAGCCTTTCTCACAATTCCTTTATAAATTCCCCGGCAAGAAGAATCTTTTTGCTGTTTTCCTTATTAAAAAGGAGATGTTCAAAGTCTTTCATCTTGTTTTTCAGGTTGACGGTCCGGAGCACTTCTTCAACGGCCTTTTTAAGTTCTCCGAGGCCGGATATTCCGCAGCTTTGCTTAAGAAATAAATAGTCCGGCATGGTTTGAGCCAGAAGAAATAATACATCATAGAAATCTCGTCCCTTCTGACGGTTTATCATAGCAGTTATCTTCATGGCACATAACACAGCATCCGGAGGCACCGTCATGGGAAAAAAGAAACCGCAACCCTTGATATTTACCAGATCAGGCTTATAATTGATATGCTGGTCTTCACTTTCGATCTTAATCATGAAACGTTCTTCGCGATGAGCAGTTAAACCAAGCTCAAACAGGAATCCGGGGAAATAAAAGCTCCGGCGAAAAGCCGTCAGCTTATTGCTTTCCCGGTCCGGGGCTGTGATGTTCAATCCGCTTCGCAGCATGAACTGGAGGACATTATCCGTCATTTCGATGAATTCTTCTTCAGCTAATTCTTTACAATCAAAGACCAGATCCTCCGAAAAGCGGTCGATTCCCTTTACAAGCCGCAGGTTCGTTCCTCCGATTAAGACCAGTTTCCGAATGAACGGGGAAGTCGATAAATAATCGAGGATCAATAATTGAATGTATTCCTTCAGGATATACCTGTCGAAAAGTGAATTATTGCGGATTTCCGGGGGGAAAAAACCTCTAATGGCATCAATCTGTATCATATCCCGTATATTTTCATCAATCGTGTGATTCTCTGTTCAAGCGCCTTGTTTTCAAACCTGTAAGTGTATTCCTTCAGAAGATCCCTGTTAAGGTCCTCGCTTAGAAAACCTTCATCAAGCCGCAGGTCCTCCATATCCTGCCCGGTATCATAGAATGGATAAAGATAAAGCAGATCCAGCAGAGCTTTCTCAGGAGTGGCTAAAGATAAGGTGCGGCCGTCTGCCATTGTTTTCAGATCAAATCCAAACATCAATTCTGACTTAACTGATTTATATGAATATTCTCCGAATGCATTGGAGAAGTGAGCTGTTTTGAGGGAAGTAACACTTGTTATCTGCATTACTTCCTCGGGGATCATTCCGTAAAATGCCAGTGCGGTATGAAGGCTGATATAGGAAGGCCGGTAGATGCGGTTCGCAAACCAGAGAGGATAATCAGGTCGTCCAATGTACTCAGGAAAAGTATAATATCCCTGTCTTAACCGGATAATAAGTCCTGTGGATGTCCAGCGGACCAGGTTATTCCGGTTAAAGCCCGGATCCCATGCATAAACCTGGTTAACGTTAAAACATGCCAGGTCGAACATTTTCCTTCTGAATTCAATATAATTCATTGCTTTGTTTCCATTTTGCAACAAATATAGTGCATTTTGGAAACAGATGCAAGAAATAATAGTCAGTTTATTGAGGGAAAGGGAGAATGGGGGAAGGCACCAAGACGGGAGCGAAGACGCGATGGAGCGAAGGAGCGAGGGAGCGATTTAATTTCGCTTAGTCGCCACTCTTCGTCTCCTTCTCAATAATCTTAATCTGTCCCGAGTTCTGGATGGCCTTGAGGGTGATTTCCTTGGAGTTGCTTTCAGCGTTTTCAGCTTTGGAGTATGCCTGTTTCAGCTGGATTTCAATATCCTTGATCTTTTCAAGAAGGGACTCGATCTGCTGGCTCTTAAGTTTTATCTCTCCTTCGTGATCCTTAAGCAACAGTTGCTTTTCGAATTTGTGGTCTTTCTCAAGTTGGGCTGTTGTGTTCTTTATTGCTGACTGAACGGCTTTTTCGAGTTCCGACGGGAAGTTTTCTGCTTTTGTCCTCAGTTCAGCAAGTTCCTTCTCAGCTGCAGAGACCGATTGTTTCCTGGCATTGATTTCGGATTCAAAGGATTCCTTCCTTTGTGCAAGTTCTTTCTCGAGGGCGGCTTTTTTCTGGTCGTACTGATCCTGGTCCTTTTTCCTTGCAAGCTTCAGGTTATACTGATATTCTTCCTCTTCGCGCGAGCGCTGTTTTTTAAGCGATTCCTCCGCTTCCTTCCGTTTTTCCTCAAAAAGCCTGGTCTCCTTATCACGGTTGATCTTTTCGGTCTTAAGCTGATCATCGAACTCCGTTTTCTTCAGGCTCATCTCCCGTTCAAACTCCTCTTTCTTCTCTTTCTGCGCCGCAAGGATGGCAGCAAGAGAATCGGCGCCGGCATTTATCTGATAGAAATCCTTAAGCCGCTGATCCTCGATTGCAATTGCTTCCCTGATTTTCAGCAGCTTCTGGAATTCAGCCGTGATATCGTCCTCGATACGGTCGAGAGTGCTGTTGAGTGTGAGCTTAAGGGCGCTGATCTGTCTGATGATCGATTCATCGGTCAGAGCTGCGGCTTCAGCGACCGTTGCTTCCTTTATTCTTTTCTCCTGATCGGCTTTAGGACTATCCTGTTTTGATTCCTGAGTCCTGACAAGAAGCTCATTATAGGCTTTCAGTATTTCTGTCTTTGTACTGGTGGGGGTGACTTTCTTTTCCATAATCACTTATTTAGCTGTTGAACAGTAAATATATTGATTATTTTGATGGGAAGAAGAGAGGTTATCCTTTTTTGTTTTCTTCAACCCTTTCAGGGTTGCACTCATTGGGGGGCCTCCTGCCATGGGTTACGACTTCGTCACTCAGTCTCTTGTACCTCGGCTTCGGCTGTTTCCATTCCTTATGAGGCTTGGCTCTCACCCTGTTGGCTCCGTGATAGGCGGACTGGTGATAGCGGGAACAGGATCCGCCGGCAGCAAATACAAGTAATAAAATTATAAGGTATATGATTTTCCTTAACATCTGACTTTTTTACAGATGAAACCTTCCCCCCAAGAATGATAAACGGGGAAAACAGGGAAAAAGTACGGGGCAAGGCAGGAACCACCTTCGCTAAAGCTTCGGTGGTCGAAGGGCGTGAGGAAGAGCCGCGTACCTCGTACCGCGTACCGCACACCAATATTTTTATCTGAGAAATCACAAAAACATTACTTTTACCATCCGTAACCGAAACCCACCGCCATGAAAATCATCTCCGTTGTAGGCGCCAGGCCTAATTTCATGAAGATAGCGCCATTTATCAGGGCGATAGAAGCGCACAACAGGGAGCAGCACGGTGAGCATGTTGAGCATATTCTTGTCCATACCGGACAGCATTATGATGAATCGATGTCGGGGGCCTTTTTTGAGGATCTGGGCATACCGCGGGCCGACATCAATCTGCAGGTAGGATCCGGGACTCATGCCGAGCAGGTCGGGCAGACGATGATTGCCTTTGAGAAGGTGCTGAAGGACAGGAAGCCCGACTGGGTTGTCGTGGTGGGTGATGTAAACGCCACGCTGGCGTGTTCTGTCACGGCAAAAAAGGAATGGATAAAGGTTTGCCATATAGAAGCCGGACTCCGTTCCGGTGATCTCAGGATGCCGGAAGAGATAAACAGGCTTGTCACCGACCGTATTTCCGATCTGCTGCTGGCGCCCGACATGCTGTCGGTTGAGAACCTGCGCGCCGAAGGAGTGCCTGAAAACAAGATCCTCTTTGTGGGCAATATCATGATCGACACCCTTGAAGCCAACAGGTCGAGGGCTGAATCGCTTAATACAGATGATATAATAAGAAGGTATTCTTTATCCGATGACCTGAAGCAGCTTACTTTGCCAGGCATAACGGCTGCTGGTTCCTCCTTTGCAGTGATCACACTGCATCGTCCGTCGAATGTAGACACAAAGGAAATACTTGAGCCAATAGTTGATTTCCTGACAAAAGAAGTTGCTGAAGAGCTGACGCTACTCTGGCCGGTTCATCCCAGGACAAAGAAGATGCTGGTTTCATTCGGGCTATACGATAAAGTAGCATCTCATCCCAACATCATCCTGCTGAAGCCGCTTGGTTATCTTGAGATGCTGAAGCTCAACATGGAGGCCAGACTGATACTCACCGACAGCGGAGGACTGCAGGAAGAATGCACCATTTTGGGCACCCCCTGTCTAACCCTTCGCAGCAACACCGAGCGTCCGGTCACCCTCAGGGAGCATGGCGGGGCGAGTGTCCTGGTAGGAAACGACATCGTCCGTATCCGTGAAGCCTACCGGTCATCGCTGAAACTCGGCCGTAATCCGGTAAGGCCGGAGCTGTGGGACGGGAAGACGGCGGGGAGGTGTTTAAAAGCCATACTGGGATATTGATACAAGGCGTGAGGTCGTGCAGGTCGTGCAAGTCGTGCAAGTCGTGCAAGTCGTGCAGGTCGTGCAAGTCGTGCAGGTCGTGCAGGTCGTGCAGGTCGTGCAAGTCATGCAAGTCGTGCAGCTCGTGCAGGTCGTGCAGGTCGTGCAGGTCCACTTTCAAAGAATGAAGCTGACAGGTGAAAGCTGATGGCTGGAGCCGCATACCGCATACCGCGTACCGCGTACCGCACGCCGCGTACCGCACGCCGCGTACCGCGTACCGATTTTTTCATACTTTTGCATTGATAATCAATCCCCATGCTCACCGATCTGAAATCGAATCTGAATCCCGAAGAAAAGCTTTTGCTTGCTCTTTGCCGGCTCGATTTCAGTGAGGAGCAGAAGAAGGAGATATTGAAATTGCTGAAGGAGGAAATTGACTGGGAAAGGTTTCTGAAGCTGGTGAATGAGCATGGGATAATTTCGCTTGAGGCTTATAATATCCGTGAACTGGGTTTGAGCGACCGGGTTCCGGAGGCTGTCATGAATACCCTTGACAATGCGAGGATGAAAACCCTTGTCAGAAATACCTGGCTTACAAAGCAATGGAAAGAGGTAAACCGTATTTTATCAGAAGCCGGCATAAAACATATTCTGCTAAAGGGAATGGCTCTTGAACATACAGTCTACGGATCAAAAGGCCTCAGGCAGATGAGCGACAATGACATACTCATAAAAAAAGAAGAGGCGCTGAGAGCCTGGACTATCCTGCAGAGTCATGGATTTATACCGGAAATTATTAAATCTCCTTTACACAGGAAAATAATAAGCGAAACCGGCAAACATTTGCCGGCTCTAAGAAAAGAAGGATATTCGGTTGAGATACATATACGCCTTTTCCATGATCCCGTGAAAGATTCCCTGCTGGATGAAGCAATAAATAAGGCAGTGAAGATTGAAATTGATGGATCAGGAGCGTTTATGCTTGAAAATGAAATTCACATGGAATATCTTAAATACCACAACCGGTATCATTTGTCTGCCGGAGGATCTCAGTTAAGACTTTTACTTGATATGGATCTTCTCTGCCCCGGAAGCATAAATCCATTACCTGAGGCATTTTTTCCCAATCCACGCAGGAAACATACTGTCCGGCAGAATAAAAACTCATATACGAGTCATTATTTTTCATTACCTCCTGATATCAGGTTGAGATATCTGATCGGGGATATATTTCCCTCACTGAGGTGGATGAAGCAAAGGCATGAGTGTGGGACCATGAAGGCGATATTTTTTTACCCGAGGAGGCTCGGGAAGGTTGTTTGGCTGTTGAAGGCATGACGGATTGATGCTTTAACACCTACAAGCCGAAAAGCTCAAACCCCAATGGACAACCTGCTACATTTTTAAATGGTAGTATCAAAAGGACTGGACAATTTCCGGACGAAAGGGCAGCGCCATTAATAAAGAATGCCCTGTGAATACAACCACCACAATGCGATGGAATGATTTCACAGGGCAGCCTGAGTAGAAGAGAGTTTATTTTTCTACTTTGCTCCGAATCTGTATCCTGCCGAAACACTCAGGACACGATTGCTGACCTTGGCACCCTCTTCCGTATAAGAGGAAATATTTGCCAGACCATATCCATAAGATACACCTATCCGGATAGAACTTATTTCCACACCAGCTCCGGCAACCAGACCAAAATCCAGCCTTTTAAAATCATCATTTTCTGCATCTGATCCCCAGTTAACAGCTTCGGAATCGCTTTCTGTTTCGCCACCATAGGTTATTTCATATTTTGATTTACCGCTTAAGCCCATTCCGATATATGGACCGAGTTCTCCGAATATTTTGATACTTCCAACAGGAAATACCGCCTTCGCGGTAACAGGAAGATCGATATAAAGATTAATCAGTTTGCCTTCATATTCAAACCCGTCACTTCCTTCACTGGTCTTAAATCCTTTTGTTGAAAACAACAGGGCAGTTTCAACAGAAAACATATCATTCAAAGGAAATTCGGCAGTAGGTCCGATATGAAAGCCCGGATTCATTTTAAAGTCATCACTTGAAGTCCCGTTATTATCTTTCATAAGCATATTCGACATATTCAGGCCTGCCTTCACTCCGATTGTCTGGGCAATGGATTCGGCCGATATGGAGAAGGCAAGAAACAAAAACAACAATCTTGATAATGTTTTCATAGTTCTTATAATTTCAATTTAACCTACTCTTAAGGATTTTCGGACTCTCCCCGTTTTTAAAATGGTTTTCGGACTCCATTCCGGTTTTGTATTGTATAAACCCTCGAAATAACTAGTTTATTGTGTAATCCTGTTATTACCTCAAAAAAACCTCACATTATGTCAGGAATTCACAAGTCGGCATTAATAATTGGTTATTTGTTAATATTTTCCACCTTTTAACGTTAGTTAGTTGTCTACAATAATTAAATTTGCATTCAACGTTTGTTTGTAATTTAATTAAGGCCATATCAATTTTTTAAAAAATTTCAAGTTACTTATGCTGCATTTATCAGGACACTGAAATTTGTGTGTTCCCAGAAGGTAGAATTAAAAGATTACAAACTTAACCGATTAAATATCTATTTATCATGAAAGGTATAAATTCAGAAATTTTGAAAATTGCTGATTCCACCTTAAGTCCTGTAATTAAGCAATTTATTCCGAAGCCCTTTATATTCAGCACCTCTGGTGGAATCAAGTTAATCTCTAAAATCAGATTCTTTTGGATAACTAAACTTGTCGTTTTTTTGGTTATCTTGTTATCTGCATTCACAAAAACAGGCTGGACCCAGCCAATTACCACCGGTCCCTTATTTCCAACAACTGTTACAGACGACAGCGGAATTGGTTCAATAGAATGGGCAAACCCGTCTAATGCCCGTACTGACAATAATATTTATTCCCAGGCATCAATTAGTATACCCCGAGGAGTAACACATTATCTCAAAGCGACGAATTTTGGATTCAACATACCTGAAAGTGCCACTATCCTTGGGATACAGGCGACAATTGGGAGATATGGTCAAAGCAGCAATATCATTGACTACTCCGTCAGGCTGCTAAAAAATGGTACAGTAGCGGGAACAGACCTGGTCAGTACGAATTTATGGCCTTCTCCTGAAGCTGCAGCTTCTTATGGCGGCACATCAAATCTCTGGGGTACAACCTGGTCTCCATCGGAGATTAATGCCAGCAATTTTGGTGTGGCTCTATCTGCTCAAAACACCAAAGTTTCTCCCAGAACTGCTTATGTTGATTATTTTTCAATTACCGTAACTTATAATTGCCCGATTCCTGCCCAACCGGGAAATATAACAGGTCCGGCATCAGTTTGTCCAAATACCTCAGGTCTGACATATTCCATATCTCCTGTTTCAGGAGCCAGCTCATATACATGGAGTGCCCCCTCAGGATGGAGTATTACGGCCGGGCAGGGATCAACCGGCATTACCGTAAATTCGGGGAATGCAAGCGGAAACATTTCGGTAGTTGCTAATAACGCTTGTGGTTCAGGACCTGCCAGAACCTTAGCGGTGGTTGTATATACGGCTTTTTCAGCAGGATCGATAAGTTCTACTGGCGAAACTATCTGTTCGCCTTCCAACGATCCTTCAGAAATCAGTAATTCAGTCGCTGCAAGCGGTGGTGATGGAAACATTACTTACCAATGGCAATACAGTGCAGATGCAGCCTGGACATCACCTCAGACTATTCCGGAAAGTAACTCGGTAACTTATGATCCGCCCGCTGGTTTAACTGAAACCAGATGGTACCGCCGTCAGGCACATGACGGTTCGTGCAATCCGGAATTTGAATCTTCAACAGGAGTCTGGCAGGTAATCGTCGCTCCTGAATTTTCAGCTGGAGAAATTGCTTCAACAGGAGAAGTTATATCCTTTAATGGTGATCCGGGAATAATCGGAAGTACAACGCCTGCAAGCGGAGGTGATGGGATTATTACTTACCAGTGGCAATACAGTACTGATGAGGCCTGGACATCCCCACAGACTATTACAGAAAGTAATTCAGCAACTTATGATCCACCTGCTGGTTTAACTGAAACCAGATGGTACCGCCGTCAGGCACATGACGGTTTATGTAACACTGAGTTTGTTCCATCATCAGGCATATGGCTGGTAAGCGTAAGCATAAGCAACACCTGGATCGGCGCTATCGATGACGACTGGAATAACATTTCAAACTGGTCAACTAACAATATACCAACTGCGGAAAGTGATGTAACAATTCCTGCAGAACCTTCGATACAACCTACAATTTCTACAGAACCTATGGCTGAATGCAACAATTTAACAATTGAAGCAGATGCATCTCTTGAAATTTATCCCGCTCAGGCATTGACTGTACATGGAACATTTTCCAATTCAGGTATTATAGCCCTTTATTCCGGAGCAAATGGAACTGCCTCCATAATTGTTGATACGTACAACCGGGAGACCGGAGGAGAAGAATATATTGAGATCTATCTAACTGGAGGAAACTGGCATTACATATCTTCCCCCGTTACTTCCCTGTCCGTTTCAGATTTCGGAACACAAGATCTGGCAGCTTATTACGAATGCCGTATTTCGAGTAATCAGGATAATGGTTGGATCGCTTATGACGGATACAGATACAATGATGAAACTATATCCGATACGACTTTTTCAGTATTATCAGTCGGACAGGGATATGATTACTATAATTTAACAACAAGTTCACCATATTTTAGTGGAATACTGAATACATCGGGCCCTACAATAAGTCTGACATATAACTCCAAGGGAACTACCCCGGATTACCCTGGAGCCCAGGGTTTTAATCTGCTTGGAAATCCTTTCCCTTCCTGCCTTGACTGGGATCAGATTGCATCGACTCTTGATCCGTCGATCAGCAAAGCAATTTATTTTACTTATAACGGCAATTTTGCATCATATGTAAATGGTGTCGGCACTAATAACGGAACCGCTACCATACCTCCAATGCAGGGTTTCTTTGTAAAAACATATGCTCAGGGAACTTCTGTAGCCTTAAATGAGGAAGCCAGAGTTCACAATACATCCCAAATTAGATATAAAGGTGATTCTGAAATAATCCCTCTGATCAGGCTTAAAATTGAAAATCAATTGAGAAGTGATGAATCAGTTGTCAGATTTGATGACAAAGCCACCGACCAAGTGGATAATCTGTTTGATGCATATAAGTTCAGTCAGACAGGAAACGGGGTTGGAATCTGGACTGTGACGGAAAATGTAAATTACAGTATAAATGGTTTACCTTTCCCTGAAACCAAAGCAGAGATCGCGGTTGGAATTTATAATGCCGGAGCAGAGAGCTCTAAAATAACCGGAGCAGAGATTATTGGACTTGACGATTATAATGTAATACTCACCGACAAACTAACAAATACATCTGTCGACCTGAAAAAAGCAGGTTCATACTCATTCCAGGCACAGGGAGGAATTGTCAGCGACAGGTTTGTTGTTACAGTGAGCAATGTCAGTACCGGTGTGCCAGAGATTCCAGCAATTGAAAAATCTTTTAACGTCTATTCAGCCCATGGGAATATTTATATTCAATCTCTTTCAGAGACCTGGGATCTTCAGACCTGCACAGTTAACATATATGATCTCTATGGCAGAAGAATCCTTCAGAAAAGCAACTTGAGCTGGTCAAAAGGAGAAATTAAAGAAATAAATCTTAGTGGCACAAACGGGATTTATCTGGTTGAAATTAAATCTAAATCTCTAAAATTTATTGGAAAGATTAAATTTAATAAATAGATTTGCTGTTTCTCACTCAATTATTAACTATTGAACTGATGAAAAAAAAGCAATATACGAAACCAATAGTTCTTAAATTAGATATTGACAATTCTATTTCGCTGGTAATGATGACATCACCTCCTATTAATCCTATGCCCAGGGGTGATTCCAGTAAAGGTGCTGACACTCCTTTTACAAGCCCCTTTGGAGATAAGCCATTCAGTTAGGCGGTACAGGGCTTGCAGTATGCTGCAAGCGGCGTGTGTAAAATCAGTTAATCAATAATATAGAGAGTGCTGGAAGGCACTCTTTTTTTATTGAAAGGTTTAGTAGTTTAGCTCGTGTGCTTTGTACACTGCGATGTGAGTCGATAAATCAAATGCCTGCTATTATACATCCATAATCAGCTACATTATAGTATATTATCCTGAATTTTGATTGAATTAATTCACTTTTTATTTCTTCTTCAGTAAAAAAATGGATATATTCCGGTTCAAGCCTGTCTCCCGGTTCGGTTTTGCCATTTCTACTAAAAATCCTGAAAAAATTTGATACATTACTAATTATTCTGTCTCTTCTGCCTCTTTTCTCCATCCATAAAAAGGATATCATAAGTGGTGCGCCTTCAAGCAGGAATGGGTATAATCCTTTGAGAAATGAAAGTCTCTTTTTACTTCCCGGAATAAGTGAATAGGCCCCCCAACCTACTATAATACCATCATATTTTTTAGTATCTCCGGGAACAGAATCTGCCGGCAGATATTTGATTTTATTATTTATGCTATTTTTTTGAAGTAACATATTTCCATATTCGATTAGGGCCGGATTACATTCATAGCTGTCTACATCATATCCCATCCTGCTCAGAGCCAGAGTCTCCCGACCACCTCCCGCGGCTATTAACAAGATGGTTTTTACATTTGAAAAGTGCTTTTCAATCACAGCTTTTTCCCATCCAAAGAATCCCGACTGATTGTATTTGTCATCTGTATAATATTTATTGCGACTATGGGACAATTCACCAGAAAAATCAATACTCTTCTCACCCATTACTCCAAGCCAAAAGCCTGTAGACAACGCGTCCAAAAAGTCAGTTAATTTCTTCAGGAACCGGTATGATGAATGAGATAGTCTTGCGATTACTTTATAATAAGCCATATAGATGGAAAAATATTTTAACCCAACTTGCAGCATTTTCAATAAAAATCGAGAAAATCAGTCAAAAATGTAGATTTTTAGGGGAAAAGAGGGGGATATTTTTTATTCTTATCGCGTAAGTGCCTGATAATCAAATATAGCATTCATCTGATTTCCATTTGTAGTCCTCAAGGGGGTATTGGTTATCAGTGAGTTAGATATTAACTTTGGGGCATGTATTTCAAGGTATCCATGCGCACCAATCCCGCCACGGGATGCTACTGCGGTTATTACCGGTTAGTGGAGAGTTATCGCAACCATAGCGACAGGGTATGCCATCGGACAGTTTTGAATGCAGGTTATCTCGACGAGTTGACCACCGACCAGTTGAACCTGATCCAGAAGATACTTACCGCTAAAGTGGCCAACCACGACAACCCACTGTTTGAACTTTCCTTCACCGGTGACCCGATGGTGATCCGCTATGTCGATGAGTTCTACAAACGGATGGTTGTCGAAAAGCGCATCGATGTTTTTGTTGAAAAAAAGGAAAGGAAGGCGCCAAAAAGTGGTAAAGACCTTCAAATTATCGATTTGAACAGCATCCGGAACAAAGATGTACGGGAGGTTGGAGCCGAATGGTTGTCGTACCAGGCCATGCGCCAGTTGCAGGTAGGCCCGTTTTTTGAAAGCCTCGGATGGAGTGAAGACCAGATCAAACTGGCCCAAACCCATATCATCAGCCGGGCAGTTTATCCGGCCTCGGAGATGGAAACGGCACGATGGATCAGGGAAAACTCGGCGGTATGCGAGGTCACCGGGTTCGACATCGAACAAATTACCAAAGACCGCCTGTATGCCATCTCGAAAAAACTGTATGCCGAAAAGGAAGCATTGGAGCAACATTTGTCAGTGCGCACCAACGAATTGTTTGATATTCAGGATAAAATAATACTTTACGATCTTACTTATTCCAAATTATTTATTATTCCGAGTTTACTTCTTAACCTTTTGTTTTACAATATAATTGCGCAGCAATTATCGGAATAACATTTTTCTACTTTCTACCAATAAGGCTTTTCAGCCCT
>JBAQCK010000089.1:0-14588 GCA_049294075.1 Bacteroidales bacterium | reverse complement strand
GTTAGTAAGAAAGGGCAGGAAGCAACTGATCTATAAAAGTAAGGCTCCTGCCTTGGATTCCTGTCCTCAGAGAAGGGGTGTCTGTGTGCGTGTTTACACTACCACGCCCAAGAAACCTAACTCAGCAATGAGGAAGGTAGCCAGGGTAAAACTTACGAACCAGAAAGAGGTAAATGCTTATATTCCGGGAGAAGGTCATAACCTTCAGGAACACTCCATTGTGCTTATCAGGGGCGGCAGGGTGAAGGATCTTCCCGGGGTTCGTTATCATCTTGTACGTGGTGCACTCGACACATCAGGCGTGAATGGCCGTACGCAGAGAAGGTCAAAATATGGTGCAAAAAGGCCTAAGAAATAACACTTAATTAATAAGATCATGAGAAAATCAAAACCAAAGAAGAGGATCATGTTACCTGATCCCAAATACAACGATCCAAACGTTACAAGGTTTGTGAACAATCTTATGTATAGTGGTAAAAAGAATCTCGCTTTCAAAATATTCTATGATTCTCTCGACATAATAGCCGACAAATTCAAGAATGAAGGAAAAACTCCGCTCGAGATATTCAGGCAGGCGCTTGAGAATGTCACTCCCCAGGTCGAGGTGAAAGCCCGCAGGGTTGGTGGTGCCACATTCCAGGTTCCTATGGAGATTCGTTCCGACAGGAAGGTAAGCATTAGCATGAAGAACATGATTTCCTTTGCCCGCAAGAGAACAGGCCATTCTATGGCAGAAAGGCTTGCTGCAGAACTGATGGCAGCCTACAAGCTTGAGGGCGGTGCTTACAAGAAGAAAGAGGATACTCACCGTATGGCTGAAGCCAACAAGGCATTCGCCCATTTCAGGTTTTAATTGATATTACAAGGGAAGACCCAAACAAGATGAACCCCAACCTGAAATATACCAGAAACATCGGAATAATGGCCCATATTGATGCCGGTAAAACGACAACGACAGAGCGTATCCTGTTTTATACCGGCCGGACACACAGAATGGGTGAGGTGCATGACGGTAATGCACAGATGGACTGGATGATTCAGGAGCAGGAAAGAGGAATTACAATCACCTCGGCTGCAACTACGGCGTTCTGGAAATACAGGAATGAGGACTATAAGATAAATATTATAGATACCCCGGGTCACGTTGATTTTACTGTTGAGGTCGAGCGTTCACTCAGGATCCTTGACGGCGCGGTTGCTGTCTTTTGTGCTGTAGGCGGCGTGGAACCGCAGTCGGAGACTGTCTGGAGGCAGGCAAACAAATACAATGTTCCCAGGATTGCTTTTGTAAACAAGATGGACAGGACTGGCGCTGATTATTTCAGCGTCGTCAACCAGATATATGAAAAGCTTGACGCCAACCCGATACCGGTTCATATTCCCATAGGAGCTGAAGAAAACTTCAGGGGAATGATCGACCTAATCTCAATGAAGGCACTGGTCTGGGACAACGATGATACAACCGGTGTCAAATACGAAGTGGAAGATATTCCCGCGAATATGCTTGAAGAAGCAGAGGAATGGAGAGCCAAGCTGATTGAAGCTGTTGCAAGCGTCGATGATACACTGCTTGCAAGGTACATTGATGACCATGATTCAATAACTTCGGATGAGATAATCGCGGCCCTGAGGGAATCGACGGTGCACGGGCTCGCGGTTCCGGTTCTGTGCGGTTCTGCATTCAAGAACAAGGGCATTCAGAGTATTCTTGATGCAGTTGTTGCTTTCCTTCCCTCACCTGTTGAAGTTGGTTCAGTCAGGGGTATTGATCCGAGGGATGGCAGCGAAGTAATAAGAGAACCTGATGATGAGGCTCCGTTTTCAGCTCTGGCTTTCAAAATTGCAACTGATCCATTCGTGGGAAGACTCGTTTTCATGCGGGTTTATTCAGGAGTTCTGAATGCGGGCGATACGGTTCTTAACACCAGGTCGGGCAAGAGGGAAAGAATAAACCGCCTCTTTGAGATGCATGCAAACAAGCAGAATCCGAAAGATAAGGTCAGCGCAGGAGATATTTGCGCGGGAGTGGGCTTCAAGGACCTCAAGACAGGGGATACCCTTTGTGCAATAAATAAGCCGGTAGTGCTTGAGTCAATGGAATTTCCCGAACCTGTGATCGGCATCGCGATAGAACCTAAAACACAGGCCGACATTGACAAGCTTTCGGTGGCTCTCGGAAAACTGGCAGAAGAGGATCCTACATTTCAGGTAAGGATTGATCCCGACAGCGGACAGACAATAATAAACGGCATGGGTGAGCTTCATCTGGAGATACTCATTGACCGTCTCAAGCGTGAATTCAAGGTTGAGTGTAACCAGGGCGTACCACAGGTAGCCTATAAGGAGGCGATTACAACCTCGGTCGAATTCAGGGAAATATTCAGGAAACAGACAGGAGGCAGAGGTAAGTTCGCTGACATTTATGCAACACTGATGCCGGCAGAGAACGGAGTTAAGGGACTTGAATTTGTTAACGAAATAAAAGGAGGGAACATTCCGAAGGAATTCATTCCGTCGGTTGAAAAAGGATTCCGCGAGGCAATGTCGAACGGTCCGCTTGCAGGGTTCCCTCTTGAAAATCTTAAAGTAATATTACGGGACGGTTCGTACCATCCGGTCGACTCAGACGCCCTCGCTTTTGAGATAGTAGCCAAGCAGGCATTCAGGAAATATGCCGGGAAATGCACTCCGGTGATCCTGGAACCGATTATGGCGACAGAAGTAATCACACCCGAAGAATATGTCGGCGATGTGATAAGCGATTTCAACAGGAGAAGGGGCAAGGTTGAAGGTATGGAATCGAAAGCAGGCGCAAGGGTAGTAAAGGCAAAAGTACCTCTGGCAGAAAAATTTGGTTATGTCACCGTGCTCCGAACCCTTACTTCCGGCAGAGCTACATCCACTATGGAGTTCTCGCATTATGAGGAGGTACCTGCAGAAATAGCCAGGAGAATTGTAGAAACAACCAAAGGAAAAATTCTTTAAAGAAATGAGTCAGAAAATTCGTATCAAACTGAAATCCTATGATCACAACCTGGTGGACAAGTCTGCCGAGAAGATCGTAAAGACAGTGAAATCAACAGGTGCAGTTGTAAGCGGTCCGATTCCGCTTCCGACACATAAAAAGATCTATACTGTCCTTCGTTCTCCGTTTGTGAACAAAAAGGCCAGGGAGCAGTTCGAGCTTTCGAGCTACAAGAGGCTGCTCGATATATACAGCTCAACGCCAAAGACGATTGATGCTCTTATGAAGCTTGAGCTTCCCAGCGGGGTTGAAGTAGAAATAAAAGTGTGAAACCAGTAAAGAAATTAAAGAGATGCAGGGATTAATAGGAAAAAAGATAGGAATGACTTCCGTCTTCGATGAAGCCGGAAAGAATATTCCTTGTACCGTGCTCCAGGCAGGCCCGTGCGTGGTTACTCAGGTAAAAACCATTGAAAAGGACGGGTATTTCGCTGTTCAGCTGGGTTTCGACGAGAAAAAGGAAAAGCATACCAATAAGGCTGAACTGGGCCATTTCAGGAAGGCCGGCACAACTCCGAAGAGGAAGCTTATCGAGTTCGACGGCTTCGCGGAAGGTCAGGTAAAGGAGGGAGAGGTGCTCACCGCCGAACTTTTCAACTCCGACAACTGGGTTGACATCCGCGGATGGTCAAAGGGAAAAGGTTTCCAGGGAGTGGTAAAACGTCACGGCTTCAGTGGAGTAGGAGGTCAGACACACGGACAGCACAACAGGGGCAGGGCACCGGGTTCACTGGGAGCTTCATCGTTCCCGTCAAGAGTGCTTCCCGGAATGAGAATGGCAGGCAGGATGGGAGGAGCCAAAGTGTTTGCTGAAAGCAAAAAAGTGATCAGAATTATGCCTGAAAGCAATATATTAATAGTAAAGGGATCAGTTCCGGGTCCAAAAGGTGGTTACGTAATAATTACAAAATGATGGAATTAGCGATACTTAATATCGAAGGCAAGGAGACCGGGAGGAAGGTTGTTCTCAACGACTCGATTTTCGGCATCAAACCTAATGACCATGCCATTTATCTGGATACCAAACAGTTTCTTGCCAATCAGAGGCAGGGAACTCACAAATCCAAACAGCGTGGTGAAGTTGCCGGCAGTACCAGGAAGATCAAGAAGCAGAAGGGAACCGGTACAGCCCGTGCAGGAAGCTTGAAGAACCCATTGTTCCGCGGAGGAGGCAGGGTTTTCGGACCGCAGCCAAGGTTGTATGGATTCAAGCTGAATAAAAAGATAAAGCAGCTTGCCAGAAAATCAGCACTTTCATACAAGGCATCCGCAAACAATATCATCGTCCTGGAAGACTTCTCTTTCGAGGCTCCGAAGACAAAGGAAATTGTAAGGATGAACAATAACCTGAATATCGGCAATAAAAAATCGCTGTTTGTTTTACGGGAACAAAATAAAAACATATATTTGTCATCCCGAAATGTACAAGGGGTTGAAGTTGTAACTGCTGATGAATTAAGCACTTACAATATAATGAAAGCTTCAACACTCGTACTTGTGGAGAGTGCAATTGACGTTTTGCAGGCAACTTTTGAAAACATGTAATATTTGAGTGATGAAGATTCTGCTTAAACCAATAGTGACGGAAAAAATGACGAAAGACGGCGATAAATTCAATCGCTACGGTTTCGTCGTTGACAGGTCGGCCAATAAGATTCAGATCAGGAAGGCTGTTGAGGAGCTCTACGGTGTAACTGTTGAGTCGGTAAACACTATCAGATACGGAGGCAAGGTCAAGACCAGAAACACGAAATCGGGTCTTCTTGTTGGCAAGACGGCAGCTATAAAGAAAGCTGTGGTCACCCTGGCTGAAGGAAACAAAATTGATTTCTATAGCAATATTTAGCAACCAGTATGGCAGTCAGAAAATTAAAACCTGTTACACCAGGTCAGAGAAACAAGATCATCAGCGCCTTTGACACAATTACAAAGGACGCGCCGGAGAAATCCTTGCTTCGACCGCTCAGAAAATCAGGAGGAAGGAACGTTAACGGCAAAAGGACCATGAGGTACATCGGAGGCGGTCACAAACAGATGTACAGGATCATCGATTTCCTCAGGGAAAAAGATGGCATGCAGGCAACAGTGAAGGCAATCGAGTATGACCCCATCAGGTCGTCGCGTATTGCCCTTGTTGTTTATGAGGATGGCGAGAAGAGGTATATAGTTGCTCCCAACGGGCTTAAGGTAGGACAGAACATCATGTCGGGCAAGGATGCAACTCCCGAGATTGGAAACACTATGTTTCTGAGCGATATTCCCCTCGGAACGGTTGTGCATAACATTGAGATGAAGCCTGGCAAGGGTGGTGCTATCGCCCGCAGCGCCGGTACATTTGCACAGCTTTCGGCAAGGGAAGGAAAGTATGCCATCATTAAGCTTCCTTCGGGTGAAACCAGGATGGTTCTGACAACCTGCCGCGCAACGATAGGAACTGTTTCAAACTCCGATCATAATCTGGAGAAATCGGGCAAAGCCGGGCGTTCACGCTGGCAGGGCAGACGTCCGAGAGTGAGGGGCGTTGTGATGAACCCTGTTGATCACCCCATGGGAGGTGGTGAAGGAAGGGCTTCAGGAGGTCACCCCAGATCGCGCAGAGGCATTCCGGCAAAGGGCTTCAAAACCCGCGACAGGAAGAAATATTCTGCAAAGCATATTATTGAAAGAAGGAAAAAATAACTGATATACTATGAGCAGATCAATCAAGAAGGGTCCTTTCATTGAGTTCAAGATGGAAAAAAGGGTCCTTGAAATGAACAAGACACAGAAGAAGTCGGTCCTCAAGACATGGTCGAGAAGATCGGTGATCTCGCCCGATTTTGTCGGACATACCATAGCAGTTCACAACGGAAATAAATTCATCCCTGTTTACATTACGGAGAACATGGTGGGTCACAAGCTTGGAGAGTTTGCTCCCACACGTACTTTCAGGGGTCACTCTGGTAACAAGTAATGTAAACTGAAAAACATTGAGACATGGGTGCAAGAAAAAGAAACAGCGCAGAGAAGAGAAAAGAAGCTGCAAAAGAGAGGTACCAGGCGGTTCTCAGGAACTGTCCGACCTCACCCCGCAAAATGAGGCTTGTCACAGGGCTTATCAGCGGAATTGAAGTCAACAAGGCTCTTGACATTCTGAAATTCAGTTCTCAGGAGGCATCCCGCGGACTTGAAAAACTTCTGCTTTCTGCTATAGCCAACTGGCAGGCAAAGAACGAGGGTGTAAGGATAGAGGATAGCAATCTCTATGTCAGGAATGTCTTCGTCGATGGCGGTCGCGCTATGAAAAGGCTCCAGACGGCTCCCCAGGGAAGAGCTTACAGGGTTAGGAAGAGATCCAATCATGTGACAATGGTGCTCGATAGTTTGAAAAAGGAAGGTGAAAACACATCAAAATAATCCAGATGGGACAAAAAACAAATCCGATAGGTAACAGATTAGGCATCATCAAAGGATGGGATTCGAACTGGTATGGAGGAAAGGATTTTTCCGGAAAACTCGTTGAAGACACCAAAATCAGGGAATATCTGAATGCACGTCTTGCAAAGGCAAGCCTTTCGAAGATAATCATCGAGCGGACCCTCAAGCTCATAACCGTAACTGTAAATACCGCAAGACCGGGTATAATAATCGGCAAGGGCGGCCAGGAGGTTGACAAGCTTAAGGAAGAACTCAAGAAGATAACCAGGAAAGAGGTTCAGATAAATATCTTCGAGGTCAAACGCCCTGAGCTCGATGCAAACATAGTTGCTAACAATATTGCCCGTCAGCTTGAAGGAAAGATATCATACCGACGTGCCATCAAGATGTCGATCGCTTCCACGATGAGGATGGGATCAGAAGGTATCAAGGTGGTTATATCAGGTCGTCTGGGTGGTGCCGAAATGGCAAGAACCGAGACCTACAAGGAGGGACGCATTCCTCTTCATACACTGCGCGCCGATATCGACTATGCCCTTGGCGAAGCTCACACAAAGGTGGGGCTGATTGGAATCAAGGTCTGGATATGCAACGGCGAGGTGTACGGAAAGAGAGATCTCAGTCCCAACATCGGGGCCAGGAATGCCAAGAACAAGACCCTTAAGAGGAAGGCAAAGAAGTAAGCTTTAAGAGAGTAGAAAATTTTTTAAAAGATATTTGAGCCATGTTACAACCGAAGAGGACCAAATACAGAAGAGCGCAGAAAGGAAAAATGAAGGGAAACGCCCAGAGGGGCAATCAGCTTGCTTTCGGATCTTTCGGCATTAAGGCGCTCGAGCAGTGCTGGATTACGGGACGCCAGATTGAAGCTGCCCGCCAGGCTGTCACACGTCATATGAAACGTGAAGGACAGATCTGGATCCGGGTATTTCCCGACAAACCCATCACAAAGAAGCCTGCTGAGGTTCGTATGGGTAAGGGAAAAGGATCGCCCGAGGGATTTGTGGTGCCTGTTACACCCGGCAGAATTCTTATCGAAGCCGAAGGCGTACCCTATGATATCGCCAGGGAAGCGCTCCGACTGGGTGCACAGAAGCTTCCGATCACGACAAAATTCATTGTCAGGACCGATTACGTACAGGAATAAAACAAGGAGAAACAGAGATGAAAACTTCAGAAATAAGGGAATTAAGCACGCCGGATCTTATTGAAAGAATAGATACCGAGAAAACCATGCTTGTCCGCATGAAGCTTAATCATGCAATCACCCCTCTGGACAACCCCCAGAAGATGAAACAGGTAAAAGTTACCATTTCACGTCTTCTCACGGAACTTCGTTCAAGGGAAATAAAAGAAAAATCGAAAATCTAGTCAGGCAATGGAAAGGAATAACAGAAAGGAACGTATCGGTGTTGTTGTCAGCAACAAGATGGACAAGTCGATCGTGGTTGCCATCAAAAGGAAGGTAAAGCATCCGATATATGGCAAGTTTGTGAACAGGACAAAGAAGCTGATGGCTCACGATGAAGAGAATACGTGCAAAATTGGTGACACGGTACGTATCTCCGAGACCAGGCCTTTGAGCAAGAATAAAACATGGAGATTGGTTGAAGTAATTGAAAGAGCTAAGTAGTCATGATACAGCAGGAAACCAGGTTAACAGTAGCCGATAACTCCGGAGCAAAAGAAGTTTTGTGCATCCGGGTGTTAGGCGGTAGCAAAAAAAGATATGCCACCGTTGGCGATACCATAGTTGTCAGCGTCAAGAGCGCGCTTCCTTCGGGCGAAGCGAAAAAGGGAACGGTAAGCAAGGCTGTCGTTGTCAGGACAACAAAGGAAATCCGCCGCGCTGACGGATCATACATCAGGTTTGATGACAACGCGGTGGTTCTTCTGAGCAACCTGAACGAGGTGAGGGGTACCCGCATCTTCGGCCCGGTCGCAAGGGAACTGCGCGACAAGTATATGAAAATCGTCTCTCTTGCACCTGAAGTACTTTAATTTTTAAACAAAGAGCAATGCAGAAGAAGCTACATATCAAAAAAGGCGATACGGTTGTTGTGATAACCGGCGAGTCGAAAGGACAGAAAGGCCGCGTCCTCGATGTTGACAGGGATAAGAACCGTGTAATAGTCGAAGGCGTTAACACTGTTTCGAAGCATACAAAACCGAATGCCAAGTCGCCCCAGGGCGGTATCATCAGGAAGGAAGCCCCGATTAACATTTCGAATCTTATGCTTGTTGATCCGGCTTCGGGTAAACCTACCCGGATCGGAAGGAGGCTTAATGATAAAAATAAACTAGTGCGTTATTCAAAAAAATCAGGAGAGGAGATCAAGTAATGTATACACCTGTATTGAAAACCAAATATAAGGAAGAGATAGTCCCCGCCTTAATGAAGGAATTCAGCTACTCAACCGTTATGCAGGTCCCGAGGCTGGATAAAATAGTTCTTAATCAGGGAGTCGGACAGGCTATTGCCGACAAGAAACTGATTGAGGCCAGTGTTAAGGAGTTAACCGACATTGCCGGGCAGAAAGCTGTTCAGACATTTTCCTCAAAGGACATTTCGAACTTCAAACTCAGGAAGAACATGCCTATCGGTGTGATGGTAACCCTTCGCAAGGACAGGATGTATGAGTTTCTTGAGAGGCTCATTTCAGTAGCATTGCCGAGGATCCGCGACTTCAAGGGTATCAGCGCCAAACTTGACGGGAGAGGCAATTACACTCTGGGGATCACCGAACAGATTATCTTCCCTGAGATTGACCTTGACAAGGTTACCAAAATCATGGGCTTGCAGATGACTTTTGTTACAACGGCAAACAGCGATGAGGAAGCCCTGTCGCTGCTGAAGCATTTCGGATTACCTTTCAAAAACACTAAAAACTGATTATATGGCTAAGGAATCAATGATAGCCCGCGAAGTAAAACGCGCAAAACTGGCTGAAAAATACTCTGCAAGAAGAGCAAAACTGAAAGCTGAAGGTGATTATGTCGGACTGAGCCGCCTGCCCAGGAATTCAAATCCCAACAGGCAGCGCAACAGGTGTAAGCTCACAGGCCGTACAAGAGGTTATATGAGGCAGTTCGGAATTAGCAGGATAACGTTCAGGGAGATGGCATCCTTCGGTCTTATTCCGGGAGTGAAAAAAGCCAGCTGGTAGAACAGAGTATGAGTATTAACTATAAGAAAGAATAGAAGATGACTGATCCCATTGCAGATTTACTGACCAGAATCAGGAACGCCATTATGGCTGGTCATAAGGTTGTAGAAGCTCCGGCATCAAATCTTAAGAAGGAGATTGCCAGGATTCTTTTCGAGAAAGGCTATATCCTGAGCTATAAGGTAGTAGAGGGCGACAACCCGCAGGGTATCCTTAAGATAGCACTTAAGTACAATCCGAGAAGCAGGCAACCCGCCATTAAGAAGATTGAAAGGGCCAGTCGTCCCGGTCTGAGAAAATATACCGGAGCTGACGATTTACCAAGGGTTCTTAACGGGCTGGGGATTGCTATTATCTCGACCTCCAGGGGTCTGATGACCGATAAGGAGGCAAGGATTGAGAAGGTTGGTGGTGAAGTATTGTGTTACGTATATTAATAGGAGGATAGTGTAATGTCACGAATAGGAAAATTACCTGTAAACCTGCCCAAAGGAGTCAGCATTAATGTTGACGACTCCAATGTGATCAGTGTGAAAGGACCTCTTGGAGAGCTGAAGCAGGGCATTGACAAAGATATTAAGATTGAGGTTGTTAACAATGACATCATCCTTTCAAGGCCTTCGGAATCGAAGAGCCACAAATCACTTCACGGCCTCTCGAGGGCGCTGATTGCAAACATGGTGACCGGTGTTTCACAGGGGTTCAAAAAGGAACTTGAGCTGGTGGGAGTTGGTTATCGCGCTGAAGCAAAGGGTCAGATGCTCGAGATGAGCCTTGGCTATTCCCACGACATAATTCTTGAGGTTCCTCAGGAGGTAAAGGTAGAGACCAGGACCGAAAGAAGGAGCAATCCTATCATTACCCTTACATGTATGGACAAGCAGCTGATAGGCCACGTAGCCGCGAAGATCAGGTCGCTTCGTCCGCCGGAACCCTACAAGGGAAAAGGTATCAAGTTCGTCGGAGAACAGCTTAGAAGGAAGGCTGGTAAATCAGCTAGTGTATAAAACGGTTAAATAATAATTGACATGGCTTTAACCAAACTGGAAAAAAGAAGCAGGATCCGGCTCAGAATCCGGAAAAAAATAAGCGGAACTGCCGAAAGACCGCGTGTGGCAGTATTCCGCAGCAACAAGCAGATCTATGCTCAGGTCATTGATGATAATAATGGCGTAACCCTCCTTTCCGTCAGTTCAAGGGAAAAGGAAATGGCCGGCCAGACTGGTATCAAAAAGACTGAACAGGCTAAACTGGTTGGGAAATCACTTGCCGAAAAATGCAGGGAAAAAGGGATCGGGAATGTGGTTTTCGACAGAAGCGGTTATAAATATCACGGTAGAGTAAAATCATTGGCAGATGCAGCCCGCGAAGGCGGTTTAAAATTCTGATATTATGGGAAACGGAATAAGAAAAGTAAAAACCAGCGATCTCGAGCTCAAGGACAGACTTGTTAGCATACAGAGAGTTACAAAGGTTACAAAGGGGGGGCGCACCTTCAGTTTTTCGGCTATTGTTGTTGTGGGAAATGAAGACGGAATCGTTGGACACGGGCTTGGAAAAGCCAGTGAAGTAACCACGGCAATTGCAAAAGGCATTGAGGATGCAAAAAAGAACCTCATCAAGGTACCTGTCCTGCATGGAACCATTCCTCATGAGCAGGTTGCCAAGTTCGGAGGTGCCAAAGTGTTTATCAAACCCGCCACCGAAGGAACCGGGGTAAAGGCCGGAGGTGCTATGCGCGCCGTGCTCGAAAGCGTTGGAGTTAAGAACGTGCTCGCCAAATCGAAGGGATCTTCCAACCCTCATAACCTTGTCAAGGCAACATTTGCCGCACTTCTCGAGATGCGCGATGCAGTTGCAGTTGCTGAACGCAGGGGTGTGAAACTGGATAAAGTGTTTAACGGATAGTAATGTAAACCGCAATGGCAAAAATTCGCATAACCCAGGTAAAAAGCAAAAACGGAAAACCCGAAAGGCAGAAGAGGACTCTCGAAGCCCTGGGAATCCACAAGCTTAACCACAGTGTTGAACATGAAGCTACTCCCCAGATACTGGGAATGGTCGAAAAAGTCAGGCACCTGGTTAAAACTGAGAATATTTAGGATATAAACGATATTATAACAACAGTAATGGATCTAAGTAACTTAAAACCTGCGAAGGGTTCGGTAAAGAAAAGCAAACGCCTCGGCCGCGGACAGGGTTCGGGAAAAGGCGGTACTTCCACCAGGGGACACAAGGGAGCCAAGTCACGTTCAGGCTATTCCAAGAAAGTTGGCTTTGAAGGCGGCCAGATGCCTCTTCAGAGACGTCTTCCGAAAGGCGGATTCAAGAATATTTCCAGGGTTGAGTATAAGGCTATCAACCTCAGTACACTGCAGATCCTCGCCGACAAGAACAACCTTGAAAAGATCGATTTTGATGTCCTCAGATCGGCAGGTCTTGTTGCAAAAAACGACCTTGTAAAAATACTCGGCAAAGGAACCCTCGAAAGGAAACTCGAGGTGCATGCCCATGCATTCAGCAAATCGGCAGAAGAAGCAATAGAAGCTCAGAAGGGTACCGTTGTAAAACTTTAAGTTCATGAGATTCGTTCAGACCATTAGAAACATTTTCAAGATCGAAGATCTTCGGGCCAGGCTGATCTATACATTAGCCATAATTGCTTTATACAGGTTTGGCAAGTATGTGACTCTCCCGGGTATCGATCCGTCTCAGCTCGGAGCCCTCAGGGCGCAGACTTCCCAGGGGCTGATGGGGCTTCTTGACATGTTCTCGGGAGGCGCTTTTTCGCAGGCCTCAGTTTTTGCACTGGGTATTATGCCTTATATTTCGGCTTCAATTGTGGTCCAGCTTCTGGGCATAGTCTTCCCTTATTTCCAGAAACTTCAGAAGGAGGGCGAAAGCGGAAGGAGAAAAATGAACCAGTACACAAGGTATCTTACTGTCGCTATTCTGATACTTCAGGCACCGACTTACCTGGTTAACCTTACCGCACAGCTTCCGGCTTCCGCATTTGTACTTGCCAACGGCTTCTTCTTTAAAATGTCGTCTACAATTATACTCACCGCGGGCACCATGTTTGTGATGTGGCTCGGTGAGAGAATAACCGACAAGGGTATCGGCAACGGAATTTCACTGATCATTATGATCGGTATTGTTGCAAGGCTTCCGCAAAATTTCGTGTTCGAAGCCGGAACGAGAATGAATGGCGCCGGCGGCCCTATCGGACTCATTGTTGAGATAGTTATATTGTTTGTTATTATTCTTGGTACAATTCTTCTGGTTCAGGGGACCAGAAGGGTGCCCGTGCAGTATGCCAGGCGAATTGTCGGCAACAAGCAGTACGGCGGCGTGCGTCAGTATATACCACTTAAGGTGAATGCTGCAGGTGTTATGCCAATCATTTTTGCCCAGGCAATAATGATGCTTCCTATTATTATAGCAGGCTATTCAGATTCCAGTTCGGGATTTGTGGTGGCTTTCTCAAATATGTACGGATTCTGGTATAACCTGGTGACAGCTATTCTTATAATTCTTTTCACTTACTTCTATACAGCCATCACAATCAATCCGGTTCAGATGGCTGAGGATATGAAGAAGAACGGAGGATTCATACCAGGCATCAAACCGGGCAGGAAAACGGTTGAGTTTTTCGATACTATCATGTCGAGGATCACATTGCCGGGTTCTATCTTCCTTGCTCTCATTGCAATTCTGCCGGCCATTGCCGTGAAGTTCTCGGTGACCCCGCAGTTTGCTCAGTTTTACGGAGGCACTTCTCTCCTCATTCTCGTGGGGGTGGTGCTTGATACGCTTCAGCAGATTGAAAGTCACCTGCTTATGCGTCATTACGACGGTCTTATGAAATCGGGTCGCATCAAAGGCAGATCCGGCGCTACGACGTCGATTTAACAAAGTTTAGCGTTCTTTGATGTTGTATTTAAAAAATGATGAAGAAATCGGATTGTTGAGAGAGAGCAATTTACTTGTGTCGAGGACACTGGCAGAAGTTGCCTCATTCATCAAACCGGGCGTCACCACTCTTTATCTTGACAAAATAGCAGAGGAGTATATCCGTGACAACGGAGGCATTCCCGGTTTCAAGGGATACGGAGGTTTTCCGGCTACGCTCTGCACATCAGTCAACGAGGAAGTGGTTCACGGGATCCCTTCATCCTACATCCTCAGGGAGGGCGATATTGTTTCTGTCGACTGCGGAGTCATTCTCAGCGGTTGGTACGGCGACAGCGCTTTCACCTTTGCAGTCGGTGAGATCGACGAATCAGTCAGACGTCTGATGGCATTCACAAGGGAGTCGCTTGAGGAAGGTGTAAAGGAAGCAATAGCCGGTAACAGAATCGGCGATGTTTCCTGGGCGGTTCAGAACAAGGCGGAGAAAGGAGGATATTCGGTGGTGAGGGAACTGGTCGGCCATGGAATCGGCAAAAGGCTTCACGAACTGCCTGAAGTTCCGAACTACGGCAGAAAGGGCACAGGACCCAAGATGGAAAAAGGACTTGTTATTTGCATTGAACCGATGATCAACCTCGGAAGAAAGGAGACAATCCAGATGAGGGATGGCTGGACAATAAAGACCATCGACGGCAAACCCTCGGCACATTATGAATACGCCGTGGCTGTCAATAAGGGAAGAGCAGAAGTGTTAACAACGTTTAAATTTGTAGATGAAGTTTTAAATAAATTGTAATCGTATGTCGAAGCAAGCATCAATCGAACAGGACGGTACTATCATCGAAGCTCTTTCAAATGCAATGTTCAGGGTGGAGCTCGAAAACGGACATGTTATAACAGCACATATATCCGGCAAGATGAGAATGCATTACATCAAAATTTTACCGGGAGACAAGGTCAAGGTGGAAATGTCACCCTACGACCTGACAAAAGGAAGAATAACATTCAGGTACAAATAAGAAATATTTTAAGATAATGAAAGTAAGAGCATCCGTAAAAAAGCGCAG
>JBAQCK010000088.1:0-23183 GCA_049294075.1 Bacteroidales bacterium | reverse complement strand
ACTGATCGTCGGCGGGAGAATGGATCTTATCAGGGTAAGCAACGAGGAGGGTTATGATATCGATTACCTCATAACAAACGGTACGAGAAACGACACCCCTCCAAACCAGAGGATAACTTTCGATGCCGGCACCAACAGCAGCATATCGTGGAGTGCAAATGCCGGACTTCTGTACCGGCTGGCTGAAAAAACCGACCTTTCATTCAGCTTCGCCCGTTCATTCAGGGCCCCGTCGCTTGAGGAACTGTTCAAATATATTGACCTTGGAAATTATGTCCGCCTTGGCAACGCGGAACTTGAACCGGAAAGCGGCTATTCCGGCAATCTCGGGTTAAGGGTATGGAAGTCGAAATTCAACTTCCAGGCCGACGTCTTTGCAAACAGGATCCGGAATATGATAGTCGAAGCGCCGGGAGAGTTTATTTATACGATTAATACTGGCGCATCCGAAGGTTTAACCGACACACTTCCCGCACTCGTCAACGCCAACGTAAGCAAGGCTTTCCTTTACGGTTTTGATTTTGGATTTCAGTACAACTTCCATTCTGATTTTGTTTTAACGGGAACGGGAGCATATGTTCGCGGCAAAGATACCGAGGCCGATACCTACCTTCCGCAGATCCCCCCGCTTAACGGCCGCCTCGGCATCCGTTACACCAATAATAAGATCGGTTCAGCCGAACTTACCCTGGTCGGTGCTTCAAAGCAGGATAATATAGCTGAAGGTGAAAAGGAGACCGGCGGATTCACCCGCCTCGACCTTGCCCTGAACTCCACGGCTTTAAGCATTGGGAATACAAGGCTGCAGATGTTTGCAGGAATCGAGAACATCACCGACCGCAGCTATACAAGCCATCTTTCAACCAACAGGGGAAATATCAGCGTTGAACCAGGACGGAATTTATACATGAGGTTGATTCTTGGGTTCTGAGACGGTACGCGGTACGCGGTACGCGGTACGCGGTACGCGGCGTGAGGCGTGACCAGCATGACTTGCACGACCTGCATGACCTGCAAGACCTGCACGACCTGCACGACCTGCACGACTTGCATGACCTAATTACTATTTCGTAATTCCAGACGGCAACTCAATAATCTTAATATTGCGAAAATGTATCTCCGCTCCTTCCGATTCAAGGCAGAGATATCCATTCCGTTTTGAAGAATTAGTTATGCCGTTGACAACTTTTCCGTTCACCGACAGCTTTATGACGCCATCGATACAGACAACATCATAAACATTCCACTGCCCCCGTCCCTTGCACCTGTTTTCAACGGATTTGCTCCTTGTTCCGCGGGGATTATCTGGAGTGGTGGTTACTCCGCCAACACCAAAAAGTTCGCCGTGAACGTATGCAATCGGAGGTTCCACTCCGTCCTTTGCATTCAGCTTCACCCAGTCCAGCTCGAGCATCTGAACCTCAACACCATTCGGGAGCCTCGATTTTTCGTCGGTATTTGCATCTGACCATACAAATACCCCTGAGTTGCCTCCCGGTTCAACGTGCATCCATTCAACATGCAGAATGAAGTTCTCATATTGCTTCTCCGACCGCATTACACCAATCGGCTGACCGGTACAGATCAGTTCTCCTCCACGCCTTTTCCATGTGTCTTCCGCAGTATTGACATTGATCCAAAGGAGAGTAGCATTGTTTTTCTGACCGGAAGAGGGAGTGACATCTTTCAGAATAACGGCCTTCCCGAACTCAAGGGGTTTTTGCGACCAGGCATCAATGCTGCCGGCCAGAAATATAATAAGCAGTAACCCTGCCGCGAATATTTCACTGGTATGCTTCATTTGATTATGGGTTTTATCCCAAAGATAGTCAATCCGGTGTCGTGCCCATCACCATGACTTCACTTTCTTCGGGAATTCAGCGTCCTGCTGTTCTTTCTGTACCTTTTGAATGCGTCGTTTCTTGATTTCACATTATGCTTTGAATAGAAAGCCTTGTTCTTTTCCAGCTGCAGATTGCTGAGAAGCATCAATCCTTTCAGTTCATGGAATGTCTTCCTGCTGGAAGAACAGCTGGTGAGTACTGCGCTGACCATCAGAAAGGTCAGGCAGAAGAAAATTATTTTTTTCATCCCTGAGCGTTTTGATAACCTTATCCCCGAACAATTACTTTAACCAATGACTTCACAGGATATAATACGAGTATTCGCGTAAAAGGTTACAGGGAGAGGCTGGAAACGGTTACGGGTACTGGCCCGACAGGAAATGAATACCTGTTTCTTTTTTGCTTTCTGAGGTTTTTGTCAGTTCCTGCTTTTTTCTTTTCGAATATCAGCACCGGATAAGTAACAACTTTTTTTTTCCGCCTGCAACCGGTCCTTGTGTTTTTCTTTGAAACCTTCGCCGGCTTTTCCGATACGAGCATGAACGGGACAAATGCTGCCAGCAACAACAATCCCTTAATCTGCAACTTTTTCAATGACTATTCCTTTACATTTATTCTGAAATGCCTTTGTTTTCATGCATTGATGAATAATGTAAAGGTATCCGCAAACAGTCATAATACCAAGGGCCTGCAGGTAGCAGGATGGTTGTATTATCATGAATTTCAGCAGTTTTGTAAATGAAAAACGGGGATCTGTAAAATATTCCGGATCCCTCGTCCCTGCAGGAACGGATTGGTCAACTCCCACCGTTAATTTACCGGCCGCCGGCTCATGAATTTCCCGTAAGGCAATGGAGCTTATGCAAACAACTGATCGTGAATAAAATAAAAAGTCAGTTCACCAAAACTGCGGGAGATCGCTGTTTTGATGAACTGACATATTTCAGCGACAAAAATCCTGACTCAGTCTTTGTTAAGTGTCATTTCGACCGTAACGGAGATGTCCTCCGGAACATCATCATCGTTGAGATCCTCACTTATCGACTGGGGCATTCCCATCACGGCCTTGCCCGATGTCAGGGAGATGATATCCAGGTCTATTGTTTCATCAGCATCAGAATCGAGGGTGAGCTTCTTGTAATCTGAACTCAGGCTCCAGGTTCCCGTATCCGATTCATCGCCCATGGTGGCTGTGTATGTACTGTCAGCCCTGATCTCAATTGTTCCCGTGAACTGCTGTGCAAGTGCTGCATCAAAAGCAGCCATCGCAGCCTGTGCCTGGGGCTCGGTCATCGAGAATTCATCCATGTAGTACTGGAGCAGTGACTTTGTCCCTATTGTGGCTTCAAAATCCACATCCCCGACAGTCCAGGTTCCCAGGATATCCTCTTCAGGATCAGAATCCTTTGAACATGACGCAAATACCAGTCCGGTAAACAATACCAGAAAAATCCCCTTAATCCAATTCATTTTCATTTTCGCGTATGTTTAAGTTATTAGTCATATAATAACGTCAGGAACTGGTCGGAAATTCTGCAAACAGGGAAAAAAATAAAATGACAATGCTTGTACTCCCAATGATAAAATATCTCCTTGCTGCTAAAGCAAAGTTAAACACTTGCCAGACACAGAGGGTGTTGTTTCCGGGAATTTTACCGGCAAGCCCGGGAAGAATTGTCATGTCTGTATTAAAACAGTAAAAAGAGAATCCCCTGCCATACAATCGGGTCTGACGGGCAGGGGATGTAATTCCGGGGAAACTGGGGAAAAAAGGAGTGTTGTCTTCACCGGAATTTAGGGGAATGGTAGAAATTTATTTCAAGGGTTCCTCGTCAGGAACAGTTCTAAGTTAACATCAATCCGGCCTTGTTTTGCAATCACATCGCCAATTTGTGTGGAACGGACAAATGGTTGTATAAATAAGGCGATTTTTTGTATGAATGCCTGAAAACAAACCTGCCTGAGTGGGAAATTATCCGTCAGTTACGGAGATCAGTTAAGGACCAAAATTACATTTCCCTGACTTTTTCAATAAGAGACCTTAACCTTTCCTGCGAAACCTTGATCCTGTATTCAACCTGGTTCAAGCTCAGAAGACTGAGCGATTCAGGCTCATCCTCCACGATCACAGCCTCAAGTATATTCCTTGTTTTAATTCTGCTCATTTTTGTTCTGTTTTAAATCAATCTTCGCTCCCAAAATTTCCGTCCGGCAGGCCGGCAGATTCTGACTACCGAGTGTTTCTTTCGTTCTCCGTTGCTTCTTCTCATCAAGGATTATCACCCTTCCTGAGGCCATGATCCAGAACCGGCCGTCACTATCGCGGATTATACCGTTGTCGAGACAGTCGTTGCCTGCAAATCCGTCCGTTGAAAAAGAGTCCCTCCTCGGACGTGACCCAATCTCCTGATTTTCTGTCAGGAATAAAGGTGACAATCTTCAAATGGGAAAAACCGGCATATTTATTAGTATAATCAGTGTATACTCCGTTCCTGTATGATATTATTTCCTTCCGGTCCGAAGCCAGACCGGCGAGGAGAAGAGCCAGTGAATCGCCCATGCTGCAACCGTAGGTGAAATTCCCGGTGGATGATCTCCCCGGATATGGATAAAACCTGAATCCATATCCGGTGTATTCCGACAGGCCTTCCGATGTCAATGCCCATATCTTTCCTTCATGATCCTCAAGAATCCAGTGTGCCAGGTTCGAAGGCAGTCCGTCCTTCCTGAAGTAGTTTTTGAATTCCAGTCCGTCGAACCTTGAAATCCCGCTGCGTGTGAGTATCCAGATGAAGCCCCGGCTGTCTTCAAAAAGGTGATTTGCCTGAGTCTGTGGCAATCCGTCGGACACGGTATACTCGCGCCAGGGATATTTCTGACCTTTAAGGGTAAGTCCGGGCACACAAAGAAAGCCCGCCAGCACAATTATAAGCACTGCGCCTGATTTCGAATGCATGCTCCTGACCGATACCATAAGCGGTTTGCTTGTTATGCTAAAGATACTGAAAGTCCTTTCAGGTTTGTATTTATCGAATAATCCTCCCGTAATAACATTTGTGTTGTTAATAACTTGTGCTGCAGATTATGTTGAAATATGTGCACTGTTGAATAATTTTATAAGAAATCTCAACAATTATGAGAAAACTTCTACCTCCAGAGCAAAATTGCACGGTATCGCCATGGGATTTCTATTAGTGGCAGGCGTTGCTGCCCTTATAATTGGAAAGAACGGTGGCCAGATGAATCCCTTCGAGGTTACCAAGAAACTGCTCAACACAGCCGACATAATCGACGGTCAGGGTATCTCTCCCTGGTATGATAAAGGAAGAGTCAATGCCTACAGGGTAGTGACTGAATAAAAACATACGAAAGCTGCCCCGCCTGGTTCTGATTATAACCGGACGCGGGCAGATTTTGAATTTCCTGTCAGAACGTGATAGCCGTGTATTTTACAAAAAGAACTATTATACAGGCAAGCAGGGCTATCCCGATCACAATCGAAATCCAGAAAGCTACCGTATTACTCTTCGGGTATTCGTTGAATATGTGCTGCGGCATGGGCTGAGTGCTTTTAATCATATTATTCAGTCAAAGTTAGTCCAATCTTCAGCCAAAATCAAGCTTTAACGCCTTATTTTGGCCAACACACCTTGCCGCTTGGTAAACAAATGATTACCATTGATCAGGGCGCAGGGCGCAGGGCGCAGGGCCTTTGCTCCTTCAGTGGTAACCACCGCTGCGGCTATCCCGTTGTTGTTGTTTATTTTCATGGCTTTTGGCTTTTAATGATGCAAATTTAAAAAAGATGCTTACCCCCGGATGCCGGGAACTACAAACCAAAGCGACAAAAAAAGCCGGAGAAGAGGGTTGTTCTTCTCCGGCTGAAAGCGGTAGATAAACTATTATAAAAGACTGTTTTTAAGTCCCCTGGCGTATACTCCCTACCCCCTAAAGGGGGTTTTCAAGGCACCTGATAACAGGCAGACTTCAAAAAATCCCGGGCAAGATACAAGGGAAGAATCCATACAGCTTTTACTTCATCTTAAAGGTGATAAGGCCTTCTGTATTCGTAATTCATAAGCCTGTGGCTGCATGCTTCCTTGTCGTCAATGAAGGTATAGGTTGCCGGATCCCACTTGACCGGTCTTTTTAGTTCATTGGCGATGTTGCCAAGGCAGCAGGTGATTGCTGTACTGCATCCAACCTCGATTGAAGCGATCGGTTTCTTACGCGAACGCACTGCATCGATGAAGTCCTGCATGTGAGGCGAACTGATCTCGAACTGAAGTCCTTCGCGGGTGGGCGCCGGACGGGCCTGCTGGGCAGGGCGTGCCTGACCTGCCGGACGCTGCTGCTGCTGACCTCTGGGCTGCGGACGGTTACCTGCAATCTCTGCCGGGATAAGTGAAGGGTCGGAACAGCCGATATAACCTCTTGCAACCTCAATCCATCCCCTGGTACCAATGAATTTGATGCCCTGGGCACCTGGATTGTCTTCAAGATATGGCTGTTCGGTCATCACGACTCCGGTCTTGTATTTGAAGGTCATGTACTCGGCGCCGTTGTATCCTTTTGGAATTATTTCGCAAGGAGCCGAGCCGTCCATTCCGATAGCAGCCTGGGCGATGTCGAACATATGTGCTCCCCAGTCGGCGGTGTAACCGTTCCCCATCTCGAGATACCAGCGCCATGCGCCCCAGAGTGTCTCGTTCTGAACCGGATCAAGAGTGATCTGCGGTGCAAGGTCGGAGTGATAGTGAATCTTGTCGTCATTCAGCGGACCGAGCCAGAGGTTCCAGTTCAGGTTGCCGGGGATGGGCATCGACGGAAGATCGAATGGTTTTGGCGGATCACCAACCTTTGCATAGATCTTTTCAATATGACCGATGGCGCCTTTCTGAACCAGCTCGATAGCTTTCCGGAACTCCTTGCCTGAACGCTGCTGGCTTCCAACCTGAACAACCCTCTTGTTGTCGTTGGCAACCCTTGTCATAACAAGAGCTTCCTGAATTGTGTAGGAAAGGGGCTTCTGAACATACACATCCTTGCCGGCCTGGCAGGCATGAATGGTCATCAGGGCATGCCAGTGATCGGGAGTTACAACCTCAACCACGTCAATGTCCTTACGCTCAAGAAGCCTTTCATACTGTTCATATGTGTCGCACCTGGGAGCAAGGCCTTTTGATTGCTGCCATTCCTCAACAGTCTTCTTGTATCTCTGCTGCTTGATCGTGTCAACATCGCAGCAGGCAACAATCTGAAGCCCTGCGGCGCCTGCAAAACCACGGAAATCAGAAAGAGCCTGACGGCCAAGCCCGATGGTACCCATAAGTACCCGGTCGCTCGGGGCTACCCTTACTCCGTTAATAACATAACTGGGCAGAATCGTCAGGCCTGTAAGGCCCAGTGCTGATAATCCGAGGAAATCGCGGCGGTTCAAACCTTTGTTTGTAGTCTTCTTCATTACAATTTATGATTATGGGTTAGATTCTTAAAAACCAGGCTAAAAATAACCATTTGTTTATCTCTTATAGCTTCCGGCTGTTCATTTTTTTCACTGTATGCTGTGAAACATATTTTGGTATGCCTGAATAACAATGGTTATTTTCGAGTGTTTTACTATATTAGCAAAAAAGGCAAAATCATGATGACAGGACATTTCTACTGTCTCCCGATAGTAGCACAGCTGTTCACCGGATGCCCCTCAGAAAGCGTTGATCCTGCTGGCGTAACAGGTAGCGCAGGCTACAATCTGACTGCTCCCGACAAGGTTTATAACCTGCCTCCGTCGCTTCATGAGATATCCGGAATAACAACAGTGGACGCTTCTTCAGTGGCCTGTATTCAGGATGAACACGGCCTGGTTTTCATTTACGACCTGAACAGGAACAGCATAACAAAACAGATCTCCTTCGGCTCCGACGGCGACTACGAGGGGATTGCCAGGGTGAACAAAGCCCTTTACATCCTGAGAAGCGATGAGGTTCTGACCGAAATCGTTGATTTCACTTCAGCCAACTCCCCGGGAAATGTTTACGATACAGGCATCCCCGGCAAAGATTCCGAAGGCCTGTGCTACGATCCGAAGAACAACAGGCTGCTGATTGCCCCGAAAGAGATATCATCCGATAATCCTTCAAACCAGGCTACCAGGAATATCTACGGATTTAACCTCGCTTCCAAAACCCTCACAAAAGGCACGGTAATGGTCTTTGACATAAAGAAGACAGAGGAATTTGCAGTCAAAAACAACATAAAGGTGCCTATGAAAGGCAAAAAAGGAGAAAAAAAAGTACCGGACATCAACATGAAAATATCGGCAATCGGCATTCACCCCATTACATATAAGCTGTACGCCATATCCGGTCCCGAAAGACTCCTTTTTGTCTTCAATATGAACGGAACCATCGATTCGATGGAGAGGCTCGACAAGGATCTCTTTGCACAGCCCGAAGGAATAACCTTCATGGAGAACGGCGACATGCTCATCTCAAACGAGGGTGCAAAGGGGATCCCGACCATAGTCAGGTTCAACTACCGGCACTGATCTCAATGAAGGAGCAGCAGGCAAAGCATTTCTCCCCTGGGGGATACTGACAGCTATCGGGAGGGAAAGGGGTCATAGAAAATAAAAAGAAACTTATTTATTCTTGTAATTATTTGATGTATAATACATTTCTGATTTTTTATTAATGATTCCCAACACTCATTTTAATTTTAAAAATCAGCTGATTTTTTTGGGGGAGATTTTATTTTAGTATTGCCGATTGTTTATCTTTAATGCAACCAAAACCAAATCTGACATATGAAAAAGATCTTTTTTGTCCTTATTGCTGTTCTGCTGATAATTGCAGGTTCATGCGAAAGAGAAAGGGAACCATCCCTGCCACAGGATGACAGTTCACTGGTTTCATTTTCCGATGGTGATATCATTCCGGGCCAGTATGTGGTCCTCCTGAAAGAGGGAGTGACCTCTGTCAAATCTGCAAAACTGAGCTATGCCGACGCCCAGATTGCCATGCTGGGAGAAATTCCCAAGATCCTGCAGGTTTCCGGAATTGTTGCCAGGAAACCCATTCATGTTTACACTTCATCACAGGAAGGCTTTGCACTGAATCTGACTGCGGATGAAGCTTCTGCTCTTGAGAAAAATCCCGGTGTACTTGGTGTATGGCCCGACAGAATGGTTGTCCTGGCAAAACCTGTAAAGCCACCTGTTACACAACCAGCTCAGGTAACACCTCCCGGAATAGGCATAGTAGGTGGCGGAGCCCCTTATACAGGTGGCAAAAAAGGCTGGATAATTGACACAGGAATCGATCTCAACCATCCCGACCTGAATGTTAATACTACATTGGCAAAAACTTTTGTCCCGAGAACAACATCAGCCGAGGATGATAATGGTCATGGAACACACTGCGCAGGTATTGTGGCAGCAATCAACAATACTATTGGTGTAGTAGGAGTTGCAGCCGGAGCCCAGGTGGTTCCCGTAAAAGTTCTTGACAAGCGGGGGTCAGGAGCTTATTCCACAATAATTGCCGGCATTGATTACGTTGCGGCTAATGCTACAGCCGGGGATGCCGTAAACATGAGCCTCGGAGGAGGTGCTTATGATCCTATAGACCTTGCTGTTATTGCCATGGCAAATGAAGGCCTCTTTGTAGCACTTGCTGCAGGCAATGAAAGCGATGATGCAAATAATCATTCACCTGCCCGTGCTAATGGCCCGAACATTTATACCATTTCCGCTTGCGACAATAACCGTGTCTGGGCTTACTTTTCCAACTACGGCAATCCTCCGGTTGATTTTTGTGCTCCAGGTGTAAACGTGCTTTCAACCTATAAGGGTGATTCCTACGCAACCATGAGCGGAACTTCAATGGCTGCACCTCATGCCTGTGGCGTACTTCTTGTTACGGGAGGAAATCCCAAATCAAACGAATACGTATTAAATGATCCCGACGGTGAACCGGATCCGATAATCCATAATTAATCCCGTCCGATAATATTAAAAGCCCTGACCGCGTGATCGCAGCAGGGCTTTTTATTTTATAAATCTACGAGGATTCCTGACTATTTCAAGTAAGGTAAAGGTGAACCATCTACCTCCTGTGTCCTACTCCTTTCCCCTGCTGGTAAGATGCCATAAGCCGCAGATATCACACCTGTACGCATGTATCTTCTTCGTGACACGCGTCTCCTCGATTTGCTTTATCATAGCCTGAGCATCCTCAAGGGTAAAATAAGCCTCTTTCCTGCAGACAGGAGCAATAGGATCAACCTTTATATTTTTTGACAGCCTGTATTTCATTTCCTATAATACAGGATTTGTTTAAACAACTGACCAATAAATCATAAACCATTCCGTGTTCACAAAATCCTATACCACATCAGGCATATTGTAAGGCTTTCTTCCACCACCCGGACGCGACAGGTAGGAATTGGCCCCGGTGTCGTTGCCAAAATTCTCAGCCTTGCCGTCGAATACCAGTTTCCGTCCTGTACGGTATGCAATGTTCCCGAGATGCATCATGGAAGTCGAAATATGTCCTTCCTCTATATCTGCAATCAGATCGCTGCTTTTACGGCTCTTCACACAATCGACAAAATTCTGGAAATGATAGTCGATGCCTGCCTTCAGTATCTCGTCCCACCTCGGATCGGGATCTACATCCTCGTTAGTGAGAGTGATTGTAGGCTTATTGGACCTGTCCTGCTGCATACCCGTGCTGAATGCCGCTGTGCCTGTCTGACCTCCGGCTGTGGCCGGACCGTTGTTGCTCTGGAAAATCAGAACCTGATTGTTTCCTGATGTATAGGCATACCCCTTTGTTCCCAGCCACAGGTATCCCCACGGATCGTTAGGTGTGGGAAGACTCCTTACTTCAAGCTCAAGAACAGCGCCGTTGTCATACTCGAAAGTAGCAACCTCGAGGTTCGGAACATCCTGGTCGGATTCATCTTTGTATGCGTAAAATCCTCCGGAGCAGGCAATTTTTGACGGATGCGTGGTCAGATTCATAGCCTGCCTGATTATATCCATGGCATGTGTTCCGTTATTTCCGAATTCACTCGTGCTTGTGTCCCAGTACCAGTGCCAGTTGTAAAGGAAATGGTTTTCATTGAAAGGGATCAGCGGCGCCGGGCCCCTGTAAAGGTCCCAGTTAACTCCTGCCGGAACCGGTCCGTCAGGCTTTCTGCCAATGCTCGGACGCGAACGGTAAACCGTACCGCGGCCCATGTAGATATCACCTATAACGCCTTCGCGAAGCACCTGGATGGCCTTCCTGTTAAGCCTGAAAGCCCTCCTCTGGGTGCCGGCCTGGACTATCCTGTTGTATTTCCGGGCTGCCTGAACCATCTTCCGGCCTTCGTCAATTGTGTATGAGATTGGCTTTTCAACATATACATCCTTCCCGGCCTGGCAGGCATTTACAGTCATAAGAGCATGCCAGTAATCGGGAGTGGCAATTGAAATAACATCCAGGTCCTTGTTTTCGAGCATCTTGCGGTAATCGGCATAGGTTGCAGGCTTCTCGCCCCCAAGCTTCTCGATATCCTGAATGGCTTTCGGCAGAAGATAATCGACGCAGTCACAAATTGCTGCCACCCTCGTTTCCCTGATCTTTGTAAAACTGGCAGTGTGACCTGAGCCACCGTAGAATCCGCCCCTGTCGTTAATGCCGATGACTCCCACATTGATCCTGTCGCTGGGCTTTACCTGGGCAAACCCCTTGATGTAGGCAGGAGCCATGGCTATTCCGGCTGAGGCCAGTACCGTTTTCTTTATAAATGTTCTTCTTTTCTCGGTCTTCATAATTTGAGTGATTATTGGGTTTGGGTTGAAATAATTCAGTAGTCAGCTGATTTTCACTTGAACAGAAGCGGTGCAAAGTTATTAAGATAGATCCTCCAGTTTGTCCAGGTGTGACCTCCGGAATTTACAAAGAAAGTATGTTTCATCCCGAGACGCGTAAGAGTGGCATCAAGGGTTTTTGCCGATTCAATCAGGAAATCGGATTCGCCGCAGCCTATCCAGTATAGTTTGTAACCTGCCTTCTTTACTCCCCTGAACTCGGCGTCGTACCTTGCCTTGTTCTCATCATTCACGCGGATGCCCATGCTGAGAGGGCAGATATACTGGAAAAATCCGGGGTAGAGGTTGGTGCAGGAAATGGTATGACCTCCTCCCATCGACAGGCCGGCGATAGCCCTCGATGAGGGTTTTGCAATTACCTTGTAATTCTTTTCAATATAGGGCACGATATCCTTTACTATGCTGTTCACATAGGCATTTGCCACACCGGGATTAGCACGGTCGAAGGGCTTCTCGGGGATCAGCTGGGTACGCGCTGCCTGCTGACCGGGATTGCCGTTGGGCATTACCACCAGCATCGGTTTCGCAAGCTTCTTCTCAATCAGGTTGTCCATGATCTGGCAGGTGCGGCCCATGGTGCTCCATGCATCCTCATCACCACCGGCTCCGTGAAGCAGATACAATACCGGGTATTTGACCGTGCTTGTCTCATAACCATAGGGCGTATAAACAAACATCCTGCGGTTCATTTCAAGTGTCGGGGAATCATACCATACCTGCGAGAGGTTCCCGCGGTTCTTTGCTTCAAAATAGTTGGCAGTCGCATCGCCTGGCACCAGCAGAACGCTCAGGTACCGCGTACCATCCCTCTGCATCAGTACATTGTTTGCATCGGTGGCCGAAAGACCGTCGACGATAAAGCTGTAAGTGTATAGCTCGGGCGTTGGGGTCGGAATGGTGACTGACCACAGTCCGGCCTCATCCTTTTTCATGTCAACAGCTGAACCCGGACCAGTCGTCCAGGATCCTGATAGTTTAACTGCATCGGCATAGGGGGCTGATACCCTGAAAGTGACCTCGCTGCCCTTTATCTCAGGGGAAATTACAGGCTGGCGTCCTGCAAAACTTGCCAGCTCCTGTGCGAAAAGACCACTGAAGGCAAGCAGGCATATTGTAACAATTGTCAATCTCTTCATCATGATTCAATATTTAGTGTTCTCAATTTTATTAGTCAGTTAAACAGATCCTATTTGAACAGGAGAGGTCCGAAGGTATTCAGGTAGATCCTCCAGTTGGCCCAGGTATGTCCGCCTCCCGAAACGAAGAAGGTGTGTTCCATACCATTGCGCGTAAGAGCCTGATCGAGCAGCTTTGCACCTTCAAAGGTGAAATCCTCATTTCCGCAACCGATCCAGTAAAGCTTGTAGCCTGCCTTCTTTATACCCTGCAGTTTCGCGTCGATGTCGGGCTGATCGGCCCTGATTCCCATGCTGAGCGGGAGGATATATCCGAACATGCCGGGATATTCATTTGTGACGCTCATGGTATGACCGCCGCCCATCGACAGTCCGGAGACTGCCCTGGCATCAGGACTGGCAATCACGCGATAGTTTCTTTCAACATAAGGAATTATATCCTTCACTATGCTGTTGATATAGAGGTTGGCGAATTTCGGATCCCTGCGGTCGTAAGTCTCCTCGGGAAGCAGCAGGGTTCTGGCAGCCTCCTGGGTGGGATTGCCGTTAGGCATCACACATATCATGGGAACTGCCAGCTTCTTCTCAATCAGGTTGTCGAGTATCTGGCATGCACGGCCCATGGTAACCCATGCATCCTCATCACCGCCTCCGCCATGAAGCAGATATAGCACCGGATACCTTCCCGTGCCTGATTCATAGCCGTAAGGTGTGTATACGTACATTCTGCGGGCCTTGCCGATGGTAGGGGAATCATACCAGACCTTGTGAAGGTTGCCCCGCCTGCCGGCTTCAAAGTAGTTTGCCGTAAGTTCACCCGGAACCAGCAGAACACTGAGGTATCGGGTGCCGTCTCTCTGAAGCAGTACATTACTGACATCATTCACTGTAAAGCCGTCGACGATAAAGTTGTAGGTATACAGCTCAGGCTGGGGTTTCGGAATGGTTACTGACCAGATACCGGCCGTGTCCTGAATCATGTTAACGGAAGAATCAAAGCTTCGCATCCACGAGCCGTAGAGCCTTACAAGCTTTGCCTGGGGAGCTGCCATCCTGAAAGTGACAGTCTTCTCCCCTGTCTCGGGAGAAACGACCGGAGCACGCCGGAAATTCGCCAGTTCCTGCGAAAAGGTTACTGCAAATACCGACATGCAGATAAGAGATACAAATACTTTTCTTTTCATCAGTATATAATTTTGATTTTAAAGGTCTGATGGAACCCACATGTTCGAAAATTATATACATACGTGTTTGTGTATTTGATACATGTGGGTTTCATATTGTGAGGTTTTGTTGGTTTTAGTATCAGGCCGGGTCTTTGCCTTAAAAGTAAATATTAAAAACCTAAAAAAAGATGCTTTAACACTATTTATGATTAGGGGAGTTCCTTTCCATCACTTTCTTGAAGGGCGCAAGAAGAGTGTTCCAGGGGAACTCCGAAAGTACCATCAGAACCAGGATGGAGGGGGAAAAATATGACACTGCCAGAACGATCGCCAGACCGTTGTTCATGTAAGCCGAACCTATAGCGACTGCTATCCTGCTTTCGCGGCTCTGGCGCGGACAAGACATATATCCGATGATATGAAGGAGAATAAATACCAGGTACAGAGCCGCAAGCTTCCACACCACACCCGCCGGATTACCTAAAATAACCTCCCTCTGCGATGAAATGGTGATATATACAAATGAAAACAGGATAAGCACGTTGAATGATGTGAAGAATTTCTGCGACCTTTCAACTGTTCGCGGAAGAAATTTCTTTATGATCTGGGAAACGATCATCGGGACAAATACAAGGATGGCAATATCCTTCAGTATCATCAGCTTGTTTATGCTCAGGGAATTGATGTCGAGGATCCAGAATAACAAGGGAACGGTAAAGGGCGCGGCAAGCTGAGTCACTATTGCCAGACTCATCGACAGGGGAATGTTGCCCTTTGCGATATCGGTCAGCACCGGGGTTGAAACACCTGCCGGCATCGCGGTGAGCAGCAGCATCGCTATGGCAAACTCCTTGTCAAAGATCGCTGTAATGAAATAGAAGACAACCGGGATTGCCAGCATATAGACAAAAGTGATCCATGACATCAGACGAAAATTCTTCATGCTATCGATGATTTCGAGGGCATCAATCTTCAGGAAGGCGGTGAAAAGCATAATGCCGAGCAGCAGCTTCGGAACGACAGGAGAAGCATTAATTTCAACCGGAGGCCACAGTCCAAGCACGATCCCTGCCAGTAGCACGATCCAGAAATGTGTCTCGATAAGCCTTATGATTCTCATCCTTGGTAAACTTTGCCGGGTGCAGTGTTAACCTGCCGGCAAATATCAGTAATTTTGCCTTTGGGGATGCAATCCGTAAAGATTTTTTACGTGGCTTCTTCCTCAGCCGGAATTCCTGCCCATTAACAAGTTTCCATTTCTGAAAAATCTATCCTAAATTTGATCCCGCTAATTCTGATAACAAACAGATTTCATGAAGATCACGGTACTTGACGGATTTACGACAAACCCCGGAGACCTGAGCTGGGAAGAGCTCGGCAGGCTGGGCGACCTTACGGTTTACGACCGCACTCCCCGCGAGCTGACCCTTGAACGCTCGACGGGGTCAGAGATACTTCTGACAAACAAAACGGTTCTCGATGATGACACCCTCCGGTCGCTCCCGGATCTCAGGTATGTGGGGGTGATGGCAACAGGCTACAATGTAATTGACACAACCGAAGCCCACCGCCTGGGAATAACTGTCACAAACATACCGGCCTACAGCACAAACTCGGTGGCCCAGCTTACATTCGCCCTTATACTGGAGCTTTGCTTTCATGTCCAGCGCCACAGCGATTCGGTGACGGAGGGAAAATGGTCGGAGTCGCCCGACTTCACTTTCCGCGACTATCCGCTTACCGAACTGGCAGGCAAAACTATTGGAATAATCGGATTCGGGACCATAGGCAGAAAAGTGTGCGAAATATCGATGGCTTTCGGGATGAAGGTTCTGGCATCATCGCGTTCGAGGAAGGATGCTCCGGAATGCAGCGGTTTTGAATGGGCCGAAACGGATGAGCTGCTGTCGCGCTCGGATATTGTGAGCATCCATTGTCCGCTTACCCCTGAAACAGCCGGGATGATAAACATGAGCAGATTAAGGCTGATGAAGAAAAATGCCTTCCTTATAAACACATCCCGCGGACCAATAATCGTTGAAAAGGATCTTGCGGACGCCCTTAACGAAGGGATCATTGCCGGAGCCGGTCTCGATGTACTGGCTTCTGAGCCGCCTGCAGAAGACAACCCGCTGCTGAAAGCAAAAAACTGCATCATCACCCCGCATATAGCATGGGCCACACTCGAATCGAGAAGAAGACTTATGGATCAGGTGGTAAAAAACGTTAAGGCTTTTCTCTCCGGATCACCGGTTAATGTGGTGAGCAGGTAAAACTGGTTGCTGGTTATTCGGCGCGCGGTACGCAGCACGCAGTTCCCGATACATCTCCTTTCGCCTATAATAAAACATACATTTATACCGATTTACCGAATACTGTGTACCGAATACTGTATACCGAATACATCAACCAGCAGCCGGTAACGCCGCACACCGCGTACCGCCAGTACTATTCCTCCTTCTCCGGCTCCTTCTGAAACTCAAGTATATTCCCCGGCTGGCATTTCAGAGCATCGCAGATGGCATCAAGAGTCGAAAGCCTTACCGATTTTGCCCTTCCGCTCTTGAGTATCGACAGGTTGGAGACCGTTACGCCTACCAGAACCGAAAGCTCATTCAGTTTCATCTTGCGCTTAGCAAGCATTACATCGAGATTGATAATTATTGCCATAATCTGAAGTTTGGGTTGCCATCAAATATACGAATTTTTATCGAATAACAATAACTAAGATATTGTTATTCAACAATTTTTTTACCCAAAACGATATGAATTTAATAAGCATTAGCTTTCCCTGCAACGGCCTGGCCTTCCTTGTAATAATCCTTCTCCATGAACGTTTTATTATTGATGATCAGATAAAAGGGGAAAAATGGCAAAGAAAATGTTAAAAGGGAGAGCCCTCCTGATATTATTGGTTTGCTTCAGCCTCATGCAGGCTACTGAACTGGCAGCCCAGATCAAGAGGAAGGTCCCGGCAGAGGGAACCGTCAGGATTGGCACACAGACATGGGCTTCGGCTAACCTGAATGTGGCAACCTTCAGGAACGGGGATACAATTCCCGAAGCCAGGACCAATGAAGAATGGGTAGCGGCAGGACAATCGGGAAGTCCGGCATGGTGCTATTACAACAACGATCCGAAGAACGGGCCAATCTACGGGAAGCTTTACAACTGGTTCGCGGTGAATGATCCCCGCGGTCTTGCCCCTGCCGGATGGTCGATGCCCGCCGCTGCCGACTGGGCACAGCTGGCGGTGTTCCTCGGAGGCCCCGATGCGGCCGGGACCAAAATGAAAAGCACCACCAGATGGACTGAAGGTTACAGCGGATCGGACGAATCGGGCTTTAACGGACTGCCCGGAGGGTACCGGATTGAGAATGGCAATTTCCTTAACCTTGGAAGCATCGGTACCTGGTGGAGCGCCACCGAAGGGAAATCAGGAACGGCACTCGACCACTATCTCGGACAACGTGGATCGCTCGGAAGAAGCAACAACAACCGTCAGCGCGGCGAATCGGTGAGGTGCATCAAAAAGCAGGAATAAGTCAGCCTTTTCTGTTTAATCATTACATTTGCCGTGTTAAAAAGGCAACGGTAACAGTCTGCCCTTAAATACACAGGCCATGGTAATAGGTATAGATATCGGAAGCACCACCACAAAGGTGGCTGCCATGAATGGCGGAACGGATATAATCAAGGTGAAGACCAGGGCCGTCGATGCGATCACATCGGCGACGGGAGCTTTCGGAAAACTGCTGGTCGAGAATCATCTGAGCTTAAGTAACATTGAGAGGATTAACATAACCGGGGCAGGAGCTTCAAGGATCCCGGGCGACCTCTTCGGCATCAGCACCAACCGCATCGACGAGATGACAGCCATCGGAACAGGCGGAAGATATCTCGCAAAAAAGGACCGGATAATCATTTCAAATATCGGGACCGGAACGGCGATACTTGAAGTCGACAATGGCAGGATCACCCACATGGGTGGCACCGGGGTGGGTGGCGGAACAATAATCGGACTGGCACGGGAGATGCTCAACACATCCGACTTTGATACGATAATGAGCTATGCAGCCATGGGCAATGTCAGGAATGTCGATCTTCACATCGGCGACATTGCCGAAAGCAACATAGGTTTCCTCAACAGGGAGTATACCGCATCGAACTTCGGAAAGATACTGGAGACGGCAACAAAAGAAGACCTGGCGGCAGGGATACTGAACCTCACCTTCCAGGTTATAGGGATGGTCTCGGTGTTCGCCGCAATGAGCAAGAATAACGATACCGTTGTGGTGACCGGAAACGGCAGCAACAACGTTATCGGACAGAAAATCCTGACATCCGTTTCGAACATGTACAATATTCATTTTGAGTTTCCGGCCGATGCCGAATATGCCACGGCCATAGGCGCTGCCAAAAGCTGAGGAGATTCAGCCATTTTCAGTACCAGGTAAGTTCGCGTTGTTCGAATTGAGATAATCCGGAGGGGAAGTATTTTATGTCACCATCTTCGGTGACTTCGATCTTAAGGGAACTCCTGCCCTTGTCAACCAGCAGGTAAATGATCCCCGGCACGATGAACAGAAGGAGGAGCAGGGTGAGAATGCAGCCGTTGGGCTTCCGGCGTTTCACCAGCAGGCATTTGGTATCGGAGCGGTGGGCAACCCTCCAGCCGTGATTAACGAGCCTGAAGATATCCTTATCGAGAATGGATTTCCGTTCTTCAATGGTTTTCATGGCGGTCGGGGTAGAACCACTCAAATGTACAAAATTCCGGAAATTTCAATATCAGCAAAACCAGATGCTTTTAACCATTCAACCTGAACTGTATTTTTTTATCTTTGCTGCTCCGGGACGTTAGCTCAGTCGGTTCAGAGCGCTTGCTTCACACGCAAGAGGTCGCTGGTTCGAATCCTGCACGTCCCACCAGTGAAAAAAAGAGTTGCCTTTCAGCAACTCTTTTTTGTATATGAGGTCAAGCTGGATCAGTCGGGTATCACCGCACGTGCCTCGCGGTCGGGCTCATTTTTAACCTCACATACGTCATCAAGTATCATCGTCTCGCCATTCTCAATGGTGTAAGCCGGCCATTGCGGCAAACCGCCTCCGTTGGGATCGCCTGTACGCATGAACTGAAGCAGGGCTCCCGACATCTTGAGTATTCCTGATCGAGGGCTTCTATCGTGGAGCCGCTAAGCGGCACGCCCTTATGCACCAGACCTGCCGCCTGTGGCATGTTCATCACAACGCACACCTTGGCTCCGCCGCCCGACTGACCTATTATGGTGACATTCCCGGGATCTCCTCCAAAGTTTGAAATATTGCGGTTTACCCATTCAAGTGATGCTACCATGTCGAGGGCTCCTACATTGCCAGAGCTGGCATATTTCTCACCTCCCACTCCTGAAAGATCCGTGAATCCTATCGGGCCAAGCCTGTGATTTATTGAAACAAATACGATGTCTCCCTTCCGGCTGAGGTTCTCACCCATGTATCCGTCCTGCTCGATTCCGTTGCCGTTGGTGTAACCTCCTCCGTGAAGCCATACAAGAACCGGCCTCTTTGCATTATCAGTAATCGACGGAGTCCAGATATTGAGCTTCAGGCAATCCTCGCTGACATCATCGTAGTTCCAGTGATCAGCAAACGACGACCATGCATTGGCATAACGGTTGTCCATAATCTGCGGGGCGCTGTTACCCCACCATACAGCCGGATAGATATTATCCCATGGTTCAGGCTTCTGCGGAGGCATGAAGCCCTGCGCCCTGTGTCCTGTGTCCTCCGCCCTGCGCCTTTGCCCTACCTGTTCAGACCGGCTGTCGAATACATCCATCTGCCTTCGATCCGGACGATGGCCTTGTGCAATCCGTACTGGCAAAGCATCTGGTTATGATGACCCTTGCTGGTCAGTCCTTTCGGATCATCCTTGTAGTAGCTCTTCAGTATGGGCAGGGCTTTCTCGGACTTCAGCATTCCAAGAGTCCATACTGCAACATGCGTTCTGTCATTGAATGAATTCTTTTCATCCTGAAGAAAGGATATCAGAGCTTCTTCCGTAGTTCCCGGATACTTCTGCTGAGCAATACTGATATTTTTCCTTACATCGGACCAGATCAAGACATTCATTGCATAATGAAGCTTTCTATTCTTCCTCCCTTATCCTGTCGAATATCATTGCCGGAATGACACTGGCACCAGGTTTGCCGGTAATGCGCTCGATCAACTGATTCCCGTCATCACTGAGTGAATAGTCTACCTTATACTCGCTATCTTCGAAAACTCCGATTTTGCTTTTCATTTTCATTGTTACGGAAAATGATTTGCCATCAGGAGGAACAGTGCAAATTAATGTCGATTCAATGGCTGAGAAATCTCCTGAATCCTCCTTCCGTATTGTATTGAAGACAAATGAGGATTTTGATTTAAATTCCCTACCGTTGTTAAGGGTCCTTGATTCACGGATCAGAATAGAATCCGAACCATACTGCCGGATATCATAAATGACATCATCAACACGTACGTCCTGTCTGAGGCTCTGTTCCTTGTTTATTTTCCACCTTCCTGTAAAATCCCTTGCAAGGTGATTTTCCAGATCCAGATTGAAATCAGGTTCTCTGTTCCTGTCAAGAGTGATTTTCAGATCAGATCCATAAATTATTCCCGAGACCTTAAAATACAATGGTTCGCATCCTTCTCCGGTCACTGTAACCACCGCATCCTCCCCCACATCCTCAAGAAGGAACCTGCCATCCTTATCCGATGTTGCGGCGAAAGGATTTCTCGTGGCGCTTATCTTTACCCCCGGGAAGGGCTCTCCATTAATACGCAGAACCTTTCCCTTTACCCTGTAATAATCCCTGGTCATTATATCCACTATTCTCCAGCGTCTGATCCGGTCCTGTTCCGGAAACACCGGATAGGTCCACAGACTCAGCGAACGGAGGTTGGAAACGGGGATACTGACCAGCCCCTCCGGAACCCTGTTGTTTACCGTCCAGGTTGGCTTGAAGTAGTTTGAATCAGGATCAGACTTCAGGTCGTTCTGATAGGTTGTTATCTCGACTGCTCCGCCTTTCGCTTCCCTCCCGTGCTTGCGGATTGCGTCGCGTCCCTGCCTTACGGACATTGTCTTCACCTGCCCCGGATCAAATATGACAGTGTCGCTTAACGAAAGCGGCTTGCCGTCAATGACAACCAGGGATTTCACCGGCTTAAAGCCAGGATCCCTGAAATATACGTCTTCAATAACAATATCCTCTGCCCTTAACAATTTCTTCCTGTTCCTTTCATCCTGGGTGCCGGGATATGCCGGCCGGAGACTGAGCAGGGTAAGCAGGAGGACTGACAGGACTGAGACAACTGCTGCCCTGATCTTCCTGCCCGGGACTGAGGTGACCGTGTTGAGCATCAGCAGCCGGTCCTTTATCATCGAAGAGTTAAGCCCGCATGTGAAAGGCACACTTGCTTTGCAGCGTATGAAGCTGATCAGTTCGCCCTCGTAGGTCTCAGGATCACGGGAATCCCTTACAACCGCCTCGTCGGCAAGGTACTCGTGGTTGATCCTTGCTGCTCTCCCGAAGAGGTAAAGCATTGGATTGAACCAGAAGATCATATTCATAAGCTCAAAGAAAATGACATCGCGCGAATGTGCCTGCCTTATGTGCTCAAGCTCATGCCTGAGAACGTTCGCCGGGATCCTGTTTTTCAGGTAAGCTTTCCTGTCGAGGAAAACTGTCCGCAGAAAACTGAAGGGACTGGCAAGACCGTCGAGAAGGGCTATCCTGTACCACTTCTGGTCGATGGTTTCTGCCCGCCTTAACATTCGCTGCACCACCAGTATATTCCTGAGGAACCTGGCCGCCATGAGAGTCAGTCCCGCCATGTAGATAATCAGAAGTATTACCATGATGCCGCCGTTACCTGCCTGCTCCTGCACAGGCACAGGCATTGCACCTGTGACGGCAGGTTCCGTGAAAATCGTTTCTTCAGCGATGGAATTTTCCTGGACGGTCACTCCGTGATATTCTGGGGAATTCAAAAGCTGAATATTGTTGAGCGTCTCTGCTATTTCACCCGCTGCCGATCCAAAACCAAATTCCACAGGTATTGAAACGAAAGGAACGGCAAGGGAGAACACGACAGCAAAGATCAGATAGAACCTGTTGAAGCTGAAAAGCTTCTCTTTCCTGAGGATCAGGTGGTAGAGCCCGAAAAGCAGGACCATGCAGACACCCGACCTGATAAGGTAAGCTATCATTTTTTTGCTTTTTTATGAGCTATTTTCTTTTCAACGATCTGTCTTAGTTCTTCAAGTTCCTCTTTCGTCATGTCGGTCTCATCGGCAAAGAACGATGCAAACTGGGCGGTGGAATTGTTGAAGAAATCCTTTATTATACCGCTTATCTCCCTGGAAAAATAGTCGTGTTTGCTTACAAGGGGATAGTACTCCCTTGAATTCCCGTACTGCCTGAATCCGACAAATCCCTTGTCGATCATTCGTTTCAGTAGTGTAAATACGGTAGTCTGGGCCGGCCTGGGATCAGGAAACCCGTTCATCAGATCCCTTATGAAGGCTTTTTCGAGATCCCACAACACCTTCATAACCTGTTCTTCTGCGTTTGTAAGGTACATAATATCTACATTTTTTGATATCTGTCTACAAATGTAGACGATTGTTTAATGCAATGCAAATTTTTTTATGTTTCTTTTGATACTTTCTGAGTCTCTATCATGTTTCCCAAAGGGGGAAATTCTACTTCCTCCCTGGTTTAGGAATATACTCCCTGTATTATTATTTACCCCCTTTCCCGTTTCCCCCAAGGGGGAAAAGCCTTGCACGATGCTGCCCGCTCCGTCCCCCTTGGGGGAAGGCTGGGGAAGGGGGTAAAATATTATAACTAAGATTTTGACATGACCGCAACCGGTCTCTATTTGTTCATACCACCTTTCCCGTTTCCCCCAGGGGGGAAAAGCCTTGCACGATGTTTCCCGCTCCGTCCCCCCCGGGGGAAGGCTGGGGAAGGGGGTAATCATACTAAGAGAAGGCTGGGGAAGGGGGTAAATAATAAAAAGAAGGCTCGGAATGGGGTAATAAATTACATCAACTAAGATTTTGACATGACCGCAACCGGTCTCTATTTGTTCATACCAC
>JBAQCK010000087.1:0-12260 GCA_049294075.1 Bacteroidales bacterium | reverse complement strand
AGCTCAAAAGCCGGAGCTTTTTTACCGGGATTCATTTCTGTGTCAGTCTTAGCCCACACCGATAGAATGTATGTTTTCCCCTTTTCAATTCTGATGGGGAAGAATCTCAGCCGTGTGCCGCCATTTTCCTTTGGGGTTATCATCCTTAGCGAATGTGTACCTTCAGGATGCTCCCTTGTGTCGAGGAAATAAGTTGATCCGCGGTCGCCTTCGTTCCAGGAATAGCATGAAGCAGGTACTCCGGGGCTGGACATATCTTCGAACCCGGGGTCAATTACGAGGTTACCTTTGAAAGTTCTGACCGATTCCTTAACGGGTTTCAGGGCAAGAAGATAGACCTGTGAACCGAAAGCAGACAGATAATCTGTTATTGTGTTGCCATTCAATCTGACAGACCGGTTTTCAAAAATTACCCTGGCCTGGCCGGGAACAGCTCCTGATATTCTAATATCGACCCTTTGAGGCGATCCGGCTTTGTTGACGGCAATCACCATCAGTTTGTCTTCGTGGAGGGCTGAAGTAACGCTAACACTTCCGGTTGATGAAGAGACCGGATACGGTTTTTCGTCAGACATAAGCCAGGGAGTCATCTCGGCAATTTCCATAGCCATCCTGCCGCACTCGTTCCATGCAGCGGTCGATTTGGGGAAGGAGTTGAGTCCATGCCTGATGAAATACTGGATTCCCCTGGCTCCGTTAACGATCGACTGGTAAGTCATGCTTCTCATTTCCTGGATGGTGGGTTCGCGCTGCCACCATTCGGCCCCGCCGAAAGCCTGGGGCACTATCCAGACAGGTTTTGTGCCTTCAAATGAGGTTCTAAGCTGTCTGGCAACTTCGCCTGCCTGGTTAACCGAACCGCTTGGGATAGGGTAGGGGTCGGCCATTACAATGTCGAGGGCCTCGGCGTATTTGACGGCTGAAGAAAATGGCGCCATGAACACGATTGAGACAGGGTGCCAGGGATCAGCCTCTTTTATTGTCCGGTAAATTGAATCAAGCGTCGGCGGAGGTATTTTTAATCCGTTTGGTTCGTCGGAGATGTACCATGCAAGCAGGGCCGGATGATCCATGAATGTCCGTATCTCATTCAGCAGCCTTTCTTTCTTTTCCTCCCCGGAGATGCCTTCAATCTGCGACGAAACCCCGCCGCCTCCTGAAACAGACAGGAGATTATAATGGACCTTCATTCCCAGCTCCGCGCATCGGTCCATATATGCCTTTCTCGCTTCAAGGTTTTCCGGCACAATCTTCTGGTAGGGTGACATCATGTTGAATCCTTTCACAACTTCTTCTTCGGCAAGGGTTGGCTGAACCGGCGAGTAACAGTAGAATCCGAAAGGGAAGAAATCCCTGTTATGTACAATCAGTCCCCCTGTAAGCCGGTCGGTCTTCACCTCATTTGCCTTATGTTCCAGGATGATCAAATCGCAGGAGGCGCTGTAATGTGAGCCGCCCGATGGAATAATTTCTGCTGACAGGGTGTAAACGGCCGGATTAAGATTAAGGTCGAAAGGAATCCGTAATATCTTACTGCCCGGAATGCCTTTCCAGGACGTTAGTTCACTGTCGTTTGTTTTAAGTTTTACCTGCAGATTCTTCCATTTAAGTGTCTGAGGAAGATGCAATAACATCTCTCCTGTTTTTTCGGTTGAATAAAAGCTCAGCCTGCTGTTCATTTTAACAGATACAGCATCGATATGCTGGCATAACAGCTCAGGATTTGACAGAAGTATAAGAGCTAAAAGAATAAGTGTCAGTCTTCCGCGCATAACAGGATTTTCTTGGGACGGGATGCAATTCCGGGCCATTAAAAGTAATGACTTTCTTCAAAAAATCAATATATCACGGGTCCCGCGTGTGAAGGCAGAAAGGTAAAGGCGATAAGGGGTCAGGGCGATAAGGCGTTAAGGCATGAAGGCATGACGGCATGACGGCATGACGGCGAAGATGAAGAAGTTTCTCGCAGATTTGCGCAGAGGAAAACCGCAGATTTACGCAGAGAAACGACCTGCACGACCTGCACGACTTGCACGACTTGCACGACTTGCACGACCTGCAGAACTGGCAACCTTCTTTCGCTAAAGCTTCAGAGGGCAACGCCAGCATCCTTACTCTTTCAGAAACTTGTCAATTTCCTTTGCAGCCTTTCTTCCGGATGCTATCGCGTTTACCACAAGACTGGCTCCGGAAACGGAGTCCCCGGCTGCAAAGACCTTACTGACGCTTGTCAGACAATTACCATTGGTCCGGATGTTTTGTCTTTCATTCAGTTCCAGTCCGAGCTCCGATACAAGTCCTTCGATAACCGGATGGACAAATCCGAGGGCGAGCAGTACAAGGTCAGCCTCCTTAACCTGGATTGTATCCCTGACAGGCTTCATCGAATAGCTTCCGTTGTTTTTCTCCCAGGTCACATCTTCAACTTCAATGCCGCGGACAATTCCGTTCTCACCTGTGAACCTCCTGGTGGCGAGGTTCCATATCCTTTCGACACCTTCTTCGTGGGAGGTGGAACTCTTGAGTGTTTTAGCGTAATATGGCCAGGGATTGTCCGGTGTTCTGAAGACCGGAGGTTTGGAAAGTATTTCAATCTGGGTCACGCTTACAGCTTTCTGACGGATTGCCGTTCCGACACAATCGGAACCGGTGTCGCCGCCCCCCAGCACCACCACTCTCAGGCCTTCTGCGTTTATGGGGTTGTCGGAGAGATGTATCTGGCCTGAGTTGACCCTGTTCTGACTGGCAAGATAATCGACTGCAAAATGGATTCCCCTGAGGTTCCTTCCCTCCACCTGCAGATCGCGGGGATGACTTGATCCTATAGCGATGCAGACGGCATCAAAACTATCAGTAATCTCACGGGCTGATATATCCCTGCCGATCATAACGCCTGTACGGACTATTAATCCCTCCTCTGTCATAAGCTTCAAACGCCTGTCTATTACCGCTTTGGTAAGCTTGAAGTCGGGAATTCCGAACCTGAGCAGTCCGCCTGCCTTGTCATCCTTTTCGAACAGTGTTACCGAGTGTCCGGTCTTGTTAAGAAGGTCGGCGGCGGCCATTCCTGCCGGACCGCTTCCTATTATTGCGACGGTTTTGCCGGTTCTTGTTGCCGGAGGCGACGGTTTTATATAACCTTCGGCAAAGGCTTTTTCAGCTATTGCTACTTCGTTTTCCCGGATGGTAACAGGTTCCTGGTTAATATTCAGGACACAGGCGTGTTCACACGGAGCTGGACATATTCTCCCGGTAACCTCAGGGAAGTTGTTGGTGGCGTATAACCTGTCATATGCCCCTTTCCAGTCACCCCTGAAGAGGAGATCGTTCCATTCCGGGATCAGGTTATCAACAGGGCATCCCCAGTGGCAGAACGGAATCCCGCAGTCCATGCACCTGGATGCCTGCAGCATCCTGTCCTCGCTGTTCAGTATCTGCTCCACCTCGCTGTGGTCGTTGATCCTTTCGTTTACAGGCCGGTTGCCTGCTTCCTTCCTTTTAATCTTCAAAAATCCTGTAACGTCTCCCATTTTAACAGTTTTTAAATTATCAGATAAGACTCATAAGTCCCGGACGGCCGTCCGGGATTACTCAATCCAATCCTTCTTTAGCCCCCCTTTAGTGGGGTTGGGGGGTAGCCCCTTTAGGGGGTATGGTCTCTAACCCCCACTGATCTCAAGATCCAGTTCAACGCTGGCAATTTTCTTCTTCAGTTCTTCAAGCTTTTGTTCCTCCATAACCCTCTTGTAATCATAAGGTATCACCTTGATGAACATCGGAAGATATTTTTCGAAATCATCAAGTATCATTCGTGCTTTCGGGCTTGAGGTGTAGGTGAAATGCCGTGTGATAAGCTCACTGAGTTCATTAATGTCAGCTTTCTCTTCCACCAGCGATAATTCAACCATTCCCATGTTACAGTAGTAATCGAAATTGCCTGATTCATTCAATACATAAGCAATCCCGCCGCTCATACCTGCAGCGAAATTGCTTCCCGTGGCGCCGAGTACAACCACTCGTCCGCCGGTCATGTATTCGCAGCAATGGTTACCCACGCCCTCCACGACGGCTGTTGCACCGCTGTTTCTTACACCGAACCTTTCGCCTGCAACTCCTGAAATGTAGGCCTCGCCTCTGGTAGCGCCGTAAAGCACTGTATTTCCAATTATGATGTTCTTGTCTGATTCAAAAGTGGATCCGGCCGGAGGAACCACTATTAGACGTCCTCCTGACAGACCTTTTCCGAGATAATCGTTCGATTCGCCTTCGAGATGGAATTCAATTCCGGGAACCAGGAAAGCGCCGAAGCTCTGACCTGCAGATCCTTTGAAACGGCATTTTATGGTTCCATCAGGCAGACCTTCCGAGCCGTAGATGGATGCGATTTTTCCTGAAAGCATCGCGCCGGTTGTCCTGTCGGTGTTCTTAATAAAACCTGTGATTTTGACCGGTTCCTTTTCGGCTATGGCTTTTTCTGCCTTTGATATCAGTTCGTTATCAAGGACATTTCCAAGTTTGCTTTCCTGCTGTTCGACGCAGTGCATGTCGTATCTGGCTGCTTCGGCAGGAAGACGGAGCATGTTTGAGAGATCCAGGTTCCGGGTTTTCCAGTGATTCACTTCCGGGTTGCGTTCGAGCAGGTCAAATCGTCCGATAACTTCGTCGAGGCTTCTGAACCCCATCTCTGCAAGCTGCTCCCTCACTCCTTCAGCAAGGAAGTTAAAGAAGGTGACCAGGTAATCTGCCTTCCCGGGGAATCTCTTACGCAGTTCCGGATTCTGGGTGGCGATTCCGACCGGACAGGTATTGAGGTGACATTTCCTCATCATCACGCAGCCAAGAACTATCAGGGCGCTGGATGCGAAACCGAATTCCTCGGCGCCGAGAAGTGCCGCAATTATAATATCTTTTGGTGTTTTGAGCTGTCCATCAGTCTGGAGTGTGACCTTTCTGCGCAGGTTGCTCATAACCAGAGTCTGCTGTGTTTCGGCAAGACCGAGCTCAAGCGGGATGCCGGCATGTTTGATCGATGATGCCGGACTTGCCCCGGTTCCGCCTTCGTAGCCGCTTATTGTTATAAGGTCGGCCCCGGCTTTCGTGACGCCGGCAGCGATTGTCCCGACGCCGCTTGCAGAAACAAGCTTCACGCTGATCCTTGCTTTAGGATTAACATTCTTAAGGTCGAATATGAGCTGAGCCAGGTCCTCAATCGAGTAAATGTCGTGGTGAGGCGGCGGAGAGATCAGAGTTATACCCGGGATCGAGTATCTGGTCTTCGCTATGATCTTGTCAATCTTGTGCCCGGGAAGCTGGCCGCCTTCTCCCGGTTTTGCGCCCTGGGCTATTTTTATCTGGATCTCATCTGCATTAACCAGGTATTCTGTTGTTACTCCGAAGCGGCCGCTGGCAACCTGCTTGATCGCACTTCTTGCCGATTGTCCGTCGGGTAAAAGCCTGAACCTTCTTGGGTCTTCACCTCCTTCTCCGGTATTGCTTCGTCCGCCGATGCGGTTCATTGCAATGGCAATGGTTTCATGGGCTTCACGGCTTATAGAACCGAACGACATTGCTCCGGTGACAAACCGTTTCATTATCCTTTCTGCCGGTTCCACTTCTTCAATAGGTATCGGATTCTTCCTCGTTTTGAGAAGTCCCCTTATGAACAGTGGCGCTGCAGTATCGGCGTCGGCCCGGAGGGCGTATTCCCTGAATTTTTCCCTGTCTTTTGTCCTGGTGCTCCATTGAAGAAGGGAAATTGTCTCGGGATTCCATGCATGTTTTTCCCCGTATTTCCGGAATGCATAAATTCCTTCGGTGTGTATCTCGGGAATGTAGTCGTCAGAAAAAGCCTTCCTGTGTGGAATAAGCACCTCTTCAGCTATTTCATCGAGACCTATGCCGCCAATCCTGCTGGTTGTCCCGGCAAAATATTTATCAATTACGTCAGGATGAATGCCTACAGCCTCAAATATCTGTGCTGACCTGTAGCTTCTCAGAGTGCTGATACCCATCTTCGACATTATCTTGAGAATTCCCTTGTTGATCGAATTGATATAATTTTCTTCCGCTTTCTGATAGTCGAGCTGGATAGCCTTGTCCTTTACCAGCCTGTCGATAACTGCGAAGCTGAGGTACGGATTTATAATGCTGGCTCCATAGCCGAACAGCAGGGCATAATGCATCACCTCCCTTGGTTCGGCCGATTCGACCACAATATCTATCTGCATTCTTTTCCGTTTTGAAATAAGATAGTGATGCACGGCTGAAACCGCCATGAGAGAAGGCACCGGAGCTTTATCTCCATCTATGCCCCTGTCGGACAGGATAATATAGTTTTTGCCTTCATCGACGGCTTTTTCCGCTTGTGAACAAAGAGAGTCTATTGCCTCTTTCAGACCATCCCCGCCTTTTTTTGCATCGAAATGCATAAGGAGAGTGGCTGCCGAGAATCCCTTGTATCTAAGGTTTTTGACTACCTGAAAATAAGTGTTGGAGATGACAGGATTCTTGAAACGGACCATTTTGACATGATCGGGAGATTCGTCCAGCAGGTTTTGCTGAAGCGAACCGAGGTAGCCTGAAAGTGTCATTACAAGCTCTTCCCTGATCGGATCTATGGGAGGATTGGTTACCTGCGCAAACATCTGCTTGAAATAATTGAACAGGCGATAGGTCTTGCGCGAGAGCACTGCCACGGGCACGTCGTTACCCATGGAGCTTATCGGTTCCTTGCCGGTTGCAGCCATTTCCCCTATCAACCTTTCAGTCTCTTCAGGCGAGTAGTTGAATGCAGTGATATATTTCTGATAGAGATTACCCATGTCGGGTGTGATAATATGTCCGGTTTCAATTTCCTCGAGCCTGACCATATTCTGCGCGATCCATTTGCCATAGGGGAAATCGCCGGCCAGTTTGGCTTTCAGTTCAGAATCATTGTAGACCTTGCCTTCTTTTGTGTCAACAAGAAGCATTTTTCCCGGTTTCAGGCGTCCTTTTTTCTTTATCTCCTCCGGTTTGAATTGAAGTACTCCGGCCTCGGAGCCCATCACAATCAGGTCGTTTGTAGTGAGAAGATATCTCGACGGGCGCAATCCGTTCCGGTCGAGCATCCCGCCGATATAACGTCCGTCGGAGAATATGAGGGAAGCAGGACCGTCCCACGGCTCCATGAAAGTGGAATGGTAATGGTAGAAATCGCGCAGTTCCTCAGGGATCGGATTCTTCGCGTTAATTGATTCGGGAATAAGTATCGACATGGCATAGGGAAGTGACTTGCCACACATTAGCAGGAATTCAAGCACGTTGTCGAGCGATGCAGAATCGCTTTTCTCGGGTTCGATAATCGGAAAGATCTTTTCAAGGTCCCCGATCACGTCCGATTTCAGGATGGATTCCCTTGCCTCCATCCAGAAACGGTTCCCCTTGATTGTATTTATTTCGCCGTTATGCCCGAGCACCCTGAAAGGCTGAGCAAGGTCCCAGCTTGGAAAAGTGTTGGTGCTGAATCGCGAGTGGACCATTGCAATTGCACTCTGCAGTCGTTCGTCATTAAGGTCGGAGAAATACTCGCTGAGCTGAATGGATGTCAGCATTCCTTTATATACAAGTACTTTGGTTGACAGGCTGGGAATATAAAAGAACTTCTTCTGTCCGATTTCCGATTCCCTTATCACTATTTCGGCACGTTTGCGGATTATGAACAGCTTCCTCTCGAGCTCATCCTGTGTGAGGTCAGCGCCCAGGAGAATCTGCCTGATCTCGGGTTCAGTGGACCTGGCTATTTCTCCAATGGTTGAATTATCTCTGGGGACTTCGCGGAATCCAATAAAGTTGACTCCTTCTTCTTTGACAATATTTAAAAGTATATCTGTGCAAGTTCCGGCATCGTCGGGATCTTTTGGCAGGAACACAAGTCCTGTTCCGAATTGTCCTTCCGGGGGAACCGGATAACCCTGGATCAGGTAGAAATCCCTTGGGATCTGAATCATCACACCTGCACCGTCGCCTGTCTTGCTGTCGGCGCCTTCGGCTCCTCTGTGAGTCATGTTCCTGAGGATATCAAGTCCCATAGTGATAATTGAATGGGATTTCTTCCCCTGTATGTGCGCCACAAATCCGATTCCGCAGCTACCATGCTCAAATTCCTGATTGTAAAGTCCTTCCCTGGAGGGCCGTTCTGTTCTCATCTTTAAGATATTTATATGTTTGTCCATGTTTTACACAAAAAAACCGTTCCCTGCTTGCGGAGAGAACGGCTATCCCTGATCCTATGAAAACACCATTCTCAGTCAGTACCGGTAAAACCTGACGACCAAAAACGGAGTATTTGAGTTCACTGTCACTTTTCTGTTGGTTTTAATTCGATGACAAATGTATAATAAAACTTTCAAATTGTAATGCAGAATCAAGAAAAAATTAATAAAAATCAGAAAAAATCAATAAAAGTTATTAACTTTCAGTTGAAAAAATATTTGTTTATCTCTTTGGTTACGGCCTGCATATTATAGAGCGGTGCAACGCCCCGTTTTAAGGCTGTCAGAATACAATCATTTCCGGGTTGGTTTATTTATTTCGCCCCGTACGGGGCTTTGCATCATTTGGCGGCCGATGAGGATGGGCTGCGCCCATTACTGAATCATGTAAGGCCTACGGCCTGAAATCAGGCATAGAACATACTGCATCAACAGCAGACACGAACGGGCAGGGTCAGGGTTATGGCATACTGGAATAGTTTCCCGGTGAAGTTCATAACCCCTTCCAGTAATATCCCTGTTTCCCATATTTTATTAACTTAGCAGGTTCGAAATCAAAAAGAGACTTCCAATGGATAAACCCGGTAATCTGATCCTTGTTATTTTCGGCGCAACTGGCGATCTGAACTCAAGGAAACTTGTTCCGTCCCTGTTTTCTCTTATGAATCAGGATCTGCTGCCTGAGCGGTTTGTTCTGCTTGGAGTGGGAAGGGGAGAAATGACCTCAGGGGATTTCAGGGATAAAATGGCTGCTGCCATAAGAAAATACACGGAAGACCCTGAGCAGGATATGAGCCATATTCCGGACTTCGTTAAAAATCTGGAATATCACAGGCTGGATTATAAAAAGGTATCGGATTATGTGGATATGGGTCATTTTCTCACGAAAGTAAGGAACGAGTCAGGTATAGGAGGTAATATCATATTTTACATGGCAACCCCTCCTGACATGTATGAGACTATCTGTTCTAATCTTGCGGAATCCGGACTGACAGATCAGGGCGAAGGTTTCAGGAGAATCATAATTGAGAAGCCGTTTGGGTATGATCTGGAGAGCGCGAAAAGGCTTAACAGTGTTCTTCACAGGCTCATGAACGAGGACCAGATCTTCAGGATCGACCATTATCTTGGCAAGGAGACTGTCCAGAATCTGATGGTCACAAGGTTTGCAAACGGAATATTTGAGCCCCTGTGGAACAGGAATTATGTTCACAGGATTGAAATAACTTCCGCGGAGAGTATGGGAGTTGAGGACAGGGGAGGATATTATGACTCCGCGGGAGCGCTGAGAGATATGGTTCAGAACCATTTGTTGCAGATGGTCGGACTGACTGCCATGGAACCGCCCTCGTCGCTTGATCCGGATGCGATCAGGAACGAGGTTCTCAAGGTTTTTCAGTCTCTTCAGCCGATCAGGGATGAGGATGTTGAGAAGAATGTGATAAGAGGACAGTACATTGGTTCAAAAATAAGGGGCGAATGTGTAACCGGTTACAGGCAGGAAAAGGACGTGGACAAAAATTCACGAACGGAGACTTTTGTCGCCATGAAATTCTTCATAAATAACTGGAGGTGGGGAGGAGTCCCGTTTTACGTCCGTTCCGGCAAGCGGCTTCCCACAAGAGTAACGGAAGTTGTTGTACATTTCAAGCAGACGCCTCATCACCTGTTCCAGCGGGTTGTCGGCAATCTGGCGGGCAATCAGCTGATAATAAGGATACAGCCTGATGAGGGAATTCTGCTTAAGTTCGATATGAAGGAACCGGGGGCCGGCTTCAACGTCAAGAATGTGAACATGGATTTCCATTACAAGGATCTGGCCAATGTAAGGCTCCCGTCGGCTTATGAACGGCTGCTGTACGACGTGATGATGGGCGATTCCACACTGTTTTCGCGCGATGATGAGGTGGAGACTGCATGGAAATTCATTGAGCCTGTTCAAAGGGCCTGGAAAAATAATCCTGATATTAAAATCTATGGTTATCCGGCAGGCACCTGGGGGCCGGAACCTTCAAATGAGCTTATTGAGGGAGAAGGACTCACCTGGAGGTACCCCTGCAAGAATATGGCTGACGAGGAGCTGTATTGCGAATTGTGATTAACCAGAGGTCAGCTATCAGCTTTCAGCTATCAGCTATCAGCTGTCAGCTATCAGCTATAAGAACCAGCAACCAGCAACCTTCACCGCGCACCGCGCACCCCGCACCGCGCACCGCGTACCGCGCACCGCGTACCGCGTACCGCGTACCTACTAACCAGCAACTGAATGATATGAATAATGAGGTAAAGGTTTTCCGATCGGCTGAAGAAACTGCCGCTGCCCTGGCTGATGATCTGGCGCGTCTGATAAACTTGTCAGTGCAGGACAGACCCTTCACAATAGCATTGTCTGGGGGAAGTACGCCCAAGCTTCTTTTTCAGGCTCTGGCAGCCAGGCACAGGGACTCTGTTGACTGGAGAAAGGTTCGTCTTTTCTGGGTTGATGAAAGGTGTGTGCCGCCTGATGATCCTGAAAGCAATTACGGTATGACCCGGGATGCTCTGCTGGAAAAGATAGAAATAGCCCCTGGCTGTGTTCACAGGATGAGGGGAGAAGAAGATCCGGACTCTGAAGCGGTGAGGTATTCAAAAGTTATTGAAAGATCGGTTGTCCGGAAGAATGATTTGCCGGTTTTTGATGTGGTGCTTCTCGGTCTGGGTGAGGATGGTCATACAGCTTCAATTTTTCCGGGGAATGAAAGCCTGTTTAGCGCCGGGGAAACATGCGTTGTTGCCGTTAATCCTTATTCAGGGCAAAAAAGGATTACCATCACGGGGAGGATTATAAACAATGCCGGTATGGTTATTTTTCTGGTTTCGGGGAAGAAGAAGGCGGGGATTGTTCAGAAGATAAATCACGGAGGAGGAAAGGCTGAATATCCGGCAGGGTATGTAAAGCCGGTTGATGGAAAAGTCATATGGTACCTTGATGACGAAGCTGCATCATTGATTGGCGGCAGACAGGGTGAATGTTAATAATTTAATCCGCCTTCACTTAAAGCTTTGGCCATCGGCCATCGGTCGTCGAAGTCGACCCGGGGCATACGAGGTAGTCGGACGCGCAGGACAGGAACTGACGCTCCACCGGAGACAGGAAACAAAAACGAAACAATTTTTGATTTGGCATGTTGATTTTCTATATTTGAAGATCTTGTTTAATAATTAAAAATTTGAGTCATGTCACACGAAAAAGCAAAAGAACAGACAAAAGAAAAGAAGCAGGCGACAAAATCGCTGAAAGAAAAGCGGGCCGCGAAAAAAGCCAAGAAAGCAGAGAAGAAATAAACAGGAGGATAGAATAGGGGTTGTCAGGATAAAGGCAACCCTTTTTAAGGTCATGCAGGTCATGCAAGTCGTGCAAGTCGTGCAGGTCATGCATGTTATGCAAGTCATGCAGGTCATGCAGGTCGTGCAGGTCGTGCAGGTCATGCAAGTCATGCAAGTCGTAGCCCGGGAGAATCATCTCCAGCTTTGTCCGCCGAAGGCATGACGAAGGCGGATGGATGGGATTGAGTGGGTGTTGCAGGATTCGTAAGTAATTGAAATTCAGTCCAAATTCACGAATATTTATCGTAAATCGATATCCCGGTTATCGTTTTACAACAAATTTTTTACCTGAAACGATATGTTTTTCAGGGAAAAAGCTGGATGACTCCTGTCTGTCTGCTGGTGCATTCAGCCAGGCAGTGACTACCTAAAAGCACTGATTTCTCTCCAAGGGGATAATAATCAGGCAGATATATTAATATTGCCGTTGGCTTCAGACAACGGTAAGAAAAACAACACACACTTTCCGGGGGCTTTAGCCCCCTTTAGGTTTTTCTTGGGGACTAAAGTCCCGGCAACAGATAGGGGAGCTTTTCTTACCATCAGATGAATCTGACGGTAACCGGAAGATACTGAGGTCACCTCTCCCTGGTCTTTCTGTTCACTCTCTAAATGAATAATAATCAGGTATATATCTTAATA
>JBAQCK010000086.1:0-10284 GCA_049294075.1 Bacteroidales bacterium | reverse complement strand
CTCCGGTATATTTCTTTATCTCATTGTAATCGGGATAGATCTGATACTGTCCAACCTCAGTGCCAAGAGCCGGAACCGTGCAATCAGGGGAAAAATAATCCGGAACATAACTTTGGATATTTAATAACTTACTATATAAGCCCCATTGCCTTAAGCCACCTGATACACAAGCCCGGCCATGAGGATTCTGTGCCTCCGTTTGGAGAAAGTCCATACCCGTGTCCTCCTTTCTGAAATATGTGGAGCTCCGTTGGAATTTTATTCTTCTGTAAACCAATGTAGTAATTAATGCTGTTCTTAACCGGAACAACGTTATCGTCAGAGGAATGAACAAGGAATGCAGGAGGAGTGTCGCCGGTTATCTGCTTCTCATTTGAGAAACGAAAGACATTCTTCCCGGTCGGATCCAGGCCTATCAGGTTGTTCCTTGTCCCCCTGTGGGTAAAAGTGGTATCCATTGTAATAACAGGGTAGATGAGCAACGAGAAATCAGGCCTGGCGCTCACATTGTCCTTCACCTCGTACACCTTGTCGGCATAGTGAGTCGAGATTGTGGAAGCGAGATGTCCTCCTGCCGAAAATCCGATAACGCCGACTTTTTTCGGATCAATCTTCCATTCGGCAGCGTTCCTGCGGATGACTCTCATGGCTTCCTGGGCATCCTGAAGGGGACCAATCGTTTTATCGGTCATGATCCTGTCGGACGGGAGCCTGTATTTAAGAATGATCCCTGCAATCCCGTTCTCATTAAGCCACTTTGCGACCGCGTTGCCTTCGTGGTCAAAGGCAAGGGTTCCGTATCCGCCTCCGGGACATATCAGGACTGCAGCGCCGTTGGCTTTGGCAGGATCGGGAAGGAAAACCGTAAGATCGGGAGTGACAACATTGGTGGCGCGTGTAACCCTGCCGTCGGTGGTTATGATGTTTTCAACATAGGATGGGTCATTCTTTGATCCGGGAATGCCGTCGGGCCAGAGTTTCAGGACTTTTGGCTGCGCAAGAAGATTAATGGTCAGTAATCCGGAAAGGATTATTGCCACGCTTTTTCTGGAGTTCATTTTGATTCTTACCATGGCACTCTGGGTGATTTGTAATAATTTATTCCCATTTCTTCGAAAAATCTCGCATGTGAAGCAAGGCGGAATTTATATTCATCCCAGTTTCTCATTGAGGCGGGGGTCCATCCTGTTTCAGCGACTCCCGGGAGTCTGGGGAACATCAGATACTCAATATCATCGAGTTTCGTAATGGTTTCGGCCCACATGGGGGCTTCGACGCCGATTATGTTTTCCTTCGTCACACCGGGAATATAGGTTGCCGGATCCCAGTTGTAGTTGTCATCAACTTCAATATAGGCAGCCCAGTGAAGGCCGATGGGTGTGGTCTTGTCGTACTGCATATCGATATAGGTTTTTTTGGCAGGTGCCATCAGGACCTTCGCGCCCTGGGCAACTGCTTTTTTTGCATTTTCCTCGTTTGCCCAGCATTGTGCAACCGAATTAGGCTTCAGCGTCGAGAGGGCTATCTCGTCCCATCCCACTACACGCTTTCCGTACTTAGCCACAATATCCTGGACCCTGTTGATGAATGGAATGTAATCCTCAACCTTTGTTGAATGCGACTCATCGCCTCCTATATGAAAGAATGGGCCGGGTGTCAGTGCGGAAATTTCCCTCACAACATCATCGATGAATGTATAGGTGAGCTCCTTTTTGGTGCAGAGGGAGCTGAATCCAACATCTGTTCCGGTGTAGAGGTCCGGAGCCTTGCCGTTGCAGTTAAGCTCGGGATAAGAAGAAAGCGCTGCATTTGTGTGTCCTGGCATATCGATCTCCGGAACAACCGTTATATAGCGGTCGGCTGCAAATTTCACTATATCGGAATATTGCTCCTGAGTGTAGAAACCGCCCTTGCCTCCGCCAACCTGGGTGCTTCCGCCGTGAACCGTAAGATTAGGCCACGACTTGATCTCGATGCGCCAGCCCTGGTCGTCGGATAGGTGAATGTGGAATGTATTGATCTTGTAGAAAGCCAGGTAATCGATCACCTGTTTGACATCCTCCGCACTGAAAAAATGGCGTGCGACATCAAGCATCATACCCCTGTAGGAGTATTGCGGATAATCGGTTATTGTGCCGGTTGGGATCAGAAACAAACCGGTTTTGGAAGACGCCGTATCCCTTGCCGCTATCTGCCTTATAGTCTGAATTCCCCTGAAGATTCCTGCGGGTTTCTGAGCCGAAAGCTTCACCTGCTGCTTTGTAACGGTAAGAAGATATCCTTCCTCCCCCAGGTTCTGGTCAGCGCCTGACAAAGTCAGGAATATGCTCCCCTTCCCCGGTTCGGCCTGAGCTTCATTCACGGCAATTGCAAGTCCGGTTGAAGCATTCAGCTTGTCGGCCAGGTATTGGCCGGTTCTGGTAAGTTCATCTGATCCCGCATCAACAAAGATTGCAGTTTTGGAATTCAGGGTAAAAGCTTCACCTGTCGCAGTCACCATTACAGGTTTGGGAATGATGCCGGCTTTTGCCAGGTCGGTTGGTTCCTTTGGCTTGCATGAAGCAGGGATTATCATAACTGCTGCCAATGACAAAATAACAATACTAAGGCTTTTCATCATAATATAATTTTGATTATAAAGGTATGATGGAACCGCGCATGATTGAAAATTATATTCATTACGTGTTTGCGTTTGAAATCAATCATGTGGGTTTCATATTTATATCTGTTTTTCGTTTAGTTTTTCACCGGATTATCTGCCCTCTTGTTAAATTCCTCCTGCAGTTCTTCAACTGTGTTATTGCTTTTCAGGTACTTTATAAGCGTTGCAAGCTGGCCTGATTCGCTGTCGAGGAGAAGTTCCCCCAGCCTCTTGTCGGGTTGAGCCACATCGCTTGCATAATGATTGGGATAGTCGGCATACCACCATATTCCTGTGTATCCGAAGGGCAATTTATCGAGCTTGCCCTGAGTCAGTCCAGACTGTGATTTTATGGCACCCTGGTCAACAAGGTCGGGTCTGATTACATACATCATTGAAGTTTCTTCTTCACCTGCATGTCCGTCGACTTTAGCTTTTTTCAATGCCTTAATTTCCGGACCTGCAACAGGATCGCTGCCTTCCCTGAAGAGCACAACTATATAATCCTTGCGACTGGCAAGCTGCGACTGGCAGAAATACTGAAGAAAACTTGTGTTCCCCCCGTGTCCGTTCTTTAATATTATCTTTTTTAAACCATTCCTGGAGAGCTCGTTGCAGGTTTCCTCAAGCATTTTCCACAAAAGGTCATTACTGTAGGCGATTGTTCCGGCCTGGTGCCTTGCTTCATAAATCTGCCCGGTGAAATAAGGCGGAAATACAATCGCGTATTCTTTCTGCGCTGCCCTGAATGCCGTTTCTCTCGATTCGAACATATCCGTGCCAAGAGGAAGGTGGGGCCCGTGTTTCTCAATGACACCCATTGGTATCACACATACACCTCCTGCAAGAGCAACAGCCTCGCTGAAACGTGGGGATGTTATCTCCTCCCATTTGTATGGCAGTGAAGTCTGACCTGCCTGTTGCGACATGACGACGGAAGCAGGAATCAACAGCATAAACAAGATAATAGCTTTTTTCATTGATATCAATTTAGGTTAATAAATAATTATCAGGTATTTATGTGTGCAAGCCTGTATGGCCTTATATCGACTTTCTGCCATACCCCGCCTGTAATGTATGGCTCATCTTTCAGGCATTCGTCAAGAGCCTGCCTGTCGGGGAATTCGTAAACTATCATCGACCCGATCATTATCTGGTTGTCGTCGAGGATAGCTCCGCCAGGAAGGAAATCTCCCTTCTTTTTCAGTACCGCTATCTTTTCAAGATGTTCCGGACGTACTTTCATTCTTCTTTCAAGGGCACCCTGATCGGTTCCGTCATAGGCAACAAGAAGAAACTGCATAGTTGTATTGTATTAAATAAGTGTGCATTCAAAAATAATGAATATTCGCAAATACGCCGGATGATGCCGCCACTAAATTAATCATTGATTATATTTGCATTGCCTCAAACAAAACTATCAAAACCAGGAAATGAAGAAGAAGAAATACAGGACAGGGGTTGTTTTGAGCGGGGGCGGGGCAAGGGGATTTGCACATCTCAGTGTTCTTCAGGCTCTCAACGATTCAGGAATCTTTCCCGCTGTTGTTTCGGGGACCAGTGCGGGAGCGCATGTGGGAGTACTCTATGCCGACGGCTACAGGCCGGAAGAGATCCTGCAGATCATGAATTCATCGAGCATGGTTCATATCGCCGAGCGCAGCTCCATACTGAACATGGCCAAGGAAGTTGAACTCAAAGCCTCCAGGTTTGAAATCTTCATAGCACCCGACGAGCTCAGGAAATACAAGATCCTCGATCTCCAGAAAGCCATAGAAGTCTACAACATCGGTTATAAGGAAACGAAGAATAAGCTGGAAGAACCGGAGATGCAGAAGTTCATTCTGGAACGACTTGCATGACCTGCATGACCTGCATGACCTGCACGACCTGCATGACCTGCACGACCTGCACGACCTGCATGACCTGCACGACCTGCACGACCTGCACGACCTGCACGACCTGCACGACCTGCATGACCTGCATGACTTAAAAATACCCGCTTCCGTCCCAGCAATGCGTGCAGAGCTTTTCCTTGGGCAGTCCGATAGCCCTGACGAGGTCGTCGAGCCTTTGGTACATCAGGCTGTCGAGATCGAGCATTTCAGCAATCTTATCGACCATTTCAGCGTATTTTTCAGAGTCGGGATCGGAATATTCCTTAAGATCGGCTGTTTCGCCCTCGAGGAGGAATATTGCCTTTCTTCCGGCAAGCTCCATCGGTGTCCTCGACTGTGAAAAATTCAGGAACTCGCAGGGAAAAAGGAGGGGCGGACAGGCAATACGCATATGAACTTTCGCGGCGCCCGATTTTCTGAGGTCTATTGTATTGTCTTTCAGCTGGGTGCCACGCACAATACTGTCGTCGAGGAACACCATTTTCTTACCTTCGATGACGTCCCTGTTTGGAATAAGCTTCATTTTTGCCACAAGGTCCCTTTGCTCCTGCCTCTGGGGCATGAAGCTCCTTGGCCATGTGGGAGTGTATTTTGCATAAGCCCTTTTATAGGGTATTCTTTTCTCGTTGCTGTAACCCATGGCATGTCCTACTCCGGAATCGGGTATACCACAGGCGAAATCAACCTCTACATCGTCTCTTCTGGCAAGCGCGGCCCCGCATCTCAGGCGGCATTCATCAACATTTATCCCCTCATAATATGAAGGAGGATAGCCATAATACACCCACAGAAATGCACATATCTGCAATCGGTCTCCCGGTTCCTTCAGCCGTGTATAACCATCAGCCGTGACATGGACTACTTCACCCGGACCAAGGAAGTATTCGGTTTCATAGCCGGTGTTGGGAAAGGAGCAGGTTTCAACGGCCACTGCATTTCCCTCCTCATTCCGGCCGATTACGACCGGTGTTCTTCCGAGTTTGTCCCTCGCGGCAATGATTCCCTTTTCAGTAAGTATAAGAAGAGAACAGGATCCCTTGACATTATTATACACATTTTCAATGCCTTCAACAAAATTATCCTTCTCGATTATAAGGTTTGCCACGACCTCCGTAGGGTTGATGTTACCCTCGAAACTTTCTGTGAAATGATTCCGTTTGTCGAGGAATCTGTTCTCCAGCTCTTCCAGGTTAAGCACACGGCTGACTGTCACAATTGCAAACCGACCAAGATGGGAATTGAAAAGTATCGGCTGCGGATCGCTATCACTTATTATCCCCATTCCTGAATTTCCCGAGAACTCATCCAGTTCTTCCTCAAACTTGCTCCTGAAATAGGCATTTTCAATACTATGGATTGAGCGGCGGAATCCTTTGCCCGGGACAATAAACACCATTCCGGCTCTTTTTGTACCCAGATGGGAATGATAATCGGTTCCGTAAAATACATCTGCTACGCAATCTTTCTTCGAAACAACACCGAAAAACCCACTCATTATACTGATAGTTAATTACTTATACACAAATGAATACGAGGTAAAATTAATCATTGGAACGGATTTTTATAATTATTTCAATGTTATTATTATTTTTGCATTATTATTTATTCAAATACAGGTAAATAAATGACAGACACAGAAACTTTCACCCCGGTAGAACAGCCACAGAAAAAGAGTGCGCCGATAGCCATGATCTTTACTACAGTTATTCTGGCCGCGGCTCTCATATTTCTGGTTGTGATGTACTTCGACCAAAAGAACAAGATGGTTGAAATAGAGACGGTCCTGACCCAGGAAAAAGACTCTCTGGCCAACGAACTCAGGCTCATGGTCCATGGGTATGACACTCTGAAGACAGACAACGATACCCTGATGGCAAATCTGCAGAAGGAAAAGGACAGAATCGTGCAGTTACTGTCGATAAATGCATCAAACGTTCAGCTGCTCAAGAAATACAGGGCTGAAATCGGGACGATGCGCGACATTATGAAAGGCTACATTGTTCAGATAGATTCCCTCAACACGATGAATCAGCAGCTTATGGCTGAAAATATCGGCTTCAAGCAGCAGATAACCGAAGTTCAGAATTCGAATGTGGAACTTACCAAAGTCAAGGAGGAACTCACTTCGAAAGTCAGCGCTGCCTCGGTGATTCAGGCCAAGGATATCAGTGCGGTGACCCTGAACAAAAAAAGAAAGGAAACAACCAGGATAAACAACATCGACAAGCTCAGGATCTGCTTCACACTCCGGGAAAATCCAATTGCAACAGCCGGTGAAAAAGAGGTGTTCATGAGGATCATCAGGCCCGACTCGCTGGTGATAACCACAAGTCCCGACAATCTCTTCGACTTTAACGGCGACAAGCTCGTTTACTCGGCAACCCGTCTGGTCGATTACATGAACCAGGACATTGAAATGTGCATTTTCCTTGATAATACGGGAGACTTTATCGAAGGCACCTACAGTGTAGAACTGTATCTTGAGAATAACATAATCGGCCGGACAACCTTTGCCCTGGCCAGGAGATAATCACTTATCAACGGGAAGCATAAGCTCTGAGATTATATTATCGGAAATCATTTTACCCTGGTTCGTAAGGACCAGGGTCTTTTTTTCCTGTTTCATCAGGCCATAATCAATAAACTTGCCTGAGAGATTTTTTATATAATCATAACCCTCCTTGTCAAATGCCTCCTCGACATAATCAAGGCTTATTCCCCACATGGTTCTCAGTGAAGTCATTATATACTCGTTGAACCTTGTTTTTTTGTCTAATTCCTCCATGTCAAAATCGAGGCAGCCGGAATCGACGGCCTTTATGTATTTCTTAACATCCCTTACATTCCATTGCCGCGAATAGCCGTTAAAGGAATGGGCCGAAGGACCCAGGCCAAGGTAACTGACCTGCTTCCAGTAATTCGAATTATGGACCGAGAGAAATCCGGGTAAGCCGAAATTTGAAATTTCATAATGGATGAACCCGGCTGCCCCGGCTTTTTCTATAAGAAGCTGAAACTGTGAAGCGCTTTCATCCTCGTCAATTTCAGACAGGGCTCCCTTCTCCTTCATTTTACCGAGCATGGTTCCCGGCTCTATCGTAAGATGATATGCCGACAGGTGTTTAATAGCGTATGAGAAGCTGATATCGAGGTTTGAGGCCCAGTCAGAGGTAAGCATACCCGGGATCCCGTAAATAAGATCGATTGTCACATTGTTATATCCCGCATCGAATATCTTATCGAGGGCGATTGCAGCCGCGGAAGCCGTATGGCGCCTGTTCATGAACTTAAGGTCCTGCTCCCTCCACGACTGAATGCCTATGCTTATCCGGTTAACAATTGTCTTTTTAAGACCATTGAGGAATTCATCAGTAATGTCGTCGGGATTAAGCTCTATTGTAACTTCAGGATCTTCGTCAACCCTGAAATTCCTGCTTATATTATCGAGAATGCTTTTTATTTCCGAAGGCTGAAGCACAGAAGGAGTTCCGCCGCCGATATATATGGTTGAAACGGTCTGGTTTCCAAGGTAATCGCGGCGCATGAAAGCTTCGCGGTTCAGGATGTCAACATACTGTTTGTTATCCGATTGCGATATTAAATGGTAGAAATCACAATACGAACAAAGCTTCCTGCAAAAGGGGATATGGATATAAATGCCTGCCATTTTGATTGTATGAATCGTTTAAATTTATAAAGAAAATATCATTCTATTGCCTATTTTTGACCCAAACTGTCAATATGATACAGAAGAATAAGTTTTCAGTTCTGATTTCCCTGCTTATTTTATATCTGAGCCTTGCCAATGCAAGCACTTTTGAAAAGGCAGGTTTTTTCGAAATAAAATATCTCGACAAATTTGTTCATTTCGGTCTGTATTTTCTGTTCATGGGTGTTATTATTCTTGAACACCGTCAGCTTTTTTCAAACACCCGCCAGATAATTATTGTTGCTCTTATTCCCGTTGTATTCGGAGCCATGCTGGAGCTTGCCCAGTCGGGATTCACCGATACCCGGAAGGCTGATGTCCTCGATATAATGTTCAATACTGCAGGAACCGCCACAGCAGTTTGCCTGTGGCTTTTCTACGATCCTTACTACAAAAGGAAAAAATCAGATGAAGATATCGTCTGATGTATCAGCAACCCTGGCAAGATCAGCAATTGTCTTGTTCCTGAACAAACCATCAATCTTCGAACGTATTGCCGAATAATCATCGTGGACGGGACAAGCTTTCCTGCTTTTCCTCACATCAGTGCAGGCACCGTCGTGAATCAGGCAATTTTTGAACAGGTTGTCACCGTCGATGATCTTTACAATATCGAGCATTGTAATTGATTCCGGCTTTTTCTTCAGGGAGAATCCCCCGTTGGGACCCTTAACCGAATTAAGTATTTTATGTTTTGCCAGCTGCTGCAGGATTTTTGCCAGAAAAGGAGAAGGAAGACCAAGGTCGCCTGATATCTCCCTGATGCCTATATTGTTTCTGGTATGCCTGCTAGCCAGATACACTACAGCCCTGATTCCGTATTTGCAGGAGTTTGAAAGCATATCAATACATTTTTAACGGGATCTTATTGATCCTTCTTTTGTGCCGGCCACCTTCAAAATCAGTTTCTATGAATCCCCTGACTATCAGAAATGCTTCCGACTCGTTAATGAACCTTGCGGGAAGAGCACAGATATTTGCATCATTATGTTTCCGTGCAAGCTTTGCAATCTCTTCATTCCAGCACAGGGCGCTTCTTATTCCCTGGTGCTTGTTGACGGTCATGTTAATTCCGTTTCCGGTTCCGCATATTGAAATTCCAAGATCACATTCCCCGTTAGCCACTGCAAGGGCCAGCGGATGCCCAAAATCGGGATAGTCATCCGATTCTTCGTATTTAAGACTGCCTAAATCCTTTATTTCAACATTATTCTTCATGAGGTAACCTATAATCTTCTCCTTCAGATAGAAACCTGCATGATCGGAAGCGATGGCAATTTTCTTCTTTTTCACCCTGATTTTTTTAAGTGTGTCAAAGGCACCAAATTAAAACAATTGAACAGACAAAAGAAAATAATATGATTTTATCTTGTAATTAATTGTGCACTGACATGGGGTGCAACTTTCTTTTTGTTCCACCTCTCAACTGGTTCCTACTCAAACTGGTCTTACCCGCTAACCACCCTTAAGATGGCGTGTCATCCCTTTTTGTTCCACCACCCCAACCCGGAAGATTGAGTGTCATCCCTGCTTGTTCCACCACCCCAACCCCGAAAGATTGAGTGTCATCCCTTTTTGTTCCACCACCCCAACCCGGAAGATTGAGTGTAATCCCTTTTTGTTCCACCCCCCGACCCCCAGAAGATTGATTGTCATCCCTGCTTGTTCCACCACCCCACCCTGGAATATTGAGTGTAATCCCTTTTTGTTCCACCCCCCCACCCCCCGAAAGGGGGGCTTAAGAATCAGAACGTTAATGCTTTATTAGGTTACAATTCAAAACCCAAAACAGATTATTATGTTTTGATTTGGAGAATTTCTTAAATTTGATTTTCGCTGCATTGAATTATCTGTAATGAAATCGAGAGTTATTGAGAGAAATATGTTCTATGCTGCCAGCAGGAATACTTTTGAAATGGCACATGCTCTTCGAAAAAACATGACCGATGCTGAAAAAATCCTGTGGCAAAGGCTGAAAGATAAAAGAATATTTAAAGTAAAATTCCGACGGCAGCACCCGGTTGACATTTTCGTGC
>JBAQCK010000085.1:0-10066 GCA_049294075.1 Bacteroidales bacterium | reverse complement strand
ATGTCAACAAGTTCGAATTCTGCATCTTTTCGTTTTTGAGCGATTTTGTTAACCCAAAGAGCAACAGCTTCAGCGTTTCTTCCGGGTCTGGTACTTCCAATGATGATGGCAATTTTAATCATAATTTATTATTTTAATTGTTTATAGTTCAGTTCTGTTTTCCAAATTATCAATAAGCTGGAATCTTAAAAGTCCGGGCTAAAAATTCAAACAGCATCACTGATGACAACCAGTTTCACCGCTGCAGTTACTGATGTAGTGTCTGCTTTTATTTTTTCTCCCCTGATGATGTTGAGCAGGGCATTGTCAAAGCAGGCGGCATATCCTCCTGCAAAAAGAATTTCAGGATTCAGGTAATCACCCTTCGGGCCGCCAGGCGATTGTGGCGTTCTTACTTCTATGTCCAGTACTCCACTGTCAGATTTTACATGCCCGTTACGTCCTCCTGTTACCGTGGCTCTTGCCGCATACATTTTTCCCCTTGGTTTGTAACTTAATTTATCTTATCAGTCATTGAATTTCCAAATGATAACTTTCTTGTATACAAATTAAAGTTCATTATGTTAATTTACTACTGATGCGTTAATAAATCATTGATACTAAATAAATTACCTTGTTCTTTGAAAGTTTGATTGACTTGTGATTCTGTAAGTAGCTCTTTTACAGGTGTTTTGTCAAAAACAGATATGCCCAAAATCTGCATTATTTCATACACTGACAAAGTGCTCTTTAGTGCATATTTTATCTGGGCAACGATAAGATAGGTGCAGATAGCAATCCATATGTGGACATTTACTGCATTTTCTGAGTGACCCCAAAGTGTCTTGATGGTCAGGTTCTGCTTTATCCATTTAAAAAACACTTCAATCTGCCATCGGTTACGGTACAGCCTTGCAACTTCAAGAGCTGAGACATCAAAGTTATTGGATATAAAGGTTAGCATTAGATCTTTTTCATCATCGTAATATTCTATCATACGAAGATTTTCAGGATATAGCAGCTTGGACTTTGGCCCTTTTAACTTGATGGTTTTATCACCTCTGAGTCCAGTGGTCTCATCTATATTAAAGCTGGTCTCGAGTACCCTATAAACCATTGTTTCCTTCGCTCTCGTTACAAAAAATGCATCAGCTTTATTCATTTTATACAGAGAAGCAAAATCGATGTATGCTTTGTCCATCAGGTATATTGCCTCGGGTTGTGGCACAATCACGTCAAGTACATTGCTATCGTGATATCTGCCGTCTGTGATTAGGATAAACGTTGGAATACTGCCTCTTACATCAAGTAAAGTGTGGATTTTAATAGCTCCTCTGGAGTATTTTCCCTGGGCCCAGGCAAATAACTTAAGACTTAAGGATACAGTTGTTGAGTCAAGAGCGAATACATCATTGTCTATGTCTACATTGGGAATCGGGCTGTTAGAGTACATGGGCCTGACTATCTTTATCAGATACTCGCCGAAGTCAGCAAAAATCCTCCAATCCCGATTTTCATTTGCTCTGGAAAGAGTAGACTGATTGACGTTTTGCTTTATTCCGAGATGATAAAGCTTCTTTTTGTGCGCCTTCAGGCATAAACAAATATCCCTTAATGAGTTCCTGGAGGTCAGTTGTCCAAAGAAAAGTTGAATAAACTGATTCCAACAATTTAAATCTCGGACCCGGTGATCACCTTTGTATCGAGAAACGCACTTATCAAACTCATACTTATTGACAAACTGAAGTATCTGAGCAAAGACATACTTACCTGAATTCATAGTTCTGCACTTATAAGGTGCAAAACTACAGGTCAAATCAAATCAAAAAATCAAAGAACGCTTATATTAAATTTATTATCAGTATTTTAAGATTATAATTTAAAAGTTAACGCATCACTACTAATAGGGAATATTCGATTGGTTTTCACAATACTAAGTCCTGTGTATGGCTGGCCGCAAGATTGGATAGAGATGGCTATAATCTAACAGAGATATTAAACGCAAACAATATTTCAAAGGGAGAGAAGATCGTTATTACTCGGTTAGGTAATGATATATATCCTGACTTGTCCCCTTTAGTGCGACAGGTTTAATGATTTGATGTATTCCTTGGTTTTGTCACCGTATACTGTCCTTATTCTTGCCTCCTTGTTGGTTATTTTGTTGAGCATCCGAGCATCGGTTATCTTTTTGCATTCAGCAAGAAATTTTCTTATTGAGTCACCCGTAGTCAGTTCAATGTGTTTTGAGACTACAAGAGCCATGAAACAGATTAATATATGAAGATTGATTGGTTCTTCTTTGAAGTGAAAGATCGGCCTTGTCTGTAAATCATGTTTTGATATCCGGAAGGCTTGCTCGATCCTGTAAAGCTCGTGATAACGCTCGATGATACTTTGATTGGTCGCAATTTTCTCTTCCAGATTGGTGTAATACCCTTTTATCCCAAGTAGTTTCTGTGACTTTTCAATCAATGCATCGTTAAGTACAACTTCCCCGGAAGTGATTTTGATAAACTTGGTTTTTTTGATTTTTGAAGGAAACTCGATAATGGATCTGGCCTTCTCAATTTGCTTCTCCATTTCATGTTTATCTTTTCGGTAACGTACCGTGGAATAATCGCAAACTAAGTATCCATGATCTGTTTTTATCCTGATGGTTTTGCCGTCCTTTCTGACCATACTTCTATCGATCTGCTTGATCTGCTCACCAGAGAGATTGCCCAATCGTGCTCCAACAATGTAATTGATGTTGTTTCTCAAAAGCTCCTGCATGTTGGAGACGCTTATCATTGCCGCATCGGCAACTACAGTAAAATCTTTAACAGCATGCTTCTCAATAAAGCCATTCACCACTGGTAATATCGTATGCCCCTCAAAAACATTACCGGGGAAGATGCTATATGCTATCGGAAAACCCTCCTTTGTAACCAGCAGGGCCACCAGGATTTGTGGCTGCTGAGATTTGTTGTCTTTGGAAAAACCATTTTTCCGAAGATCGTCTTCTGTAAATGTTTCAAAGTACAGTGTGGTTACATCATAAAACAATAGATCAAAGTTGAAGGCGTAATGATTCATCGCAAAATCCACCACGTTATCCTCAATCTTTCCCTTGAGCTTAAGCCATTGCGGGGCTGACTTATAGTAGCTTTGCCTTCTGTGTTTTATTCCAAAGTGAGACTCTAAAAGCTCTATTGATCGTAGCTTTGAAGCTGGTTCTACGATCCTGATTACAACCATATCAAGGAGTAAGTGTTTTTTGATTTTGTCTAACCCTATCTGAGTCATGACCTCTCGGAGGGTGTCATACAAAAAGGTAGAATACACTCCCAAAAACTCACACTTGTCCAGGTATAGCAAATTATCAAGACTGACATCTTCAAATAATGGGATATCTGCGGAAGTATTCTTAATCAAATCTTGGGCAACCAATATCAGGGACTCTAATTCCTGATTGTTCCTTGCCGAACCAATATGCTTAAATATTACTCGCCTACGGTTCCTGTAATAAACCACTTGGACTGCACTGGACCCGGATGCTGTTTTTACTACCCTCGTTCTTAGCATAAATTTGCCTTAGTGCGACAAATTTACGACTTCATCATTGTAAATGACTGATCTACAAGATCAATATTTTTCTATATGAGAAGGGGGGGACAAGTCAGGAGATGCAAATGGGTGCAGCAGAACAGATGATGTCACGGTTTTTGTAAATGATGTGAGATGTGGCAAAAATCCGGATAAGGTAATAGTTTGCCACAAGGGGAAAGAGATATGTATTGATTCGAAAGCTGTTGAAGATCGTTTAGATCATGGAGAATACCCGGGGCGTTGCGCCACATCGGATTCCAGACAATAATATTTTCAGGAAATGCTGCCGCATAGAGATTTCAAGTCGTCTAAAATCCTGAAATGTTACACCTGCTACGGAGATTCAATCCGGGTCTCCGTCCAGGCTCTTTATTGCAGGAAAGTGCCAGAGATAACTTTCGCTAAACATTATGCTAACCCGGATAATTATTGCATAAAAAGCTATTATGTGTAAGCCGGAATATGGTCATGATAACCGACTTTTCACTCACCAAAATGGCACCTGTATTAATCAGGGTCTGGCAGCTTTGAATTTCAGCGCTTCGTCTGATCCCTTTGTTGTATCCCCCTCACTGTATGAGTGAGCCCCGACTCCTGCGAGTTTGCCCTTGTCAACTATCAGGTATTCCGAACGTATTGGTTTACCCTGGAGCCAGCATTCCAGTATCTCGCGGGTCCCAGCTGCATACCGTGCCTGGGCGGAGAGGCTGGAACCCGAGGTATGAGGCGTCATCCCGTGAAATGGCATCGAGCGCCATGGATGATCCTCAGGAGGTGGTTGCGGAAACCATACATCGCCTGCATAACCTGCAAGTTGTCCGGTCTCAAGAGCATGAGCAACAGCGTCGCGGTCACATATCTTGCCGCGGGCTGTATTAACGAGGTAAGCCCCTCTCTTCATCTTGCCAATAAGTTTCTCATTGAATAGGTTTTCTGTTTCAGGATGCAGCGGACAGTTGATGGAAACCACATCACATACCTTTACCAGTGATTCAACATCGGAATGATAGATCAGACCCAACTCCTCCTCAATGCTCCCGTCCAACCGGTGACGGTCCGTATAATGGAGGGTCACATCGAATGGCTTCAGCCTTCTGAGTACAGCTGTACCAATTCGTCCGGAACCGACAACTCCCACATCCATACCCTCAAGATCATAGGACCGCTGTACGCAATCTGCTATGTTCCAGCCACCTCTTACAACCCAGCCATATGACGGAATATAGTTTCTTACAAGAGCCAGGATCATCATAAGGACATGCTCTGCGACACTTATACTGTTGCTGTAAGTTATTTCGGCAACAGTTATTCCACGTGACATGGCGGCCTGAAGATCAGTATGATCTGAACCGATACCGGCAGTGATCACCAGTTTCAGCTTCTTTGCCCTGGCAATCCGGTCTGCGGTAAGGTAGGCTGGCCAGAATGGTTGTGATATAACCACATCTGCATCCGGCAGTTCCTTTTCGAAGACCGAATCAGGTCCGTCTTTATCAGACGTCACAATAAGCCTATGTCCGGCTTCCTCCAGGAATTTACGGAGCCCCAGCTCTCCTGAAACACTTCCCAGGAGCTGTCCGGGTGTAAAATCTATCCCTGAGGGAGAAGGTAAAGTCTGTCCTCCAGGGTAACTCTTGATCCGGGGAATATCATCACGGATTTGTTTTTTCGGATATCCTGAAACAGGATCTTCGTACAGCACACAGAGTATTTTTGCCATGATTCTTAAATTTTAAAATTATACAATTCAAAGCTTTGCAAGTTTTATGAAGCGTTTTCTCTGGTCAACCGTCCCGATCAGACAGGTGTCTCGTGCGAGATAACTTATACCTATAGTGGTAATGCTATTCTCAATTTTCCCGCAGGCGACTCTTCTGCCCGACAGGTCAGCAATATAGAATCCGGATCCGATCTCATCATCATTTGCGTTAAACGTTAATGAAATCAGAGATGGATTTGGATATATTGAAAAACCGGCCGGTAATTTGCTTTTTTCAATCCCCGTGGCATTCTGAACGATTATGGTTCCTTTCATGCCCGGCGAAGTGTGGGGTGTACATACATAATAGTGGGTCCCGATTCCAGGTTGTGCGGCCTGTACCGGTCCTCCCTCCAAAGCTACCTGGAACCCGCCTGCAACCGCGGCAGTTCCATTGGCATTCCAGGTCGCCTGACTCACTTCAACAGCGTTGTGAACAGACTCCAGGCTGAAAGTCACATCATCACCAACAACAACGGTTATTGTGGATGGCGAAAAGGTATTACCCGAGTTGTTTATGGTCCAGCTTGTGGAGAAAGAGCTTGAAGTTGTCAGAACCAGCAGCAAATAAGAGAGAATTGTTTTCATGATAACTCCTCAATTATTAAACTTCAAAACTTCCGGAGAAAATGCATAAACTGCAGAATAAAAACAATCAGGAAGCAATATTGTTCTTTCCTGAACCCCCAAATTCTGAAGTAGCTAAAACTTCTTAGCCTGTCTCCCGGACTGTTGTAAGACCGTCTGCATCAAACTTAATAAAACGCCGGTTGTTATATGTTGTGTTTGAGTGTCAAACTGATCAGGCCATTAACGACTTTAAAATTCAGATGTTATGAGAAGGATTGCCATTATAGGGACAGGGGGAGTTGGTCAGGCCTGCGCTTCCAGGTTCATTACGCTCGGATATGAGGTAATGATGGGGACACGAAATGTGTCAGAGAAACTGGCGGGTACGGAAAGGAATGGTTATGGAAACCCCCCATTCAGTGAATGGCACCCTGCAAACCGGAATGTAAAGTTGGGGACATTCGAGGAGGCAGCCATATTCGGAGAGATAATCCTCAACGCAACTCTGGGCATCAAATCAATTGCGGTGTTAAAATCGGCAGGAGCGAAAAACTTAAACGGCAAAATTCTGATCGATGTGGTAAATCCGCTGGATTTCAGCAAAGGAACTCCGCCAAGTCTGTTGCCTGAACTGTCCAACACAAATTCACTGGGAGAAGAAATCCAAAAGATTTTTCCTGATGTTAAGGTTGTGAAAACACTGAATACAATGTGGAATGGCCTGATGATAAATCCCGCAATGCTGAACGAAGGTGATCATACGGCATTCATATGCGGTAACGATGCAGAAGCCAAGGCAACGGTGAGGGAAATCCTAAAATCTTTTGGCTGGCCGGAACAGAATATCCTTGATCTCGGGGACATCAGTTCAGCAAGAGGGACAGAAATGCATTTGCCTTTGTGGTTACGAATTTTCAGGGCAACCGGCAGCGGGGCATTTAACATTAAAATTACTAGCCTGAGATGAACCAGTTGTTCCTTTCGGGAAATTGTATTTTTTGTGCTGACCATTATGCAAATGCTTATGAGGAGAATTATATAAAATGAAGGAGAACTATGGACTTAAGTAAGAAAAGATGTATACCGTGTGAAGGAGGCATTGCCCCTTTGGACGGGCAGGAAGTTGCTCAATATAAAAAGTATATTAAAGACGACTGGAAGGTTACTGATAACAGCAGAATATCAAGGGAAGTCTTATTTGCAGACTTTAAACAATCGATGGATTTTGTAAATAAGGTTGCTTCTCTGGCCGAGGAAGAAGGCCATCATCCGGTAATGCATGTTTACTATGGGAAGGTTATTGTTGAATTATGGACGCATGCCATAAACGGATTATCAGAAAATGATTTTATCATGGCTGCCAAGATTGACAAATTGTAAAATTCGTTCCCCGGCATTCACTGAATCCCCGGTGAGCGAGTTTATGGGAGAACCGGAGATCTTTACGTCATTTCAGCGGAGCGGACAGGCAATCCATGGCATAAATTAAGTGCCTGTCATTAAACAATTTACACATATTGAAATCGGGCCGGACCACCTTGAACCGGCTGCGAGGTTTGTGCAGGAATGTCATAACGCATAAAAATTTCTGTCAATATTCCTGAAAAGTCCACCTGGTTTTAAAATTGTAAAAGCAATGGAATGGAACGGAATATTCATTTCACAAATCTGATAGCCTCAGATGACAGGCAACTTCTCGATGCTTATTCATCAACTGTCGCAGGTGTGGTGAAAAAGGCTGCACTGGCGGTGGTCCACCTTAAGGTGTTAAAGAAAATTCAGGAACCCCGTACAAAAAAGAACGTTGAGCAGTATGCCTTTGGTTCGGGTTTTGTCATCTCCGGCGACGGTTTTATCATTACCAACAATCATGTAATTGAAAGCTCGGATACCGTAAATGTGATCTTTGGTGACGGGCTTGAGCATAATGCCACTGTAGCAGGTACTGATCCGTCAACTGACATTGCAGTAATCAAAGTCTACAATAATGATTTGCGTACTTTGCAGTTTGCTGATTCCGGACAACTTGAACCCGGACAAATAACAATTGCAATCGGTAATCCGATGGGATTGCAGCATACGGTAACGGCGGGGATTGTCAGTGCCACCGGGCGTTTCCTTAGAGCCACAAACAGACGGCTGATCGATGATATAATCCAGACGGGATATTGCGTGGCTGACATTGCATGTGAGGGAATAAATTTATTTCATAACTTTGAGTAAACTATGAAGGTCATGAAAACACTCTTTTCCATTATTTTTCCGGTGGTGATTATCGGGTTTTTCCTTTTACAGGTCTCACCTTTAACTCAGACCGGGCAACAAAGCGGATCAGCTTACCCCGATAATGTAAAGAAGATCATAGACAGCAAATGCTATGGATGCCACAAAGTAGACGGGAAATCACAGGATGCAAAAGATGCTCTTATGTGGGACAGTTTGCCCGGCCTTCAAAAGAGCCGGGTCATTGCAACGCTTGATGATATAATCAAGGTCCTGGAAAAAAACGAAATGCCCCCTTCGTCTGTCGTAAAGAAATATCCGGAAATGAAGCTGCTGAGCGAGGAGAGTAAGATAATGCAGTCGTGGGCCAGGTCCTGGGTCGACAGCCTGTTGAAGTAAGATCCCTGTTCTCACTTTTTAATACTGTGACATGAAATATGCTAAAGTTATAATCATCCTGTTGGTGCTGGGGATTATTGCAATACAGTTTTTTCCATCAGGAATACCGGAGAATAAGCCGGAGAATGACCGTAACATTGTCAGCAGCGGCCTGGTCTCAGACCCCGTATCGGGTCTGCTGAGAAATTCATGTTTTGACTGCCATTCAGACCAGATAAAATTACCATTGTATTCCAGGCTGGCTCCCGTATCATGGTTGCTCGCAGGCCATATTAATGAAGGGAAAGAGCACCTTAATTTTTCAGAATGGGAAGGTTACAGTATTCGTGAAAAAGTAGGTAAGCTCGAAGACATAAAAGATGAAGTTGAGTCCGGCGGCATGCCTTTGAAATCATACCTGCTGATGCACCCCGAAGCGAAACTGAATCCGGAAGAAGTGACAACGGTTGTTGCCTGGGCTGCAGATGCCTCCTCTAAAATTCTTGATTAAATATCCTGCCCGGGTCGACATTTGACAGCCGGGCACCTGCAATACGGGTTAAGCCCTTATCCCTGAGTTCGGCCAGCCTGTCATAATCGAGCATGGCAGCCTCACTCTTAATCTCAGTTAACTATTATTCTCTTAATTTCATTATTTAAGTTTCGCAAGTGATTTTAGGCCGCTTGCTTGAGTTCGGGATTTTCAAAATTTATAAAATACTTAAAAGTTTCACTACGGTTAATAAGGGTATCCATCACTCTTTCATCGTCGATCAGAAACGCCTCGGCTATGATCCTGACCAGTTCCTGAAGGATCCCCCATATGCGTTCTGTGACCGAGAGCTGAACAACGCCATCAGTGGCTTGATGGAAAAGTCCTCCGATGGTTTCATAGGATCTAAAACGCTTGACCGTTCCAAGGATGTTGTATTGGAGCACCGCAACAGAGATACTGGCAATCCGGGAGGCAAAATCTCCGGATTGGGATTTCCCCAGGCCAAGCAGGCTCTTGGCTTTCTTAAAAATACTTCGTCGGACCATCTCATTGAATAAATATGATAGGCTTCGAAGAAATCAAGTTTAGTGTTGGTGGTCAGCAGTCCTGTCCAGTCTCCATTTCTGGTTCGTCTGCAAAAGAAGAGTTTAACCTTTATGCCGGAGAGTTCCACTTCCGCCTGCCCGTAGTAAGATCTCAGGCGTCGGCTGTAGCGGATTCCATTCCTTGTCTGAAGAAGTTTCACCATCTCTTTGGCACTTCTCATCTTCCCTTGATAACGGTACTTGGTTTTGGCCATCCTGATCATACCCGGAAAATGACACCTGACATGTCTGGATTTGATAAACCTCACTATATCGGTACAGGTAAACCAACTGTCAGAGAGCAGGTAATCAAAACGTATCCCTTCTTTGATGGCCCTTCTGACCATGTCTATAGCTTTCTGAATTTTATTTTGCGTGTACTCTTCAATTCTCTCCTGTACAGCTTCTGTTTCCTTGCGCTCCCTGCGGTACTGCTTTTGACGCTGTTCCCTGGTCATCCCGAAAGGTTTTTCCGGCCGGCTCCCC
>JBAQCK010000084.1:0-16769 GCA_049294075.1 Bacteroidales bacterium | reverse complement strand
AGATACGAAAAAATACTATATTATGTTTAACAAACATTATCTTTGTAAAACATAATAAATAACATGTTTGTAAACAGAAAAACTGAAATTGAAAGACTGAAGCTGGTCTTAAAGAGCAGCAAAGCCTGTCTTGTTGTTATTTACGGTCGTCGCCGCTGTGGCAAGTCCACCCTGATAAGACGTTTAATGAGCAGAGATTCGGTTTATTTTTCGGCTGACATGCGTGAAAGACCTCTGCAGATTAAAGCTTTTGCAGAGAGAATGGAAGTCATGATACCCGGGTTCGCGGCTCCGGTTTATCCCGACTGGAACTCTGTGTTCAGGGCTCTGAACGCAGCTCTTGCAAGGAAGATAACTGTTTGTATTGACGAGTTTCCATATCTTGTCAGGAACTCATCTGATCTGCCGTCAGTGCTTCAGAACCTTCACGATGATAATGCCCACGGAAGATATCATCTTATCCTTTGCGGTTCATCGCAGAAGATGATGAATGACATGGTGCTTAACAGAAAGGCCCCGCTGTACGGACGCGCAGATGAGATTATGAGAATACAGCCGATGTCTGTATCACATTTGAAGAGTTTCCTGCGAATAACAGCTATTGATGCTGTTGAGGAATATAGTGTATGGGGAGGTATCCCGAGGTACTGGGAAATAAGGAAGCCTTTCGGCTCACTCGCGGAAACAATAAGCTGGCACGTGGCAAACCCTACCGGCCTTCTGTACGATGAGCCTGAACGGCTTTTTTCCGATGAGATCAGAACGTCAGTCCAGGCCTATACCATGTTGAGCCTTATCGGATCAGGCTGCAACAGGCTCTCGGAGATTGCAGCACGTATGGAAAAACCTGCCACTCACCTCTCAGGGACCCTGGCGTTCCTGACGGAACTGAAATATATAAGACGGGAAATACCATTTGGAGAATCAGTGAGATCAACAAGGCGCACTCTTTATAAAATTGAAGATCCTTTCCTGAATTTCTGGTTTACTTTTATAGTGCCGGCGAGGAGCAGGATTGAGCTGGGGCTTACACAGCAGGTTGTAAAGAGCATTATTAATATGTTGCCTTCATTTACAGCTGCCACATGGGAAGAATTGTGCCGGAGAGCTGTGCCATTTTTAATGGCCGGACAGAGTTTTGGACCGGCATCCCGCTGGTGGGGAACAGGTATTGACGGCACTCAGGCAGAGGTTGACATTGTGGCAGAATCTTCAGACGGCCGCATTTTGCTGGTAGGAGAAGCAAAATGGGCCGAAAGCACGGATGTGAAAGGCGAAATGAATAAATTGACTAAGAAAGTCTCACAGCTGCCCTTCGCGGGCGAACATACAGTTATAACTGCCCTGTTCCTGAAAAAGAAACCCGTGATTAAAAACCTCAATATGCTTATTTTTGGGCCTGGCGAAGTTGTAAAAGCTCTGTCATAGTCCGGGTAATCCGAAACCGGTGACTAAGCGACTTGTTTTGACAGCCTGCTTACTACTTACTACTTACTTCCTACTGGTGACGAGCGAGCGACGGAGTGACTAAGTGACTAAGAGACAAAAACGCTGAACGCAGAACGGAGAACAAAGTTTGAGATGTGAGTCTTTCGAATTAGATAAACCTGCCAGGATGAACAGGGGAGAAATAGTATTATATCAACCGGATAGTAAATCTTCAGTAATCGAAGTCAGGATTGATGAAGAAACGGTCTGGCTTACACAGGCCCAGATGTCTGAATTATTTCAGACAACCAGAAATAATATAACACTTCATATATCAAACGTCTTTAAAGAGAGGGAGTTAGAAGAAGGTTCAGTATGTAAGGATTCCTTACTAACTGCAAAAGACGGTAAAAAATACAGGACTAAATTATATAATCTTGATGTAATTATATCAGTAGGTTACAGGGTAAAGTCGAAACGTGGCACACAATTCAGAATATGGGCAAATAAGATTTTGAAGGACTACCTGTTAAAAGGCTACGCAATTCATCAGAGAGTTGACAGGATTGAAAGAAAACTGGTTGAGCACGATCAGAAGTTTGAGTTATTGATTAATACAAATCTGCCACCTGCAGAGGGGATCTTTTATGAGGGACAGATATTTGATGCCTGGCAGTTTGTTTCAGATTTGATAAGATCTGCCGGGGAGTCGATAATATTAATAGATAACTATGTGGATGAAAGCGTTTTGACTCTTTTATCAAAAAGAAGAAAGGATGTGAAAGCAGAGATATTCACAAAAACCATTTCAGAACGCTTCAGGCTTGATCTGAAGAAATTCAACGAGCAATATCCGGCTGTTGAGGTCAAAAAATTTACCGGATCTCATGACAGGTTTTTAATAATTGACGACTCCATTGTATATCATATAGGAGCTTCTTTAAAAGACCTTGGGAAAAAATGGTTTGCCTTCTCAAAGATAAATCTTGACATAAAAGAGCTTTTAGGTAAACTGCTGTGATAACGCTGAAAGCTGAACGCTGAATGCCACAAACCCGGGTCGTAACCACAAAAAAACAAAATAAATATATATTTTTGTGGTTGTAACAAGAAAAATAACCGAGTGATAAAACGCGATTTATATTTAAACCAGCTTTGCCGTTTCATTGACAAGCCCCTCATAAAGGTTATTACCGGCATAAGGCGCAGCGGGAAATCGGTTATGCTCGCTCTTTTACGTGAAGAACTGCTTAACCGGGGCATTGATGCCGGCAGGATAATCTATATCAACTTTGAAAGCCTGGAATATTCGGGCATCAAAACAGCGGAGTCATTGTACAGATATGTAAAGGACAAAACAAAAGCCGGTGAGCGCTGTTATCTTCTTCTCGATGAGATCCAGGAGGTGGATCACTGGGAAAAGGCAGTTAACTCTTTCTTCACTGATCTTGATGCTGACATATATATTACGGGCTCCAATTCCCATCTGCTCTCCTCAGAGCTCTCCACTTACCTTGCCGGAAGGTATGTTGAGCTCAATCTGTTCACTCTCTCCTTTGCAGAGTATTTGCAATTCAGAAAAGAGCTTAAAGGTATTGAGCCTGTAAACATCAGGAATGAGTTCGGCGGATTTCTCCGTTCAGGCGGCTTCCCTGTCCTGCACGTGACTGATTATGAGGATGAGACCGCCGGCAAGGTGGTGTATGATATATACTCCTCAATAATTCTCCGCGATGTGGTTCAACGCAACAAAATAAGGGATATTGAGCTTCTCGAGCGTGTTGTAAAGTACCTGTTTGACAATATCGGCAATAGGTTTTCTGCAGCAAATGTTGCAGCTTATTTTAAAAGCCAGCAACGTAAGATAGATCTGAATACAGTTTATAATTACATTGACGCTCTGGAAGGAGCCTGTATCATATATCGTGTTCCCAGGTATGATGTCAAAGGCAGGGAGATACTCAAGACGCTTGAGAAATGCTATGTAGGAGATCCCGGATTGATCCATGCCGTCATGGGTTACAGGGACAGGTCCATATCAGGCCTGCTTGAGAACATTGTTATGCTGGAGCTGAAGCGCAGGGGATATGATGTATATACTGCTCGTTCGGAGGAGAGGGAGATAGATTTTATCGCAAAAAAAGGAGAGGAAAGGATTTACGTTCAGGTCTCCTTCCGCATGGATGCACAGGCAACTGTTGACCGGGAGTTCACTCCTCTGATGGAGATACGTGATCATCACCCGAAATATGTTGTCACAATGGATGAAATCTGGAGAGACAATTATGAAGGCATAAAGCACATGCACATAGCTGATTTTCTTCTCGCCGATTTTTATTAGTGTTCTGCGCCGACTTGGAATTTGGAACCTTGAACCCTGAAACCCTGGTCCCTGAACACCTCCTGCTGCCTGCTTCTTACTGATAGCAGACTGCACGACCGCATTACCGCATGACAGCAGCACATTGGCCACAATGACCGAAAAGGATATAAACATATTATTGAAAAAAGGAGAAGGACTCACATCTGAGTTTAAGAGCTCGTTCAATAACGAGGTCATAGAAACTCTTGTGGCATTCGCAAATACTGCCGGAGGTTCTGTCATTATTGGTATTTCCAATGACAGAAAAGCAGTGGGCGTCACGATACATTCAGAGTCTGTGCAGAACTGGCTGAATGAAATTAAAAACAAAACCTCTCCCTCTATAATACCGGAAGTTGAGGTTGTAATTATCGGGAATAAGAAAATTGTCGTGTTTTCAATTCAGGAGTTTCCAATCAAACCAGTTTCATTTAGAGGAAAGTACTATAAAAGAGTAGCAAACTCGAATCATACTCTTAGTACGCAGGAGGTTGTTAGTCTGCATTTACAATCATTCAATACCAGCTGGGACTATCATATAAACAGCCAATTCACGACAAGCGACTTATCTTTTGAAAAAGTTCAACAGGCAATTGAAATGATAAACCGGAATTCCGGAATATATCAGATGGTTTTATGGTAACCATAGTCGGAAAAGGCACAGAAGATGTCGGTAAAGATGTCGGTAAAAGTGTCGGTAAAGGTGTCGGTAAAGAGCTAAAAGGCACCTTATCAGAGGTATACAGGCTCATTATGGACAATCCGGAAATAACAGTCCCGGAGCTGGCAAAAATTACCGGGCATGCTGGCAGAACGATAGAGAGGAGCCTCGCGCGGCTGAAGGAGTTGAAATTAATAACACGGGCAGGAGGCAGAACGTCCGGCCATTGGGTCATCAACCGGGAACATTGATTTTAGAAGAAGACCTGAAATCTGAAACCTGAAACAAGGAACCATGAACCGAGTACCGCATCAGCGGGCCGGGCTCGCCGAAGGCAAACTCTGAGACCCTGAGACCCTGAAACTTTGAACCGAGGACTGCTTTAGCAGGCCGAGCTCGCCGAAGGCAAACTCTGACACCTTGCGCCCTGCGCAATAAAGACCTTCGGACCTCAGACCTAAACTAAACTACTCATGTCAAAATTTCTAATCACCGGCACCACCGGCTTCATCGGTTTTCACCTGGCAAACTCATTGCTGACGGAGGGAAATGAGGTCGTCGGGCTCGATAACATCAACGATTACTACAATGTCAGCCTGAAATTTGTCCGGCTGAATGAGGCAGGCATAATGCGGGATGAAGTTGAATGGAATTCACCTACCCGGAGCAAAAAATACGCCGGTTACCGGTTTGTCAGGACGGATCTTACAGACAAGGAGAACCTTACCCGGCTCTTCTGGTCAGAGAAGTTCGATTACGTAATTCATCTCGCCACCCAGGCCGGGGTGAGATACAGCATTGATCATCCGGATGTTTACATTCAGAGCAATATTGTAGGTTTCTTTAATATCCTCGAAGCCTGCAGGCATTATCCTGTAAAGTATCTGCTTTATGCCAGCAGCTCGAGCGTGTACGGCAATAATGAGAAGGTACCCTTCAGCGAGGATGACAATGTTGATCACCCTGTCAGTCTTTATGCAGCAACCCAGAAGAGCAATGAGCCTGATGGCTTACAACTACAGTCAACTGTACGGCATCCAGGCAACGGGATTGCGTTTCTTCACTGTATACGGCCCATGGGACCGCCCCAATATGGCAATCTGGAAGTTCAGCGAAGCCATGATGAACAACAGACCCATTCAGGTTTACGCTGAAGGCAAATTGCTGCGCGACTTCACCTATATTGACGATATTATAAATGGTGTGATTGCTATTTTGAATAAGCAGAAATCCGGAGAGCCTCCTTTACTGATGAATATCGGTAATAACAACTCTGTCGTCGTCAATGAGCTTGTCACAGAAATTGAACAGACTCTCGACTGCAAGGCGAATATGGAGTATCTCCCTATGCAGCCCGGCGACTTCAATGCAACCTATGCTGACATAGGCCGGATCAATTCTTATTGTAATTAATCACAAACTGCATTGAAGGAAGGGTTACTTAAGTTTTATAAATGGTATTCTGATTATCGGCAATAAAATAGCACTTTGCCGAAAATAAGATTTGGACCCCATCCAACTTACTTTACATAAATCACTCAACTGAAACCAGATGACGAAGCCACACATATCAGTTGTAAGCCCTGTTTATATGGCAGAAGGTACTATTTCAGAATTAGTGGCTCAAATAAAAAATGCCATTCAGTCAATAACGGAAGGTTTTGAAATCATACTTGTGAATGACGCTTCACCTGACAATTCCTGGACGGCAATTGTTAACGAATGTAACAGGGACAAAAGAATTAAAGGAATCAATCTGAGCAGAAATTTTGGTCAGCATTATGCAATAACCGCAGGATTACACTACGCTGGTGGAGAATGGGTGATTGTAATGGATTGTGACCTGCAGGACAGACCTGAGGAGATTCCGAAACTGTACCAAAAGGCACAGGAAGGATTTGATATTGTACTTGCGAGAAGGCTGGATCGCAAGGATCATTTTTTCAAACGCTTAACATCCAGACTCTTCCATGGTTTATATAGATATCTGAGTGGAATGAAAACAGATAGCGGGATAGCCAATTTCGGTATTTATCATGAGAAAGTGATCAACCAGTTCAAAATGATGAAGGAACAGTCGCGCTCATTCCCTTCTCTGTTGAGTTATCTTGGATTCAAGTCAGCTGTTATAAATGTTAGACATGCTGAACGATTTAACGGCAAAAGCTCCTACTCCCTCAGCAAATTGTTGAAACTAAGCGCCGACGTTATTATGGCAAACAGCAACAAGCCTCTCAGGATGACTGTTAAACTGGGATTCACTATTTCGATGCTCTCGTTCCTGCTTGCACTGTATAATATTTTTGCACGCCTTACAGGTATTATTACCGTGGCAGGATTTACAACAACTGTATTTTCAATCTGGTTTGTTGGCGGATTAGTGCTTTTTGTCCTGGGCGTGGTGGGCCTGTATATTGGAAAGATTTTTGACCAGGTAAAGGGCAGGCAGCTATTTATTGTCAGTGATGAAATAAACATTGAGAATGACTCTGAGTGATTACAATATTACCCTTGTCAGATTAACTATTGATCAGATAGAAATGGTCCGGAACTGGAGAAATGATCCAAAGATCTCCAGGTTTATGGAGTTCAGAGATTACATAACACCGGAAATGCAGCAAAAATGGTTTCAAAAAATAAACAATGGGAACAACTACTACTTTATCATAGAGTATCTGGAAAAAAAAATTGGCTTGATAAATGTGCGTGACATAGATTTCGAAAAAATGGAAGGAGAAGCCGGAATATTTATCTATGATGAAGAATGGCTCAACTCTACTGTGTCATTTCAGGCCACCCTGTGTCTTTATGATTTTTGTTTTGGGAGGCTCGGCTTAAAAAGGTTAATTGCACATATTATGAAAGATAATAAGCGTGCAATCAAGTATAATAAAATTATAGGATATAAATTAGAAGAAGACCAGGAAGAAATTGTTAATCAATTGTACACTTTGACCTCTGATGATTACCTTGAGAGAAGGACTGGAATATCACAAATATTTAATCAATAGGCTATTATGAGTATTGAAGAATTTACAAAGAATTTTGCAGACCAGTTTGATGATACTGATGCCTCTTCAATTAAACCTGATACCAGGTTTAGAGATATTGATGAATGGTCATCGCTTAATGCTCTGGCTGTTTTGAATATGATAAGTAAAAAATGCAAAGTTATAATTTCGGCTGATGAGCTGAGGAGTGTCAATACTGTACAGGAGTTGTATGACCTGATGATAGCCAAAAAGCAGTGAAATGAATCCTTTTTCCCTTGCTGATAAAACAATTTTGGTGACAGGCGCTTCATCAGGTATCGGAAGAGCCATAGCAATAGTATGCGCCAATATGGGAGCGTCTCTTGTTATAACAGGTCGTAATCCTGAACGATTGGCAGAAACCTATTCTCTTATGGACGGCACCAATCATACACAACATTGCGCCGACCTGACAGTTGAAGAAGAACTACAGTCACTTGTTAGTTCTCTTCCTCCACTTGACGGTATGGTAAGTAACGCTGGCATAATAAAACCCCTGGTAGTTCAGTCAATTGAGAAGGAGGATGTAGATGAGATAATGCAGGTCAATGCAATTGCACCAATTCACTTGTCTCGCCTCCTGGTACAGCAGAAGAAACTGGCCAGAGGTGCTTCACTGGTATATATTTCATCTATTAACGGTAATGACTGTGCATTTTATGGTAGCTCCCTTTATGCTGCTTCAAAATCTGCACTGACTGGGTTTATGAAAAGTATTGCTCTTGAACTGGCACCACGTTCTATACGAGTAAACTGTATCAATCCCGGTATGATTGAAACAGGATTGATGAAAGGGTCTCTCCTGGGTGCAAAGGAACATGAGAATGACGTAGCTAAATATCCATTGAAACGTTATGGAAAACCTGAAGAAGTTGCTTATGCAGCTGTTTATCTGTTATCTGATGCCAGCCAATGGGTTACTGGCAGCAGTTTGTTAATTGACGGTGGCTATACATTACTTTAATACTATGAAAGCATATATCAGGGCTATCTCATATTACCTGCCTGAAAAGGTAATAACCAATGAAGATTTAATAAAGGAATTTCCGGAATGGACAGCCGATAAGATATCAGGCAAGGTTGGTGTTAAGGAAAGGCACATAGCTGGTGAAAACGAAACTGCTTCTGACATGGCAAACAGGGCAGCGGAGACACTTTTTAGTGAACATTCAATTGACCGCTCTACAATAGACTTTGTTCTTTTTTGCACACAGAGTCCCGACTATTTTTTACCAACCTCAGCTTGTCTTATTCAGTCGAATCTTGGCTTGAGAACCGACATTGGAGCTCTTGACTTTAATCTCGGGTGCTCGGGATATGTATACGGTCTCTCATTGGCGAAAGGATTAATTCTCGCCGGAATATCAGATAACGTTCTACTTTTAACTTCCGAAACATATTCAAAGCACATACATCCAAGGGACAAAGGAAACAGAACAATTTTCGGAGATGCGGCCACAGCGACTCTCGTATCTCATGACGGATTTGCTGAAATAGGGGAATTTTCACTTGGTACTGATGGTAGTGGAGGTAATAACCTGATAGTAAAAACAGGTGGTTTACGGTATCCTGAACCTCGTAAAGACCTGATATTTGATGAGGACGAAAATCCAGTCTCATCTGATTACCTGTACATGAATGGAGGTGAGATTTTTAACTTCACTTCGGAAGCGGTGCCAGTTCTTATTGAGCGCACTCTAATTAAGAACGATCTTGTAAGAGATGATATTAATCTGTTTGTTTTTCATCAGGCCAATAAGTACATGATGAACTATTTGCGCAAGCTGATTGAAATTTTGCCTGAAAGGTTTTATTTCTGCCTTGAAAAATTCGGCAATACCGTTTCATCAACCATACCTATTGCATTAGTCGAAGCACAAAAAGAAAACAGTTTCAAGGGAAATGTTCTAGTAGCCGGATTTGGAGTCGGATACTCTTGGGCTGCAACAGTTCTCAGGATTAATTAAAAATTGCCCGTAGGCTTAGAGAGAGAAAAGACGATATATTATGATCCCTTTTAATAAACCACACATCACCGGCAAGGAGGTACATTATATCTATGATGCAGTTGCATCAGGGCATATTTCCGGTAACGGCAAGTACACGAAGATGTGCCAGCAATATTTTGAAGAGCGTTATGGCTTTAAAAAAGCGCTTCTTACAACAAGCTGTACCGATGCCCTGGAGATGTGTGCAATCCTTCTTGAAATTAAGCCGGGTGATGAAGTCATTATCCCTTCCTATACTTTTGTGAGTACTGCCCTTGCGTTTCACCGTGAGGGAGCAGAAATTATATTTGCCGACAGCCGCTCTGACCACCCGGGTATAGACGAGGATAAGATTGAGGAGCTGATCACTCCGCGAACAAAGGCTATTGTTGTCGTTCACTATGCCGGGGTAGCCTGCGACATGGATAAGGTCATGGATATTGCCAGACGACATGGCCTGTTTGTTGTTGAGGATGCCGCACATGCAACGGATAGTTATTATACCGGTAACGATGGAATAAAGAAACCTCTGGGATCAATCGGTCACCTGGCGGCGTTTTCATTTCATGAAACAAAAAATATACAATGTGGCGAAGGTGGCTTGCTGGCCATAAATGATGAAAGATTTATTAAGCGTTCCGAAATAATCTGGGAGAAAGGCACCAACCGGGCTGAATTTTTCAGAGGAGAAGTAAACAAGTACGGATGGGTTGATACCGGAAGCAGTTTTCTGCCATCGGAAGTCTCGGCTGCATTTTTATGGGCACAGATAGAAGATCTTGATGAGATACAGGAAAAACGAAAAGAAATATGGGAGTGGTACGATCATTATTCTGAGAGTTGGCTTAAGGATTTTTCGTTTACAAAGCCTCACGTACCAGCTTATGCAACAAACAACGCCCATATGTATTATATTGTATGCAACGGCCCTGATGAAAGGATTCGGCTGATCAACCATCTGAAGTCTAACGGAATACTGGCCGTATTCCATTACCTGAGTCTGCATAAAAGTCCGTTCTACTCTTTAAAACATGATGGACGGGAATTACCAAATTGTGATCGCTTTGCAGATTGTCTGGTTAGATTACCTATGTTTTACGAATTAAATATTAACGATGTTATCAATAAAACCAGAGCATAAGCAACTTTATATCTCAATATTAGTCATTGTCTTTCTCTACGGAGCATTTCATTTGTTATTATATCTCCTGGGATTCAATTTTATTACAAACACGGATACGGGTTGGTATTATAAAATCGTCAATGAGCCTCTTTCATTCGATCCTGCAATTCAGCCTTTGTACCCATTATTAGTCAGATTGTTTATTGAACTTTCTGCAAATCTTATAGGAGACTATTTAATCATGAATTTAGTTAACCTGACGTTTCTTATTGGATTTGTTATTATTCTTAATAAAATATTTGAAAAACTGTATAATGAATTTACAGCACTGGATATTGTGTTTGTTTTTTCCCTGCCATTCTTTTCCTGGTTCATGACTTTCATGCCCAGGGCAAATTCATTGTTGTATTTCATAGAATTTTCAATAATTTATTTGCTTCTCAAGAACAAGAGGGATTTTATATTTTATTTTTTGGTTTCCCTTTTGCCATTAGTTCATAAATCTTCCGCTTTTTTCATACTTGCCTTAGTGTTATATGAAATTTTAAACAAATCATTTAATATCAAAAAGTACATCTTAGCATCAATCCCATTTGTTGTATATCTCTTGTTAGGCTCATTTCTCATGCATGATGATTTACTATGGTGGTTTGTAGCTTATCAGGACAGTTCAGGTGGGTTTAATTTACCCGTTTTCAATGGCGTTGCAGATAATTTTTATTTTGGCCTTGCTGAAAGAAGATTAATTGATTTGGCCCAGGTTGGATTAATTACTGTTATTTATCTTCTTTATTTTTATTTTCTTATCAGAGGAATTCGAAAGAAAAATTATGAAGCTATCCTGTTTTACCTGCCAGGTTTGCTAATCTTGCCTTTACTTCCTAAAAGCGAAATCAATGCGTTTGTTAATTATTCGTTTTTCGGATTTTTCGGATTATATGTCGACGTTAGAAAAATGAACATTATCCCCCGTAAAACAATTAAATACTTAACATTCATCTTAGTGGTTACCATACAGCTTGGCTACTGTTTTTATAGTTATACTGTCCTAAAGTAAAAATTGTGAAAAGTGTGCATTTCCGTTGGCGATTCTAGTATGGCTATAAAACAGGCCTACGTCACAATGGTATGTGGAATGTAATATATATAAAGAGATAGATTATTTCTTAGAACTATTCTTTGATTGTATATGAATATTAAACTCGAAGAAGAAATCCGCCAGGTATTCTTAACAGAATCCCGGGCTATTATGAACATTCCTGTTACAGATCATTATGCAGAAGCCGTTGATCTGATTTATGAGCATGTCCATAAACGCAGGGGCAAGCTGATCACCAGCGGCCTGGGCAAGGCCGGAGAGATAGCACATAGCATCGCCACCCTGTTCAGCTCCACCGGCACCCCCTCCGTTTTCCTTCATCCCAGCGAAGCCCAGCACGGCGACCTGGGGGTAATACAGGAAAATGATGTTCTGCTCATAGTGTCAAACTCCGGCGAGACACGCGAGGTGATTGAGCTCCTTGACCTGGCTGAAAAAATGTATCCTGAAATGCCGGCCATTCTGATCTGCGGTAATGAACACAGCAGGCTCTGGAAGAGATCGGCAATATGTCTCTCCACCGGCACTCCTGAAGAAGTCTGTCCCCTTGGACTTGCACCCACCACCAGCACCACTGTTATGGCAGCTATAGGTGACGCCCTGGTGGTGCTTATGATGAGAAAGACAGGTTTTACAAAAGAAGAATACGCCAAAAGACATCATGGCGGTTATATCGGATATAAATTAAGAAATGGAGAAGCTGATACTGATAGCGGGACCGTGCGTGGTTGAGTCCGAAGAGATCACCATGCATATAGCGAAGGAGGTCGTGCGCCTCGGCGCAGCCTATGACTTGAATCTTATTTTCAAGGCATCATACCGTAAGGCTAATCGCACACGAGGAGATTCGTTTACTGGTCTGGGTGACAGGCAGGCACTGGAGATTCTGGCAAAGGTCCGGAAGAAATTCGGGGTAAGGGTGACTACTGACATTCACTCTGCTGAGGAGGCTCGGATGGCAGCTGAGTATGTCGATGTATTGCAGATACCGGCTTTCCTGTGCCGCCAGACTGATCTGTTGGTTGCTGCGGGCATGACAGGAAAAACGGTGAATATCAAGAAGGGACAATTTGCTTCGGCCGGCACAATGGATTATGCCGTTGAGAAGGTACGCTCCACGGGTAATCAAAACATAATGCTCACAGAGAGGGGAACATTCTTCGGCTACAACGATCTCGTGGTTGACATGCGCAATATTCCCCTGATGAAGAAGTCAGGCGTGCCTGTCATAGTTGATATCACTCACTCGCTGCAGCAGCCGAACCAGCCGGCCGGTTTTTCGGGAGGCAATCCTGAAATGATTGAGACGATAGGCAGGTGTGCCGTTGCCGCAGGCGCCGATGGCATCTTCCTTGAGACGCATCCCAATCCCTCTGAAGCATTATCAGACGGACCGAGCATGTTGCCGCTAAACCGTCTTGAGGACCTGGTAAAGAAATTGACAGCCATCAGAAAGGCACTGTTATGAAGTTTATAGGCATTATCCCTGCCCGTTACAGCAGCACCAGGCTCCCCGGCAAACCGCTTGCAATGATAGGAGACAAGCCCATGATTCAGCATGTTTATGAACATGTTTCAAAAGCTCTTTCAGAAGTGTGGGTTGCCACAGATGATCTGCGCATTGCTGATGCCGTAGCCGGCTTTGGCGGGTTAGCGGTGATGACCTCTCCTGATCATAAGACAGGCACCGACCGCTGCGCCGAAGTTGCTATGCGAACGGCAAAAGAAGATGATATGATAATAAACATCCAGGGAGATATGCCTTTTATATCACCTGAAAGCATAAAGCTTCTCTGCGGTTGTTTCAGTGACCCGTTGACAGAAATAGCAACCCTTGCCGCCCCTTTTGCCAGGGCTGAAGATATGAAGGTAAGGCATAAGGTAAAGGTTCTTGTTGAAGAGGACGGATGGGTATATAATTTCAGCAGGTCACCCCTGAAAAAAGATATCCCGGGTCTAAATGACCCAGAAGAGTGGCTGGCACGGAACTACAAGCATATCGGGATTTACGGTTACCGTTATGATACACTGATGCGGATAACTAAGCTTCCGCAGTCAGCATCTGAACTTGCAGAAAACCTTGAGCAGCTGCGCTGGATTGCAAACGGGTACCGAATTAAATGTGCAATAATCGCTGATGATACCATCAGTGTAGATACACCTGAGGATCTCTTAAATGCTGTCCAATATTATGAATATGTTTCTCGCAGGTGAAGGGCTAAGATTAAACTATTATTACCTGATACGTGATAATTATTGCCCGGGAACAAGGATGATTGAGGACTGAAGGCATATACTGATGGCGGGAAATTCAAAATCTATCAGATTGTTAGAGAAGTGGACATCAGGTCTTGTTCTAAGAGCTTGTCCCAACTGCGGCAGTAATAACAACGAGATAATCTCTGAGACGATGAAGGATGGTATAAACCTTCCTACCGTAATATGCAGGGAATGTTCATTAATATATACAAATCCCGTTCCACGGGAAGATCTTTATAACCTTTTTTACCTGGAAGCTTATAATGATTTCTATATTCATCAGGATAGTTTTACCCCTTCACTAAAAGGCACTCCGGCAGATATCAGTAAAATTATAGGAATGATTCACGATTATCTTCCGGATAGGAACTCAGACATCCTGGAGGTTGGTTCTGGAAGCGGGAGATTTTTATATTACCTGGCCGAAAAATATCCGCATGCCATAGGTATTGAACCAGGTTCAAATTCTTCAAATGCAAAGGCTGTCCATAAACTTAATATTATAGATGATTTTTTTGAAGCACATGATTTTGGCGATCAAAAGTTTAACATGATAATCATGATCCATGTCCTGGAACATTTCTATGATACTGACAGGGCAATATCAAAATGCCGTGATTTATTGACTGATAATGGATATATGCTCATTGAAGTGCCCAATATCCTTAAGCCATTCAGATCCCTTGATCATTATTTCTTAAGATATGTTCACCCTGTTAACTATTCCCCCGAAACAGTTAAATGGTTCCTGGCAAAACGCGGATTCCAAATTATTTATCTTGATTCAGGTGGAATCAGAGGACCTGTTCCAAAGAATATCAGATTAGTTGCTAAAAAGACTGATAAGGAAGGCAATACTCTGGTTCAGGCACAGGGAAATTATAAATCAGTAATCAGAAAGTTGGAATCAAAACGTATTGAATGGCTCCTTTTTGGACAGTTTCATTTCATGCTTATCGGGTTATTCCGAAGCATGAGGTCACGTCTGGCTAAAAGCAAGGCTGGCACAATAATAAAAAAGCTTATACGCTGACATAAGGTCATTTCACCTGGGTGTTTATGGGTAAAGATTCTAAAAGATTTCTGAAGGGGGTTGCATCAGGTTACGCTTTTATGATCACAAGTCTGATTGTCAGCTTATGGCTTGTTCCATTTACCCTGAAATACCTTACCAAACCGGAGTATGCCATCTTTGCCATTGCAGGTGACCTTCTTACCTGGTTAGGACTGGCAGGCCTTGGTGTAAGTTCAGTGTTTAATTCAAGAGGGGCACAACTTATAGGCAAAGGCGATAAAGAAGAGTTAAATATATTAGCCAGTACTACCTTTTTCACCCAACTTACCAGTGCGATCATAATAATCCTGGCAGGCATTGTTGTTACGTTAAAACCGGAATTGCTGTTTAGTAAGGAGGCTTCAGCAGAGCATCTGCAGTTGGTGGTAGCGATTCTGGTTATGAGCTTTACAATTTCATTCATTTTACAGCCTCTTAACTCGATGCTAGTTGCCAGTAAGCAAATTCATATTGACAATTATCTCAGATTTGGATTGCTTGCAATAAATACAGCGCTGACAGTCTTTTTTCTTATGCATGGATTGAAACTGTTGTCGCTTGCAGTCAGTAATTTTATTGGCACAGTAATCATAAGCATTATAACCTGGATAAGAGTTAAAAGAACTCTGGGTTATGTAAAGATAGACCTGGGCTTATGGCGATTTGACAGGTTCAGGTTTCTTTTAAAGAATGGCATTTGGTTTTCGATAGGCGGACTCGCGGGCATATTTATTTTCAGAATGGATTCATTTCTGATAGGCCAGTACATTTCACTTACAACGGTTACGAGTTATGTAATTACAATAAAGCTTTATCAGGTTGCAGATAAATTTCACGGGCAATTTTTCAACACCACGAGACCCTACTTTGCACAGATTTATGGTAAAGGCGACTTAGGATTGTTATCAAGGATGCATAGCCTCTCCTTCAACCTCGCTTTTACAGCAGCCTTTATAATGGGTTTGGTCATCATGCTGGTCAACAAATGGTTTATCGGTATTTGGGTGGGGCCGGACTTCTATCTTGGGGATACAATTAATATGCTGTTATGTTTTAATTTCATTCTTCAGGCATCCGTGCTTCCGAACAGGATAGTGCTTGCTTCAACCTTTTATATGATTGAGTGGCATAATATTACAAGAGTTACAGAAGGTGCTTTGAAGCTTGTAGTTTCAATACTTTTATTTAAGAGTGTTGGAGTAAATGCAGTTGTGATCGGAAGTATTATTGCCTGTTTGCTTTTTTCAAGCATTTTTTTGAATTATCTGACCAGCAGGCTACTGAATGAGAACTTCTGGAATAAAATCCGATTGTTGCTTCTTACATTGTCGATTTTAGCGGTTTTTTATTTGACGGACGGAAATTACTTAAGAATTCTTCTATATGCTGCATTGATAATAATAGTTGCTGTAATATTTGTCTTAAGAGAGAATAAGAACCTCAGGCTGATCTATTCTAAACTACCAGGCTTTAACAAGTTAAATGCCAATGAATCGACTTTTACAGAAGAAGGATAAGCCATTTATAGGTTTAATTATGAAAGGATTAAGCAATTGGGTTCAGATTTGATTTATTGCAACTATTTTGTCTGTAATTTATATGGGTTGTCCATACACAGAACTAATTTAATTGAAATCTCTTAGTACATGACAAAAAATATCAACCCACTGATTGTTAATATCTTACACGTTCAATGTTAATAAAAACATGTCTTATTATTAGGATAAAACCTTGATATACAATATGTTGGAAATGTAACACTA
>JBAQCK010000083.1:0-11605 GCA_049294075.1 Bacteroidales bacterium | reverse complement strand
TCAGCAACTGGTGTTTCTGCTGGTTTTTTAACCGGTTCAGCCGGCGGGGCAGGTTCTTTTTCTTCCTTGACAGGTTCAGGCGGGGCAGGTTTTTCGGGCTGCACAACCTTTGGCTTGAGGGTCTTTTCAAGATCAATCTTGCCCACCAGTTTGATGTCGGGCTTCGGGATCTCAGTCTTGATATCAATAGTCTTTTTGGCAGGCGAAGTATCCTTGATCATAACTTCTTCATCCCTGTCCTGATCCTCGCTTTTTGCACCGGGAACATCATCGATTGAAACGGTCTCCTTTTTCCTGTGGAAATCTTTCAGCATCAGCTTCTCTGACTCCTTTTTGACGTTGAGGTCGCCACTGTATTCTTTCAGCAGAAAAAGGTAAGCTTCATGAGGCAGTTTGGTATTTGGATTAGGATCAAGATCAAACCCCTTCTTGTGGAGAAATTCCACAATAGTCGAGATCCCGACGTTAAATTCGCGGGCTGCTTTGCTTAATCTTGTTGCCTTGATATCTTCAGTCATAGATAAGTCCTCAGTCTTTCTTAAATCTCAAGCGGGTATTATGATAATTTCTATTCAAATTCGGCTTTAAGGATATTAATTACTTCCCTGACGGTCTCCTCTTCCAGATCAGTACGCTTAACAAGGTCGTGGATTGAAAGGTTCAGAACGCTTCTGGCGGTGTCACATCCGATTGATTTGAGCTCCTCGATTATCCACTCATCGATCTCGTCGCTGAATTCCTCAAGGTTCACATCTTCTTCATCCTCGCCTCCAGGTTCTCTGTAAACATCAATTTCATAGCCTGTAAGCTGGCTGGCCAGTTTTATATTGAGGCCGCCTTTTCCGATGGCAAGCGATACTTCGTTGGGTTTCAGATAGATTTCCGCCCTTTTTGTCTCCTCGACGAGTTTGATCGATGTAATTTTCGCGGGGCTCAGCGCTCTTTGAATGAACAGCTGGTTATTCGATGTATAATTGATTACATCAATGTTTTCGTTTCTGAGTTCCCTCACGATACCATGTATCCTCGATCCTTTCATCCCCACGCAGGCGCCAACCGGGTCGATCCTTTCGTCGTACGACTCGACGGCCACCTTGGCGCGTTCGCCAGGTACGCGGACAATCTTCTTAATTGTTATCAGCCCGTCGAATATCTCAGGAACCTCAAGTTCAAACAGCCTTTCGAGGAAGACAGGGGATGTGCGGCTGAGAATGATGAAAGGAGTGTTGTTCCTCATTTCAACCTTGATCACAACAGCGCGGATTGAATCGCCCTTTCGGAAATGATCGGACGGGATCTGCTCGCTTTTCGGAATTATCAGCTCATTCCCGTCATCGTCAAGAACAAGTATTTCCCTTTTCCATATCTGGTACACTTCACCGGTGACTATTTCACCGATCCTGTCCTTGTATTTTATGTAAATATTGTTCTTCTCGAGGTCGAGGATCCTTGCTGTAAGGTTCTGTCTGAGCGACAGTATGGCCCTGCGTCCGAAATCGAGAAACCTGACCTCATCCGAGACTTCTTCACCCACCTCGTAATCTTCATCGATCTCCTTAGCCTTCGACAATGGAATCTGCAGGTTGGGATCAGCCAGTTCATCGTCTTCCACAACAACCCTGTTCCTCCAGATTTCAAAGTCGCCCTTGTCGATATTGACGATAATGTCGAAATTGTCGGCCGATCCGTACCTCTTTGCAAGCATGCTTCTGAAAACGTCTTCAAGCACGCTCATCATGGTCGGACGGTCGATATTCTTAAGCTCCTTGAATTCCGAAAAGGTGTCGATCAAATTGATATTTTCCATCTTCTGAAATCTTCTTGATGTTATGTTATCGTTAGTATAATTTTTGCCGCTTTTACCTGATCAAAGTTAAAGGGGATATCTTTTTTTTCTTTTCCTTTTCCCTTGATCTTCACTTCAGTTTCAAGATCGAAGCCACCGCTTGTAACGTTTTTGAGGATACCCGAATATTTCGTCCCCTCATTGTCGACGACGGAGATCTTCTTTCCTTCGTTCTTGCAGTACTGCTCAATCACCGTGAAGGGTGAGTCGAGCCCCGGGGATGAAACCTGCAGTTCAAAATCCTCGGCATCGCGGTCGAGCCCGTTCTCAATATGGCGGTGCAACAGTGCGCACTCGTCAATCGTGATGCCCTCCCTGGTGTCGGCAAGCACTGTGATCCTGTTGTCAGCGCTTACCTTCACCGACACCAGGAACATCCCGGTGCCAGCTATGTGTTCCTTTATCAATTCCTCTATTAAATTCCTGTCTGTCATCCGCTGAAACTGATAATAAAATAGGGGACTCTGGTCCCCTGTTCTCAAATGCCCCTCAATTCGGATGCAAAGATAATAATTGTTTGAAAATACACAATATAATTGGTGATCTTTTTTCTGTTACTGATAAGGCTTGTCTTCAGAAACATATCGTTTCAGGTAAAAAAATTGTCGCAAAACGATAACCAGGATATCGTAAAACGATAAAAATTCTGTTGTTTTTTATAATCTGCATATAGTTAATTTTGCTGTCAGTGATGATCAGGGATATTTACACCGACCCGGAAAGAGCCCTTTTATCGGACTGCACTTTATGCCCGAGAGAATGTCATGCCGGAAGATTTGAGGGAAGGCCCGGATATTGCGGGGCCGACGCCGGAATGAACATTGCCTCGATATGCATTCACAGGGGTGAGGAGCCGCCGGTAAGCGGTCCGTCGGGCATCTGCAATGTGTTCTTTTCAGGCTGCAACCTGAGGTGCGTGTACTGTCAGAATCACGAGATAAGCAGGCCGGCTGGCGGATTCAGGCCTCGAATAACCCGACTTGACGAGGCTCTTGACATAATTGAGAGTCTGCTCGGGAATGGTGTGAACGCAGTTGGATTCGTGTCACCGTCGCATGTGGTGCCTCAGGTGAAAGCCATAATAAGGGGACTTCATTCAAGGGGTTTAAGGCCTGTCTTTGTGTATAATACAAACGGTTACGACAAGGCGGATGTTATCGGCAGCCTGGAGGGGCTGATCGATGTATGGCTTCCCGATTGCAAATATGCCAGTGAAACCTTTGCCCTGGAATATTCCGATGCCGCGGATTACCCTTCCGTTGCCCTGTGCGCGCTGAAAAAAATGTACTGGCTGAAAGGCTCTCCCCTTCAGACTGACAGTGAAGGAAGGGCAGTGGGAGGGATTCTGATCCGGCACCTTGTTCTGCCTGGTCATGCTGATGAAAGCAAGCAGGCGCTAAGGATGATAGCAGAGGAGCTGTCGCCGGGGGTGAACATTTCGCTCATGTCGCAGTATCATCCCACTCCAGACGTGGCCGGGCATCCTGTGCTGGGCAGAGCTCTTTACAAGGCTGAATATGATTCGGTAGCGAAGGAAATGGAAGAACTGGGATTCAGGAACGGCTGGATACAGGATCCTGGAAGCTGCCTTAACTACAGGCCTGATTTCTCGAGGGATCATCCGTTTGAATAGGGTTTATTACATGAATTTTTCCCTTTTCTGGAGGTTGTACAGGCCGGCGAGCAGGAACAGTATGCTGCCGGCAATCAGTATGATACGGTTTTTGAGCGATATGATGGCCCAGGTGGTCTCACTCACGTCCCATGCAGGACTGAAAGGATTCAGGAATATGTTCCACTGGCTTTTGCGAAGCACCTCATCAAAGAACATAAAGAGAATTCCCAGGATGATCATGATGTCGTAGCTTTCCGTTCCCTGCCGGAAGGTGGCTCCGGATGAGTATTCCCTTCCGAACGATGAAAGGGCGGATGCCAGATCGCCAAGTGTATAGCCGTTACGGGCAATGTAATCCATGTCAAAATGGAGCCGGACCTCCGGAGTGTTGTCCTGAACATTTATCCTGGCATTGTCGACTGTTTCGAGGTTGTTGATATATGTTCTGATATCATCAGCCAGGTTTTTCATCTGCTCAAAGTTCTGGCCCTTGATAATTACCGATTCCGGCTTTGATCCGATTCCGAGGAGTGATTCAAAATCGGCCCCGGGGTTGCTCATGCCTGCGCTCTCGCTGCTGCTTGTGAACCCCCCGCTTGTTGAAATCTCGTCCATGCTGATTTCGGCCGAGGATATATTCCTTGTTTTCTCTGAAATGTCGTTTTTTATCTCCGCCAGTTTTCTCCTGCTTTTCTTGTCCCAGTCTTCCTTAAGGTTGATTGTAACCGTTGCCTGGTCTTCCTCGATTCGGCTTACGATGTCTTCCTTTTCGGGAATTGATGCAAGCCTCGACTCTATTTCGGAAACCACCGCGTCGGTTTTTGCCAGTGTTGATCCGGCCGGCATTGTGACGCTCATCCTGAATTCTGAGGTTTCCACTTCATGCCGGAGTTCAGGCTGAGGCCAAAACTCACAAGGAGGGCTGTGAAAAAGAGGGCCAGTGTCCCGATTATTGTGGCGGCAGGTTTCCTCATGCTGGCTTTCAGCACCAGGTGGTAAGCCTGGATAAGCCTGTCGTGGATCGAAAGTCTCTTGAAAACCTCTGAGTTGCCTGACGAAGGTCCCGACAGAAGGTAAAAAGTTGCCATCGGGATGACAAGCAGGGCCACTGCCAGGGAGACCATCAGTGTGGAAATGATCGAGACGCTTATGTTTTTCCCGATCAACTTTATAAGGAAGTTGGAAGTAAAAAGAAAAGGAAGGAAAACTATGATTGTGGTTACGGTGGAGGCGAATACAGCACGGATAACTTTCCTCAGCCCCTGCTTGACTGAGGTTTCCGGGTCCTTTCCCGCCCCGGCCAGCCTGTATATGTTTTCGAGCACCACAACCGAATTGTCGACAAGCATCCCTATTGCCAGCGCGATGTCAACAAGGGTCAGGCTGATAATCTGGTTTATGTTCTTTTCCATGGTTTCGGCGCTGTTGTACTGGACACTTATTTCCACTCCTGATGCAGCAAGTTCCCTGTTCAGCCTCTGTATCTCCTCAAGAGTGGTATGTGACAGTCCGATAAGGTTTGCCTGCCTGTCATTCACCAGGTTGATCGTGATTTCATCAAGCCCGTTCACCCTGCTTATTGTACTCTGTTCCTTGACTCCGTAGAAGATCTCCGCGATATCCCTTAGTAGCACCGGCCCATCATGTTTCACTATAATGTTTCCCAGGTCCCTGACATCGGTATAGGATGAGGTTACGTTTACATACATCTCCCGGCTTCCGTCGATAACCTTCCCGGCGAAGGTCTTTTCCCTGCTGTTATTGTTAAGCAGGGAGCTGATCTGGTTCATTGTAATACCCAGCGATTTGCATGCTCTTCTGTTAAGCCGTATCTCGATGGCGTTCTCCTGTCCTCCGTAAACCTGAACACCGGCAAGGCCATCGATATTTTCGAGTTCAGGCTTGATTTCCCTTTCAGTGATGTTCCGTATCCTGTCTACGCCACCTTCTCCGCGCACCTGCAGAGCCATGAACTGGTTGGTGAGCTGTTCGAGGTCAATCTTGATCACATTTACAAAAAACTCCTGTGGTATCGAACTCCTGATAAGGTCTATCTTCTCCTGAAGCTTCAGGTTTGCATATTTGAGGTCGGCATTCTTTACATAATAGATGAAAATAGTTCCAAACCGCGAAGTGATATTCGATTCAATCTTTTCCACGTCTTCCAGGGTGCCGATGGCTCCCTCGATCGGAATGATGGCCTGGTTTTCAATGTAGGAGGGATCGACCTCCAGCGGAGATCCTACCTGTACTATCAGTGTCGGGAATTCGGCATTGGGAAGCAGCTCCACAGCCAGCTTTTTGTACGAAACATATCCCAGCACGGACAGCCCTATGAAGAGCATGCTGATAAGGACCTTTCTTTTTAGAATGAAATCCATACCTCCCTATGCTTTATTGTTCATTTGGCTGTTAATCTTTTTCCTTCCCGTCAATAAATCGCCGAAGCTGTCGACTACCCAGTAGACGCATGGTATAACTATCAGGGTTAGAATGGTTGATGAGAAAAGTCCTCCTATCACTGCCAGGGAAATATCAACCTGCACTGTATCGGCCTGTCTTTTTTTGACTCCAAGTATCCTTTTCAGCGGGCTCATCACCGTGGAGTTGTCGGTTGAAAAGCCGGGGTCCTCATTGTCAACCACTATTTCTCCGGACGAGGTTGGCCCTGTCATTTTCCTGCAGGTCCCCCGACATATTGCTGAACTGGGCCGTTTCCGAAACCTGTTTCTGAAGATGGGATTCAAAAACAGCATTTATTACCGGGTATTCTGCTGAGCGGAAATTGTTTCTGAAAAAATAAAAGTTCGGTCCCAGACGGTAGCGCACGGGTTCGGTCAGCCTTTCGTCCCTGACATACCTGGTCTGTTCTCCGCTAATGAAAGCGTTCCTTGCAAAATCATTGAACAACCTTACCTGCAACTCCTTGTCGGTGATCACCTGGTTGTTTCTTGTCATTCTGTTCTTCTGACGGATGAATCGTTTCCGGAAGCCGGCATTATCGATCATCGACAGCTTTTCGGGAAGCAGAACCATTGAAGGCTGAAGTTCAGCCATGGTCTGAGTGCTCATCCGCGGAAAGGAATGGAACTGAACCGGCACCTCCACCAGCTTAAGTGTCGTGAACGGATATCCGGCCGAGAAACTGGTTTCTATATCCCTCATTATGCCCGAGACAAGAAAACTGAGTGTGTCTTTCAATTCGGCCAGATCCTTTTTGTAATAATCGTGTCCGGGATAATAATAAGTTATATAAGTGACCGAGTCGACCGTAAGTGTATCGGACCTGTAGTTTCCTATTGCAAGCGAGAGTCCTGTGAGGGGTGAATCGGATGTTATAACATTGTTATAACCTTCTTTTTTCATGTTTCCCTGCGCAACCGGCACAAGATCGTCTCTTGTCTTTACATTAAGTATAAATTCTGTAAAGTCGACCTTCAGCCTGGCAGGGTTTGAAGGGTAATAGTTCAGTCCCGGCACCGGGTACCAGTGCGATTCCGGTGTAAGCAGCACATAATCGGGAGTAAGGAAGGCCTGTCTTTTGTTTACATTCAGCATCGCCACCCTGTAAGGTGCAGTATTAACATTATCGTTATTATCGGGAAAGCAAAATGTTTCATCGATTTTACCTGACCAGGAAATACTAATGCTGTCTTTTTCACCCGGGGCCAGGGGGTTAGCCGGATCGATCGCGACAATGTGACCTGTCATTTTGTAGTTCAGCTCTTTGCCTGACGAGCTTACCCCGTCGACCCTGAGTCCGGGATTAAGGGAAAACAGATAAGTACTGAGGGGCTGGTCGTTATTGTTTATGAAATGAAGGACGGCGGAGGCGCTGAAAGAATCTCCTAGATGTTCGAAATCTATCTCAGCCTGGCTGAGGCTAACAAAGCTGCTGTTCTCAAATTTCCTGTTGGTGTCGATCACAGTTCTTTTTTCGTTGAGGCCGGTCCTGTAAACCGACCAGGTATTCCATGCGCAGAAGGCGGTTAAGGCGAGAAAAATAACCATGAAGACTGCCGAAAGCGATGTGTGGGCCCTGGATTGGGGAAGACGCTTAAAGAGCAGAATGGTTGCGAGTATGAGCGAAAGCCCCAGGAAGAGCCAGGTGAGCCGCTGGTTCAGGATAAACGATGCATTGTCAAATCCAATCATGCCGGATTTGAATACCGGGAGGCCGAATGCCATGTAGTCGAAGATATATCCGAACCTGAAGTTCAGCCAGAACATATTGAGAGCCGCGATGCCAAGAAGTATCAGGAAAGTGACAGCCTGGTTCATCAGGAGCGACATCAGCATGAAAGAAAGTCCGAGACTGAAGATGATAGTCGGGATGCAAATAATTAACAGGAACCAGAAGTACGAAGCCAGATCGATCGTCATGGTCTTCGAAATTATGTTCATCAGAAGTCCTATAAGGAGTATAATGATATCGAGGCCGACGAAAAGCCGGAGGACACCCGTGGTTTTACCCATAATATACTCGAAGTTCGACATCGATCTTGTATAAAGGACTTCATTGGTATCAACCTTCTTATCTCTTTTGAGAAAATCGGAAGCAAGAAAGATCACTACAATGGCCTGTCCTATATTTAACAGATAGAGGTTAATATGCGGTACCGATGCAGGGAATGCCACAATCTGCCATTCCTCGTCGCCGATGGGCGAGAATAGTCCCAGGTTAAGGATGGTGAATATGAAACGTCTTTTCTGTAAAATTATAAATTTGTCTGAATAAGACGGGTTTCGATTATTTAAGCGCAATCGAAACAAATTCATATTTTTGTACCTTAAGTTTTCATAGGGTGGCATACCTGACAAACAAAAGAAAGATCATTAATGATCCGGTATACGGGTTCATAAGCATACCGGGCGATCTTGTCTATGACATCATACAGCACCCGTGGGTTCAGCGCCTGAGGAATGTAAGGCAGCTCGGCCTTACAAGCTTTGTTTACCCTGGTGCTAATCACAGCAGGTTCCAGCATTGTCTGGGTGCATTGTATCTGATGGACAATGCCCTCAAAACGCTCAGGAGCAAGGGAGTCGAAATCTCTGCGGCGGAAGAGGAGGCTGCCCTGATTGCCATTCTGCTTCACGACATCGGACATGGTCCTTTCTCCCATGCGCTGGAGAACTCGATTATCAGCTGCATCAGGCATGAGGATCTTTCTCTTCTGCTCATGGAGAGGCTGAATGACGAATTTGAGGGAAAGCTGAGTCTGGCAATCGACATTTTCAAAGGCACATACGGCAGAAAGTTCCTGCATGAACTCATATCGGGCCAGATGGATATGGACAGACTTGATTACCTGAGAAGAGATTCGTTCTTTACAGGTGTCATTGAAGGATCGGTAGGCTCCGACAGGATAATAAGGATGCTGAACGTTGTGAATGACAGCCTGGTTATGGATGAAAAAGGAATCTATTCCCTTGAGAAATTCCTGATAGCCCGCAGACTGATGTACTGGCAGGTGTATATGCACAAGACGGTCCTTTCTTCGGAAAGTCTTCTGGTTAAGGTTCTGATGCGAGCAAAGGAAGTGTCGCTTCAGGGAGTTGAGATTTTTGCAACTCCGGCATTGAAATTTTTTCTCAGGAACAATATCGGCCCTGCTGACCTCGGACCTGGTGGTCTTTTTACACCGGGAATCATTGCTTCAAATTTCACCCGGCTTGATGATACTGATATTCTTGCATCGGCAAAATACTGGGCTGACAGTTCCGACTTTATTCTGTCGGACCTGTCGCGGAGGCTGATGAGCAGAAACCTGCTTTCGGTCGAGCTTCAGAACGATCCCTTTCCTGAAAGCAGGATTGAGGAGCTTACCGACATGGCGGGCAGGTATTTGAAAATAAGTCCGGAACTGGCACGATACTATGTCTTTTCAGGCACTGTGTCAAACCGCACCTACGCACCCGATTCCCCGGAGGTAATGATCCTTCTGAAGAACGGTTCAACGGCAGATATTACTGAAGTCTCCGATATGTTTGAACACAGGCTGCTATCGGAACGTGTCACAAAGTATTATTTATGTTATCCCAAAGAGATAAAAAACAGTAAGCTATATGGAATTTAATGCTGCTACCCTTGCCGGGTTCCTGAAGGGTGAGATAGTAGGGGACCCGGAAGTCAGGGTAAATACAATTGCAAAGATCGAGGAAGGTCACCCCGGTGCCCTCTCTTTTCTTGCCAATCCAAAGTATGAGCATTACATCTACACCACAAAATCGTCGATTGTCCTTGTAAACAGCGATTTCGTGCCGGGTGCGGAAATCGGAGCCACACTGATAAAGGTTAAAAACTCCTATGAGTCCTTTGCCTCCCTTCTTCAGCTTATCGATCAGGCAAGACCGAGGAAGCAGGGTATCCATCCAACGGCTGTGATTGAGACCTCGGCGGTAATAGGGAAGAACGTTTACATTGGTCCCTTCACTTACATCGGTGAGAATTGTGTTGTTGGAGATGAGTGTTCTCTATACCCCAATGTTTATCTCGGCGACAATGCCACGCTCGGGAAGAAGTGTACACTGAACCCGGGTGTGGTTATCTATCGCGACTGTATCGTCGGGAATAACTGCACGATACATGCCGGAAGCGTTATCGGGAGCGATGGTTTCGGGTTTGCACCCCAGTCCGAGACGGAATTCATGAAGATCCCCCAGCTGGGGAATGTCATACTTGAGGATAATGTGGAAATAGGAGCGAATGTATCCATCGACAGGGCGACAATGGGATCGACTGTAATACGCAAGGGAGTCAAGCTTGACAATCTGATCCAGGTCGGGCATAATGCGGAGATCGGCGAGAATACCGTGATGGCTGCCCAGACCGGCATTGCCGGATCGACCAGGGTTGGCAGAAACTGTATGTTCGGAGGACAGGTCGGACTATCGGGCCATATTAAAGTGGCTGACGGGACCAAAATTGGTGCCCAGTCGGGTATCCCCGGCGATATTAAGAAAGAAAACTCAGTGCTCCTGGGTTATCCGGCGATAGATCACAGGGATTTCATGAGGTCTTCCATTATATTCAAACGCCTTCCCGAATTGTACAGAAAGGTTGAGGACCTGGAAAAGCAGATTAGGCTTCTTAAGGAAGAATAATTTGAATGTTCGGTTTTTTTGATTTTTTTTGTACCCGGATGTAAATTCCTTACGATTGATGAGTGAGAAACAGAGAACTCTTGCAAAAGAGGTAATCCTTAACGGAAAAGGATTGCATACCGGGATTGAAGTTACAATTACATTCAAACCGGCACCGGCAAATCACGGATACAAGTTCTGCAGGACAGATCTGCCCGGTAAGCCGATTATTGATGCAATTGCCGATAATGTGACTGATACTTCAAGAGGAACCACCCTGACGCAGAACGGGGCCTCGGTATCTACAATCGAGCATGTGCTGGCGTCACTTCACGGATTAATGGTCGACAATGCATTAATAGAGCTTAACGGCCCTGAAGCTCCCATTATGGGAGGAGCTGCCTGGATGTTTACCGAGGCTATAAAGGCGGCAGGTTTCAGGGAACTGAAGGAGGACCGCAATTATTTTGTTATAAAACAGAAGATTACTTATTCGGATGAGGAAAAGGGAGTCGACCTGATAATTTATCCCGACGATCATCTCAGCATTAATGTGCTAATCGATTATAATTCAAAGATACTTGGGAATCAATATGCCATTCTCGATTCAATCGACGATTTTGAGGAGAAGATAAGCAAGAGCCGGACTTTCGTGTTTTTCCATGAGCTTGAGCCGCTTCACAGGATGGGGCTTATAAAGGGAGGCGATCTTGACAACGCTGTCGTTATTCTCGAAAAGGAAGTAGAACAGGAAGAGATCGACAGGATTGCAACGCTTTTCAACAGGCCGGGCATAACTAAGCATACTGCAGGTATCCTTAACAACACCGAACTGAGATATCCGAATGAACCGGCAAGGCATAAACTGCTCGACATAGTGGGCGACCTTGCGCTGGTAGGCCAGCCACTTAAGGGTAAAGTTGTGGCAACGCGCCCCGGCCATTTTGCAAATACCAGGCTTGCAAGGCTGATCAGGCAGGAGATAAAAAAATCACAATCGAAACTCAACATTCCCGCCTACGATCCATCGGAACCGCCTGTTTACACCCTGGAAGACA